>NZ_PEII01000007.1:0-384112 GCF_002750415.1 Paenibacillus sp. LK1
CTGGGCCGCATGGCTGCGCCTGCTGCAGGCCCTGCCGCCCGGCCAGGCGCCGGCGCTGCTCGCGGCGCTTCCGCCTGCGGCCCGCTGCGGCCTGCTGCGCGCGCCCGCGAGCGTGCGTGAAGGGCTGCTTGCGCTGTTCGGCACGCCGCATGGCGCGCAGCAGCCCTTCACGCACGAAGTGCCCGCCATGTTACTGGCGGGCACGCTCGCTTTGCTCGCCGGGCGGCAGCGCACGGCGCGTGATTGGGCCGAATGGGCCCAAGTCACTGCACGGCAACCTGCCGCCTCCGGCAGCCCGGCGACAATTCCACCGGGCCTGCACACCCTGCTGCGCCTGACATCACCCGGCGCAGCCTCCACCGAAGCATACGTCAACCAGTGCAGCATGCTGCTGGTTCATCTCTAATGACTTCGGTATCCAAAAGGTTTAAGGATTTGGAGTTAATCTCAATCTATGCCCTCATCAGTGATCCCATTTATCCATCCCAATTACTCCTTACGAATAACAGCACGAAAACAACGGATTGCCGGGCCATACATGTCAGACCAGATGGCATCCTCCGGTTCTTTCACGCTCAGCTTACCTTCGATCGTCAGTCCAGTGACAGCCATAATGGTCTCCAGCAGATCAGGGCGCATCTCGGGTACATCAAACGTGGCTATCAACCGTCCGTCCGGCTTCAGCACCCTGGCGAATTCGCGAAAGGCGCGCAGCATCGTGCCTGTATCCAGATGCTCCAACACGGAGATGCAGAATACGCTGTCAAACATCTCCGGTGCATACGGAAGCTGAGCCAGATTGGCCTGCGCAAGATGCAGTCGGTCCAGGCTCAATTCCGGCAGGTCGCGTGCGGCCTGTTCACCAAAATCAGAAGCGATATCCAGCCGGATCGCTTCTCTGGACAAAATACGCTCATCCCAATCACAGGCATGAACTTCCCGGCAGTGCTCTGCCAGCCAAAATTTGAATGGATGGGATATACCACAGGCGGCGTCGAGTACGACGTCTTCTTGACGTGCAAACTGGCGTGCCCATTCGTACTCGTACGGACGGCTCCACCACGCAGGATGCAGTGGAAAAACCAATGTATCCGTTTTGGGGTCGCCCTCCCGAATGTATCTTGATTCCGTGAAATCCGTTGCATTTGGCGTATCCATCATCCCCGAATTCCCTCCTTTAATCCTGCTTCTGCCAGAAAAGATTCCAATACCGTACTCCATCTGCGCCGCCAGTGGGAGATGTCGTAGGATAGCGCCGTCTCGCGGGCATAGATACCCAGACGCTCCCGCTCGGCCCGGTCTTGAACGAGACGCACCAGCGCGGCGATCAGCGCTTCTTCCCCTGGAGGTACCAGCAGTCCGTTGAAGCCATCCTGAATCAGATCATTCAATCCGCCAACATTGGAAGCAACAACCGGAAGCCCACAACTCATCGCCTCCAGACAAGCGTAGGATGTTCCTTCCGAGAAGACTGTCGGGATCACCGCGATATCTGCCTGATGGTAGGCCTCGCGAATATCCCTAAAATCATACGTGCGCTGTATAATTCGATCCGCATGGGGGTGCATGCGATGCCAATATCGGAAGGATCGACCCACCGTACTGCCTTCAACCAGCTCTCCCGCAAATTCGACCTCCAGATCGGGAAAGGCACCGAGCAGTCGGTCTGCAGCCAGCATCATCGGAATGATTCCCCGTTCCATGCTGATGCGGCGTGGATATAAAATGCGCAGAGGACGTGAGGGGTTCACATTAGTTGCAGCCGGTGTGTCGTCGCCTTGATCCTTCAAATGTTCATCCATCAGCTCATTTGGCTGCCGACCAGTGTGGCCCTGTCGGATATCCCTCGAGTCCAGTTCTTCAGCGATTACTGTCACCTCGGATCTGTCCGCCCGCACTATGCCGTTTCCAACGTTTCTTTCCCCCACGGATGACGCAGCATTCAACCCCGAGATGGCAGCTTCAGCATGCTCTTCATGGCCTGCAAGATCTTTCTTCCATGCCGCCAGCCATTCTTCTTCCTGTTCAGGCTCAAACGTACGCCTTGGCGGAGCAGGTGTGAAGTAGGAGGTATCCACCGCATTGGGAATGAGCACGACCTGACTGGCATCCGCAAACGTACAAGCAGCACGGCAAAAGGTCTGAAAATGGGAATCGACCGACACGATGCGTACAAGTCCATCCAGTGCCAGCTGAATATGCTCAGCAACTTGCTGCTTGGTTTCGAGCGGCAGCGCGGGACGATCCCAGTTAATGCCATGGCAGATACCGAGGCTGCCCGGCTTGTAGGCAATGGGCTGCCACAGGCAGCTTGCATAGATCACAGGCCCTCGCGCTGCGGCAGCCATTCGGGCAAAAGCTTCGGGCACATCATTCATATCGTAGGCATACCCATATACATCGATCTGTTCCGTGCGGGTATGAAAAGCTTCAAAATAGGACAACTGATGAACCTCGGGGATATGTCCCAATCCGCGGATTACACTGCACAAATCAAGAACGTAACGCTCCAGACCGCCCCCGAACACCCGGCTGAATTCCCGGTTATATCCATCGGTGAAGCTGTGTGTCAATATGCTGACCACGCCCATCTCACTGCTCCTCCTTCCACGGAATCAGTCGGGGCTCCGGATCAAGAATTGATTCATAGTGTTCCAGGCTGCCCCACTCGCCGTGTGGATCAATTCGTTTATAACGCAAATATTTTCGAACCCGATCCTCCAAACTTCCTGCCCAGCCAAGATGCTGGACTTTCAATTCTGTGCTGATTCCGGGCAGTACAGTGCAGGGTAAGGGAAGGCGAGGCACATGATGATTTTGCTGAGGATAAAAGTAAGGATAACCCGGCATATATCGAACCAGAGAAGCGGTATGCCGTCGGTGAAGTCCCCAAAGCTCATCTTCCCGATAGTGAGTTCGTCCGCCCCACATATCGTAGAAGCGGAAAGCGATCCAGTCCGCATGGTCCTGGTTAATCAGAGCGCGTATCGCTTTCTTCGCTTCCGTGCTGTATAGCTCATCGGCATCAACCGAGAGCAACCAATCCGGCGAGGTACCTGCTGCTGCTTGCCATAGTGCATTGCGTAATCGCCATTCCTCCGCAAATAACGGCTTTTCCAGCACTTCCAGACGAACGACCTTGGGATAGGCTCTGCATATATCGGGTGTTCCATCTGTGCTGGCATCGTCCACAATGACGATCTCATCCACAAATTCACTTAAATCGTCCAGCACTTCCTCCAGATATCGCCCTCGCTCGTTACGTACCTGAAGCATGGCGGTCAGTTTATTGCCCTGACTTTTACGAACCCGACGAACGGAAAACGGCTCTCTGAATAGGTCTGTATCCTGGTGTTTTGCAGCATGCTGCTGATCCCCTTGCCCCTCTGTTTCAACATGCAGCGATTCCAGCGTTTCCGTAGGAGTATGAGTTGTTTCGGATCGTATATCCTTATGCACCATCGGTCCATTCACATGTTGTCTACGCTTCTTTGGGTCCAGCATCATGGCACCTCCCCCAGCAATTGCTGGACGGCTTGATCCAACAAATCCATCTCGACGATTCGTGCAAGTGCATCTTCATCCTCCAGTGCCGTCTCCAGAAATTGTCTCACCGCCCCGTGACGTTCTCCGCGCAAAGCCAGAGCTAGACCCGATAATTGCCGATAATCCTGTCGGCTGGGGCTATCCTGAATATCCACTGCATGCACCAAATCTAATGCATCTTCCACACGTCCAGTCTCCTGATAGATACGAAATTTCCAATGCCGTGCCGTTTCGCCTCCGAGTTCATCCAAAATGTGCAATGCGTTTCCATAATCATCATTCAGACGCAGCAGTTCTGCCCGGACAAGCTGTTCCTCTCCGGCCTCCAGCCAGCGACAGAGTTGTTCATAATGGTGCCGTTCCTGCTCGTTGCCTGCGCTGATTCCATACACCTGCAACGCATTCTCGATTTCCCCGGCCCTTGCATGAATGGCGGAGAGGAATCGATAGTGGGAGCTTACACAATCATTGCGCCCGTTTAATACCGCGTGGGAGAAGGCCTCCTTGAGTGAAGCAGCCGCTCTGGAATCCTCTAGCACATATTCATAGGCTGCCAGCAAAAAGGAAATCGTCTCATGCGCTCCAGCTTTGGACCGAAGCTGACGATAGAAGTCGGCCCGCACACTACATTGCAGCTGGGTGACCGTATCCTGAACACCCGAGAGGGTCTGTCGCAGCGCATGCAGGAATAGCAGTTCATAGTCCCGGAGAGGGACCTCGAGGTCATCCTTTTGCATGACACCAGCAGGAGAGGTATCCTCTCCATTCAGCCAGATGGCGCGTACACCCTGGAATACCAGCTTCATGTAGCGTGTTTCTGAAGTGGTGCCCACCAGATCGGCGATACCGACCAGTCTTGAAATACAGCTCTCCCATAAGGGGGACTCGGCTTCTTCACCAACCGGCTCGGGAAGAAGTACAATACAGAGCTCCGGATGGAGCGAGGCTGTGGCGGTAAGCCAGTAGGGATGAGCAACCACAGCAACCGTACGGGGCTCCTGCAGCAATTGTTCTGCTTCGGGAAGCGTGATGACGGTGATATTCGCAGGCATTTCCTCGGAGCGCTCCAGACTGCTGACATAGTAGACAGGCCCTTCCGCAACCATCAGAGCAGCGATGTCTGGATAGGGAAAAGCAGACCATCCTCCCTTCCGGGGGAAAAGAATATAACGAAAGGCAGACAGGTCCGTACTTGGCTCTTCTGCATCTACCCCTTGATGAGGCTCCGGGTCCGGGATCGGAGACAGCTCTTCCATCGATGAATCACCTCACTTGATTTACATTTTGTCCGTTCACGGATTGAAGCATCACCACCTGATAAACATCAGATTGGCGCTGCTTTGAATGATATCAATGAATCCAATAATTCAATATGTAATGCCCATTTTGCCCAGCGTATTTTATGCCTGACACTAACATATGGGCGTTCCGTCCCAAACATGAGCATCTTCCGTGAATAGACGAAGCTGGCAAGCTCAAAGATTAGGTTTATTTTTTTCTATTGTGTGACCATCGTCACTTTTTTTTGCTGTCATGGCAGGGTTTGTGATAATTGTCACATGTATAAAATAGTCTATCTGGCACAATACGTTCATCAATACGTGTTTGGCTGACAGAAACGGAAGAAGGGGCTTCAATGTCAAATACGAAAACTGCGATATGAACAGAAAGAAGGGGTAACGGTATGGATCCGATCATGTTATCGCGTATCCAATATGCGCTCACAACGATTTTCCATTTCTTTTTTGTACCGCTGTCCATCGGTCTTGTGCTGCTGGTAGCCATTATGGAGACGTTGTACGTAGTGAAGGGTAAGGAAGTTTACAAAACGATGGCCAAATTCTGGGGCAAGCTGTTCCTGATTAACTTCGCCGTTGGTGTAGTCACAGGCATTCTGCAAGAATTCCAGTTCGGCATGAACTGGTCGGAGTACTCCCGTTTTGTCGGGGATGTATTTGGTGCGCCACTGGCTGTAGAAGCCTTATTGGCGTTTTTTATGGAGTCTACCTTTATTGGACTCTGGATTTTCGGATGGGATCGTTTGTCCAAAAAAGTGCACCTAGCTTGTATCTGGCTGGTATTTGTCGGCACATTCCTGTCTGCGCTCTGGATTCTGGCAGCCAATTCATTCATGCAGCATCCGGTTGGCTTTGAGATTAATAATGGCCGCGCCGAGATGAATGACTTCTTTGCACTGATTACGAATGGTCAACTGCTGGTAGAGTTCCCGCACACGATTTTTGGTGCCCTGATGACAGGTGCATTCGTCGTAACCGGGATTAGTGCCTACAAGTTAATGAAGAAGCAGGATGTGGAAATATTCCGCAAATCGTTCAACATTGCCATCATTATTGGCCTGGTTTCCTCACTGGGGGTTGCCTTCTCGGGTCACTTCCAGGCGCAATATCTAGTGGAGACGCAGCCAATGAAAATGGCAGCCAGTGAAGGAACATGGACGACGACGGAAGACCCTGCACCATGGACCGTGGTAGCCTTTATCGACCCGAACAAACAGGAGAATTCCGGCGAAATCAAAATCCCTGGATTGCTCAGTTATCTGTCCTATAGCAAGTTCTCTGGCAGTGTCAAAGGCATGAAGGAATTGCAGGCGGAGTATGAGCAGACGTATGGTCCAGGAGACTACATTCCTCCGGTACGGACGACGTTCTGGAGCTTCCGCATCATGATTGCTGCGGGTGGCTTGATGATTCTGCTTGCTTTATACGGTACCTATCTGGCGATGCGCCGCAAGTTGGAGGGGGCAGGAAAATGGTTTATGCGCTTGATGGTGTTTGCCATTTCCCTTCCGTTTATCGCCAATACGTCGGGTTGGATTATGACTGAGGTGGGAAGGCAGCCGTGGACAGTATTTGGTTATATGACAACCGCAGCCGGGGTATCTCCGAACGTAAGCGCAGGCCAGATTTTGTTCTCCACCATTGCTTTTACAGCAGCGTATACGGTTCTCGGCATTGTGATGGTCTACCTGTTCGTTCGTGAAATCAAGGCAGGGCCATATGCAGTCGAAAAGCCGGAGGAGCATGATGAATCGGCCGATCCGTTCGGCGTGGATGGGGGTTATTCTGTTGTCACTAAGTGAGTTGTGGTTTTTGCTGATTGCCGTCTTGTTTGTTGGTTTTTTCTTTCTGGAAGGTTTTGATTTTGGTGTGGGCATGTCTACTGCAATGATTGGAAAAACGGATCGTGAACGTCGTACCCTGATCAACTCGATCGGTCCGTTCTGGGATGGCAATGAAGTATGGCTGATTACGGCAGGGGGTGCAATGTTTGCAGCCTTCCCGCACTGGTATGCCACGCTGTTTAGCGGGTTTTATCTACCGCTGGTCGTCGTGCTGCTGGCCTTGATCGGACGCGGAGTTGCCTTTGAATTCCGCAGCAAAATGAGACATGAACGCTGGCGCAAAACATGGGACATCATCATTGTAGTCTCCAGTGCGTTACTACCATTCTTGTTCGGCGTTGTTTTCGCTACCTTGATGAAAGGCCTGCCTATTGATGCGCAGATGCAGCTTCGTCCCAGCTTCCTGGACATCGTCAATCCGTATACGGTGGTAGGTGGGTTGAGCGTAACGTTGTTGTGTCTGGTGCATGGTCTGCTGTTTGCTTCCTTGCGGACCGTCGGAGATCTTAGAGAACGTGCCCTGAATATGGCCAAAAAACTGATGCTGCCGCTGGCCGCGATCCTCGCGATCTACGCTGTGATGACATACTTCATGACCGATGTGTTTGCCGTACGCGGCTGGGCTCTCTGGATTATGGTTGTCCTCGGCGCTGCTTCATTGGGGCTGGCCGCTTACTTTGTGCGTCAGAAACGTGAAGCCTGGGCCTTCGGTATGACGGGAGCCGTGATTGCAATCGCGTTTGCCTCTGTATTTATCGGTCTGTTCCCAAGGGTCATGGTGAGTTCAATGGGTTCGGCGTTTGACCTGACAGTCTATAATGCTTCATCCGGTGCATATTCGCTGAAAGTGATGACGATTGTGGCTTGTACGCTGCTTCCGTTTGTACTCGGCTATCAGATCTGGAGTTATTACATTTTCCGCAAACGTCTGAACGATCAGCATCACCTGGAGTACTGATATGGGACGGGGGCTGCTGAAGCTGCCGGGCATCCGGCCAGTACTGGCGCTGGCCTCAGCGCTAGTACTGTTACAGGCGATGACGATTATCATGCAGGCGAAATGGCTGGCACAGGCGATTACGGCATTGTTTCAAGGTTCACCCGTAACGGAGCAGTACCCGGTACTGCTGTTGTTCCTGGCCGCTTTTGCCGCCCGCTATGCCCTGTCATTCTGGTTGCAGCTCATCGCTTCGCGGTACGCGGAGAAGACAGGAAACGATCTGCGTAGACAGATGGTGCAGCAGTGGTTCCGGCTGGGGCCGCGTTTTGCCAAAACGGAAGGAACAGGGCACCTAGTAACCTTGGCACGCGAAGGAACAGCCCAGTATAAGACGTATCTTGAACTGTTTATTCCCCGAATGCTGGGGATGGGGTTCACGCCAATCGTTATTCTGTTCTATGTCTTCAAGCTGGATATGATGTCCGGGGTTATTTTGACACTGACGCTGCCGATCCTGATTGTGTTTATGATTTTGGTGGGGTTGGCTGCACAACGCAAGATCGATGGACAGTTCAAGTCGTACAAAGCGCTGGCCAACCATTTTGTAGATACGCTCCGTGGGCTGGAAACACTCAAAACACTGGGACAAAGCGGTAAGCATGGGGAAACGATCATTCGGGTCAGTCAACGTTATCGCAAGGCTACGATGTCTACGCTGCGTATGGCTTTTCTGTCCTCCTTCGCACTTGATTTCTTCACCATGCTGTCGGTGGCTTCGGTAGCGGTTGAATTGGGGCTGCGCCTGACGGAAGGACATATGCTGCTTGGACCAGCGCTGACCGTACTCATTCTCGCACCGGAATACTTCCTGCCTGTACGAATGGTAGGCGCAGATTACCACGCTACACTGGACGGCAAAGAGGCCGGGGAAGCGATCAGCCAGATGATTGAACGAGGGAAAATGGCCGAACGTAAGCAAAAGGAAGCATACACAAGTGCTGTTCTGCATGGTGTGTCAGAAAAGAACGGAGAATCCTCTTCTTGTGAGCTTTCTTCTGGCCTAAGCGGTGTGGCTCCATCCACCATACGGGTGGTTTTACGTGAGGTGGATGCCCGAAGTGGCGTGGCTGCTTTCTCATCCAAACCCTCTTGGGAGGCGACAAGCAGACTGGCGCTCACTAACGTACAGGTACGGCATCAGGAAGACGGGCCATGTTCGCTGAATGATGTGACGTTTCAGGTTTCTGGTCTTGGTAAAGTAGGGATTATCGGAGCGAGCGGAGCAGGGAAATCAACCCTCATTGATGTGCTGGCAGGTTTCCAGCAGCTTACTTCAGGTCAGATCTTATATAACGGCCAGCCCCTATCTCCAGAGATGATGGAAGATTGGAGAAAACAAACGGCGGCGATTCCGCAACATCCAACTATTTTCAGTGGCAGCTTGGCGGATAATGTTCGGTTCTATATGCCTGAAGCTTCGGATGCGGAGGTGGCTGACGCCATTCACACAGCAGGTCTGCATAAGCTTGCCTCCTCCTTGGCGAATGGGTTGCAGGAACCGATTGGGGCTGGGGGAAGGCAGCTCAGCGGCGGGCAGGAACAGCGGGTGGCCTTGGCGAGAGCTCTGCTTAGTGCGCGCCCGATCCTACTGCTGGATGAGCCGACTGCGCATCTGGATGTGGAGACCGAGTATGAACTGAAACAGACCATGTTACCGCTGTTTGAGGGTAAGCTGGTGTTTCTGGCAACACATCGACTGCATTGGATGCCGCATATGGATCGCATTATCGTGATGGATGGCGGCACGGTTGCAGAGACAGGAACACATGAGGAATTATTGGCCCGACAAGGCGTATATTACCAGATGATTCAGGCCCAGATGGAGGCGGTGTAAGATGAAAGCCGGTTATGAGCTGACAGAAACAGCTCGGAGCGGGGGCAAAAAGAATAGCTGGATCACTCCGTACGTGGCACAGTACCGCTGGAGACTCTTTGCAGTCATTGCGCTGGGGATATGTGCTACATTGTGTGCTGTGCTGCTGCTCTTCACCTCCGGGTTTCTGATCTCCAAGTCAGCGCTCCGTCCTGAAAATATTTTGATGGTATATGTACCTATCGTGGGTGTTCGTGCATTTGGGATTTTCCGTGCCGTATTCCGGTATGTCGAACGTCTGGCGGGTCATGATGCGGTTTTGCGTATACTCGCGGATCAGCGCGTGAAGCTGTATCGGATTTTGGAGCCGCAGGCACTGTTCCTGCGCTCTCGTATGCAGACGGGAGACGTACTTGCTGCTCTTGCAGAGGATGTAGAACGACTGCAGGATATTTACCTGCGTACAGTATTTCCGGCGGTTACGGCGCTCATGATGTACGGTGGAGCTGTTGTGGCCTTTGGCAGCGTTGATCTGGGTTTTGTAATGTGGATGGGGTTGTATATGCTGTTTCTGGTTGCCGTGCTGCCAGCCATTTCCCTCCGAGTGACTTGGAAGTTGCGAGTGCGGCTGAAGCGGGAAAACGCCAAGTTGTACACTCGTCTGACCGATGGTGTGCTTGGCCTCGGAGATTGGATAGCAAGTGGACGAGCTGAAGAATTTGTGCGTCGGCAGGAAGAGACTGAAGGCCAGGCAGATATGATTCGCCTCCGCTTGCGGCAATGGACGCGCTGGCGTGATCTGGTTGCCCAATGTGTGATCGGACTAATGGTAGTATCCGTGACCTTATGGGCGGGAAGTGCGGCTTCTGCTGGACAGCTGCCTGCGGTTATGATTGCTGCATTTGTGCTGGTGTTGTTTCCACTTACGGAAGCACTGCTGCCCGTAGGAGATGCGGTGGAGCATATCCCGCAGTATCGTGAATCGCTGGAACGCTTGCAGCACTTGGAAGGTGAAGAGCATAAGCCAGAACAGTGTGGAACCGAAGGGGCGAATGCAGCAGCCGGAGCCAAAGCGGATATGACTTTAGGTGTATCAGGTAGTAACCTGGTAGCTGGAGAGCAGCTGGATTCCCTGAATCGCACGGAAAGAGCTTCGGATCGACGCATCCGCTTACGCATTCCGCCCAGGCTACGAGCTGACATTCAGATCGATCAGGTGAGTTATCGTTATACGCCAGATGCTCCTTGTGCGGTGCAGGAGGTATCCCTTCATCTACCTCAGGGTAAACGTTTGGCTATTCTCGGTCGCAGTGGCGGTGGGAAATCAACCCTTCTGAAGCTCATTCAGGGAGCATTGCTCCCATCCGTCGGGAACGTATTCATCAATGATCTTCCGGTACAAACGGTGGGCGAAAATATAACGGATGTCATTGCGGTGCTGAACCAAAGTCCACATCTATTTGATACAACGGTAGCCAACAATCTGCGAATCGGCCGTCCGCATGCAACAGACGAAGAAATCCAGCGAGTGGCTGCGCAAGTAGGTTTATCCGATCTCATTGAATCTTTGCCACAGGGTTATCATACCCCGATGCTGGAGACAGGTCTTCGTTTTTCCGGTGGAGAAAGGCAGCGAATTGCCTTGGCCCGGGTACTGCTTCGCGAAACGCCTGTCGTTATTTTCGATGAACCAACGGTAGGTCTGGATGCTGTGACGGAACGAGCGCTTATGCGAACCGTTCTGGACAGCATGCAGGGCAAAACGATGATCTGGGTTACCCATCACCTGATGGGAGCAGAACGGATGGACGAACTTATTTTTATGGAAAATGGACAGATCACCATGCAGGGTTCTCACGAACAATTGCTAGCCCGGGAAGAGCGTTATCGCCGTCTCGTTGAACTTGATCGACCGGGTTGGGCAGATGGGCAGCAACCTGCGGTCCCGCTACCACCTGTAGCCTCAAGATAAGAGCGAATATAAGGTGCAGGTGCAGGCAGGGTATGGGGCGTTTGCAGAGGCTTGTGCACGACATTGTAGCTGTTACCCTCTTAAATGTTAGTTCAATTCATCAGCGACATAGCAAAGAGACGAGCCACAGGATCAGTGGGCTCGTCTCTTTTTTTTACACCTTTTGTTGAAACGTTTGTTACTAATATTACATCTCCACCAGCATCAAAATAATGGACGAGAGGCAAAGGCAGGTACTGATAAGATACAGGACGCCAACCACCTGATTGTGATTCAGACCTGCACGCAGCAAGCGATAGTGAGCTTGACTTGCATCTGCTTGATAGATGGCTTTGCCTTGAATGAAACGTTTGATGACCACAAAAATGTTGTCGAAGATCGGCACGCCGAGTGCCAGAATCGGGATGAAGATGGACAACATGGTCGCTTGTTTGAATGCACCGTCCAGGGCGATTACCGCCAGGATAAAGCCGAGAAACGTAGCCCCTGCATCTCCCATAAACACTTTGGCTGGAGCTTTGTTATATTTCAGATAACCAAGGGTTACACCCACCAGCGTAATGGCCATGAGGGCAGAATCGGTTTGGCCTTTGGTTATTGCAACGATAAACAGTGTAATGGCTGAGATGGCGGACAAACCACCTGCCAGTCCGTCCATGCCATCCGTGAAGTTAATGACTGTCGTTACACCGAAGATCCACAGGATCGTCAAAATGAATTGCAGCCAGATCGGAAGCATAATGTATTCGGAGTTGAAGGGATTCACAAATCCTGTGAACGCAATGCCGGAAGCAAAAACGAGTACTGCCGCCGAGACTTGAATGATCATTTTAGGCAGGGCAGGGAAGTCTTTGCCTTTCGTTTTGTACCAGTCATCGACTGTACCAATCGTTAATAGAAGCATTCCGCCGGCGACCAGGGCCGCCGTTTCCCAAGAAATTTCTTTCGTAAGAACAATGTATGTCAGGAAGAATCCAGTAAATATCGCGTAACTCGCCGTCAGTGGAATGGGCTGCCTGTGCAGCTTACGCTCCACATCTTCTCGGGGCTTGTCCACAAAATCGAGCCGATGTGCCAGTCGACCAAGCGGCGGAATAAGCAGAACCACGACAGCAAAAGACAGCATAAAAGCCGGTATGTATACCATAAATTCGCTTGATTCACTCCTATCTACCAATTTCCCCCTATTATACGAGCTAAACAGGAAATCTGTCGATGTCATTATTGTAACCTAAGCTTCATTCAAACTTGTATGAGAACCAAATTTAGCTTAGAGTCTGGGGCAGATAGGAGCCAAAGAGGGAAATCGCCGCATCTGCGCTATAACCATCATCGCCCTGCCAGGTTGCAGCAAAGTGGAAGTCGCTGTACCCGCCTCTGCTTTTTCGTGGCGTATCCTGCGGCACAAGCAGACCGGATGCACCCCAGATTTCGAGGATGGCGTCGCGTTCCTGTTTGCTCGAAGGAAATAAGCCTTTCCAGCGTTTCTCCAACCCGCGTGCGCTGTCGTGAGGCTCGCAGGTTTGCGCTGCTTCAAGCATGCTCACAAGTATAGCGATGTCTGCGTCAGTCACTTCATAGATGGCTTCCTTGCTAGCCAGCAGTAGATCCAGATCCATCAGGCAGTATAACAGGTTGTTGTGGCGGACCCCGCCCCATTTAACCCGTTCAAAGTTCAATACGTTCAGATCGACGTCCGTGTACGTATTGTCCGATTGCAGGCGCAGGAAGTTACAATCCCCACAGGAGCTGGTGTTGGCATGCAGTGCTCGGCGTTCCTCATAGTTATGCAAAGGCAGCTGCGATGTTAAAGCCCAGCTGGAAAGGGCGCTGCGCAGATAACCTTTTTTGGTAGATAAACTGTGTAAAAATGCTGATACTACCCGTCGCTTGATAGAGTTGTCCTGATGAATCTCATGCAAACGCGCGACGATCTCATCATGGGTAATGGTCAGTGGATCGAACATGACACCTCTGCTTTTGGCATATTCAAAGTCATCCCCTGATAAGGGAGCAGATATTGTTTTCCAGCCGCCGCTTCCCCAAAAGGTGCCTAGCAGGATTTTTGCTGCTTTTTTATCCAAGAAATAAACCTCCTTTATACAATCGATAAGATGATGGATCGCATGATTAAGCTTCGTTTTCCTTAATGTACATATTCCTTGGTTGTATTCAGAATCAGTTCAACAAGACCTGGAAAACGGGAGTTCAAGTCTTCTTTTCGCAGAGAATAGAAGTGCTGCTTACCTTCAATGCGAGGCCGGATAAGGCCTGCTTCACGTAAGATTTTGATGTGATGAGACAACGTTGATTTGGAAATATGGTCTACTTCGAAGGCGGAACAGTTTTTCTCGCCAGAGCTGGCCAGACAGTGTGCAATTTTCATCCGTACCGGATCACCGAGTGCGTTGCAAACCGTGGTCAGATTCAATTCCGAAGCCATAGGTATCGTTGGAGTTTTCATATCTATGACGGTAGCATATTCGACAAGCTCTTTCAATGTTTGAATTTTTTCGAACTGAGGGTTGTTATTGATGCAGAAAGTATGTTACATTTCATCTCAGTTAGTTTGAAATTTTTCGAACTTAAATCGAAATCGGCTTATATACCTCAGGAGGAATACCCATGACTACCTTGTTAAACAACTATTTCCGTCTATTTGACGCTTCCCGTACTGACGAACGCGCGATGCAGGATCTATTGTCCCTGTTTACACCGGATGCAGAGATTGTGCTTAATGGAACCAGCAGAACAGGATTCGATGGTTTTATGAAAGCTTTCTATGAATACAATAGCGATGTGAAACATATGTGGGACCAATGGAAGCTTCAGCCGGACGGTAGCTATCAAACAAACTGGGCGGTATGCGGACAAGCTGCGGACGGAACGGTGTATGCCAAAACAGGCATCGATATCGCTCGTGTAAATGAGGTGGGGAAGATTGTATATTTGGAAAATGTGCAGGCAGATAAGGATGCATTCAGCAAATATAATGGATGATTGCAATAATTAGCATATGGATGCATACATTCTTTTCTGGTTCTTCTTATTGAGATACTTCATTATCTATCTTGTATATCATGTCACCATTGCTGATGGTGTGGTGGGCAATGCATCTATGGTACTTGGGGTATTTGTAACAAAAAAAGTACATTAAAGAAGGGCCACCCATATGTCATAGACATAGTGGGATGACCCTCTTTAACGTGCAGCGATTCGTTGCCGTAGCAAGTCACTTCTGCATCGTTTTATTCTGAAAAGCAGCGATATCGGCATACTCTTCTTCAAACTTGCGGGAGATGCGGATGAAGATCGGCAGCAGTTCACGATAGATGCGAACGCTATCTGGGTCTGGCTGATGCCGATGGGTCGATCCAATCATGCCGGAGACAGCGCTGAGGGAATCGATGCGGCCAAGAGCATAAAGCCCCAACACGGCTGCCCCAAGGCAGGAGCTCTCGATACTCTCGGGAATGATGACATCCTGGTCAAAGATATCTGCCATCATCTGGCGCCACAGCTCAGAGCGGGCGAAACCGCCTGTCGCCTGAATCTTTTTGGGACGCCCGATTTTCTCTTCAATCGCCAGCATGACGGTGTACAGGTTAAACAAGACACCTTCAAGAGCAGCGCGAATCATATGCTCCTTCTTATGATGCAGTGTCAGGCCGAAGAATGAACCACGTGCATTCGGATTCCAGAGTGGGGCCCGCTCACCCGTCATGTACGGATGGAACAGCAGGCCTTCCGAGCCTGGAGGTACATTTTCGGCGACACGGGTTAATACTTCATACGGATCAATTCCGAGTCGTTTCGCTGTCTCTACCTCGGATGCCGCAAACTCATCCCGAATCCAACGGAATATAACCCCGCCATTGTTGACCGGACCGCCAATCACCCACGCATCCTCAGTGAGCGCATAACAGAAGAAACGCCCTTTCGGATCGGTGACCGGCTTGTCCACAACGGTACGAATCGCTCCGCTGGTCCCGATGGTAACCGCTACGACGCCTGGATCAATGGCGTTAACGCCCAGATTGGAGAGCACGCCGTCACTTGCCCCGATGACAAATGGTGTCGAATCTGCAATACCCATCTCCTTGGCATACTCAGGATTCAAGCCTTTCTTAAGTACATGTGTCGTCGGCACGAGGCGGGACAGGTGATCCGGAGTGATGCCTGCGACATGGAGAGCTTCCTCGTCCCAGTCGAGCTTTTCGAGATTCATCATCCCTGTGGCAGAGGCCATGGAGTGGTCAATTACATACTCGGAGAACAATTTATAAAATACGTATTCTTTCATTGAAATAAATTTGTGCGTCTGTTTGAACAGTTCCGGTTGATCTCTGGTTAGCCACATGATTTTGGTCAGAGGTGACATCGGATGAATCGGTGTACCGGTTCTCAAATAGATTTCGTGACCGTTCATTTCGGTTTTGAGTGCTTCTGTCCACTCGGCACTGCGATTGTCTGCCCAAGTCATCGCCCGCATCAGTGGTTTGCCGTGTTCATCAACAGGCAGAATGCTGTGCATGGCTGAACTGAACGATACAAACAGGATTTCATCCGGTTTGATGCCGGCCTTGGAGGTCGCTTGTTTAACCGAGTCTACTACCGCTTTGAAAATATCTTCTGCATCCTGCTCTGCAATCGCAGGAGTAGGGGTATACAGCGGGTAATCGGCACCGCCTTGAGCCACAATGGTTCCGTTCTCTTCGAACAGGACGGCCTTGGTGGAGGTGGTGCCGATATCTACGCCGATCATATAGGGTGAAGAAGCCATTTTGTCATCCCTCTTTCTTGAATATATAAGTTAAATGAATGCTGTTTATTCATCCAACTTATATGGCATCTGGTATTTATCTATAGATAAGAATATCAGACTTGAGGGATGGATCAAAATGCGCTATCCCTAATCCTTTACAGCTCCTGCGGCAATATCGGAGATAAACTGGCGGCTGATGAACAGGAACATCACGATCAGCGGAATAACAGCCAGCAGTGTACCCGCGATAACCATCGCGTAATCCGTATTGTACAGTCCGTTTAATTGAGACAACGCAATCTGCAGTGTATACTTTCGTGCATCCGTCAGGACGATCAGGGGCCAGAGATAATCATTCCATACGCCAATAAATGTGAACGCACCGAGGAAAGCAAACGCAGGCCGCAGAATGGGCAACGCTACATTCCAATAGAGCCGGAAAAAATTACAGCCATCGATTCGCCCGGCGTCCAGCAGGTCATTCGGTATGGACTCCGTGGCATATTGGCGAATCCAGAAGATGCCGAAGGCGTTCACCATGCCCGGAATAATGAGGGCTTTGAAGGAACCGACCCATCCGAACGTGGCCATGAGCACGAAGGAAGGGACCAGCGACAGCTGGGAAGGTACCATCATGGTGGCGAGCAGCAGGACGAAGAGCCATTTTTTACCCGGGAATTCAAACTTCGCAAACGCAAACCCTGCCAGTGAATCAAAAAACAGTACCAGTACCGTCACCAAGCCCGATACAAACAACGTATTCATGAATGCGCCCCAGAAATCAATCTGCTGAAGCACCCGACTGATATTGTTCCACAGTTCGCCACCGAACCAGAGCTGAGGTGGGAACTTATAAATGTCGGACGTCGTCCGGGTAGACATTACAATCAGCCAATAGAACGGGAACATGGAAATGAGCATGCCCCCGATAAGACCGATATACAACACCAGCGATTTGAAAGATTTGGACGTCATGAGCGCTCCCCCCTTGTCACATCAGGATGACTTGCCTTGAACGAGCTTCCAGTTCACAATCGAGAACAGGGCGATAATGAGGAACATGCCCCAACCAACCGCAGCACCGTAGCCGAAGTAGTTATTAATGAAAGATTCGCGGTAAAGGTACAGTACAATGGTCATCCCGGCTGCGCCTGCGCCGCCATCGTTACCCACGAGAATTTGTGGCTCGGTAAATAGCTGCATGCCGCCGATTGTTGATGTGATCACAGTGAACAGAATGACGGGACGCAGCATTGGAATCGTAATTCGGAAAAAAGACTGTATCCCGGATGCCCCGTCAATCTTGGCAGCCTCGTACAATGTCTGCGGGATGCTCTGAAGTCCGGCCAGATAGATGACTGCGTTGTATCCTGTCCAGCGCCAGACCACCATGGAGGAGATTGCCACTTTGATGCCCCATGGCGCGTTCAGCCACTCCACCACTGGAAGCCCGACGGACTGGAGCAAATAGTTGAGAAACCCGTAGTTGTTGGCAAATAGGGCACCGAAGATAATGGCGACGGCCACGATGGACGTCACGTTCGGCAAGAAATACCCTACCCGAAACAGAGTACGGAACTTCACAAAAGGTGCATGCAGCAGAAACGCAATGATTAGGGCAAAGAACAACATCGGGATGGTGGAATAAATCCAGATCATGAACGTGTTGCCCACCGCTTGCCAGAATTCAGCATCGGTCAGCATATATTTAAAGTTGTTTAGTCCGTTATAGGTCATCACACCAATGCCATCCCATTTGTGAAAGGCCAGATATAAGGAAAAACCGATTGGAAACAGTCCAAACACGGCAAACAGAATGTAAAACGGGGAGATCGCCACATAGAGTGCACGATGTTCCCACATCCGGGACAAGAGTGATTTCTGCCGATCCAAATCCGGACTTACCTTCCCCGGATCCGGAGTGAGGCGAGGTTCGGTTACAGCCATATGAATTCCTCCTTTGCGGATTGCCATCTCATTAGAGTGTCTGAATTAACGCTGTAACTCCCGCTCAACACGGTGAACCGTATCAGGCCAGACCTGCTCCGGGTTGGCATTTTGCTTCGCAATATCATTCAGCCGCCGAGTAATGATGTTGTGCACCGAAGGGTATCGTTCACCAAAGAAAGCCTCGGGCACATGCTGTGCCGATTCGGCAAATACAGGCCCTGTTGCCTGTCCGCCGAAGAAGGGTTCTTCTTCTTTCATCGCCGGTGTATCGAACACACCAGGTGCCGAAGGAAACAGGTTCAACGTCTTATATTGTTCAAGCTGGTTATCCGGGCTTTGCAGCCACTGGATGACTTCGAACGCTTCTTTTGGATGTTTGCTTGACTTCAAAATGGACAGGAATGATCCACCGTTATTGCCGTCTCCACCAGGAGCGCGAGTGACTCGCCACTTGCCAGAGGTATCCGGCGCGGCTTCCTGCAGTACCTGCTTCATCCAGACGGCTCCCACAAAGGAAGCGATCTCACCATTATTCATCGCTGCGTTCCAGCCAGGGGTCCAGCCGTCTGCATTAGCGAGCAGCCCTTTTTGCTTGAAGGATACGGCGGTATCCCAGCTCTGCTTGACGAGTGGAGAATCCATGCCGATAAACGAGCCGTCAGGACGGAAATACCGTTCGGTTCCTTGCGATAACACTTGATTGTAAACGGTTCCAATATTGTCGGTTAGAAATACCTTGCCTCCGAACTTTTCCTTGATCTTTTCTCCTGCAGCAGAATAGGCATCCCAGTTGTTGATCTGACGAGCCACTTCTTCAGGCTCGGAAGGCAATCCGGCCTCTTTAAATAGATCTGCACGGTAGAAGAGGGCTGTCGGTCCCGTATCCATAGGGAAGCCGATCATTTGTCCACCCGGTGTAACGCCTTGCTTCCATTTCCAATCCAGATATTGGTCTTCGACGTCACCTGCGCCGAGATCATACAGATTATAGAAACGGTCCTCGCTGGGAAAGAGCTCCATGATCCAATCGTTCAATGCGACAATGTCGGGCTCACCTGAGCGCGCAGCGAGTGTCGTTTTGAGTTTTGCCTTGAAATCACCACCGATTTTCTGGGCGGTCAGTTCAATATTGGGGAACTTTTCCTTGGCCTTGGCAATCAGCTTATCATCGATGGAACGGTTCCAGTACCACAATGTAAGCGCTACCTTTTTGTTGCTCGATGAATCGTTCTGTCCCGGCCATATGGAGCATCCGCTCACCAGCATGACACAGACTAGCAGAATGGCTGTCCAGCATGTTCTTTTCCGGCGGATCATGTGATAACCCCCTCATCGTTAAGTTCGAGGCATGAAGTGCGATGGACTACAACATAAGTGTATGAGCAGTTTATAAACTCATACCCAATATTCCTGAAATGAAACACAAATTTGTGTCGGTTACGTATCATAAATTTATTAGTTACTTTAGAAACAAAAGTTACTTGACACAATATAATTTTTATTTTAAACTTGCTTACATAAAGTAACTAATGATGATGACAATAATATAGATACGTATGATATGCAATCCAGTGATCCATTTTACGTCTGGATGCGAATCAATTCATAACCAAGATGGTTTAACAGGAGGAAATTACTAATGATTAATTCACATATTATTCAACTGCTTGCCCCCAAAATTCAGACTTTTCCGAGTGGAAAAGAATTCATTCACCTCGTTGGACCGATTAAACTTCCGGTGAATCTCGATGGAGAGACACATACCTTCCAGTGGTACAGCTGGATGAATTCTGAGAAAGCTATGGAAAGCCGCGAGCTGATTGAATCTCTCGCTACCGCCGAACTGGCTGAACGTCAGCAATCCAGCGTATTGGTGTACGGTGAGTTTGCCGAAGCACAGGAAGCGTTGATTCGGATGCACAGCATCTGTCATACGGGCGATATCTTTGGCAGCAAACGTTGTGACTGCGGCTTCC
The DNA here is from genome assembly GCF_002750415.1 of Paenibacillus sp. LK1. Taxonomy (NCBI): domain Bacteria; kingdom Bacillati; phylum Bacillota; class Bacilli; order Caryophanales; family Paenibacillaceae; genus Paenibacillus; species Paenibacillus sp. LK1. The sequence goes on from NZ_PEII01000007.1 coordinate 20,165, forward strand.
AACTGGAGCAATCGATGAAGATGATTGCTGCCCATGGAGCAGGCGCACTCTTCTATCTGGCAAACCATGAGGGCCGTGGCATCGGTCTGTTCAGCAAAGCGATGGCATACCTGTTGCAAGAGGAAGGTCTGGATACCGTTGATGCTAACCTGCAGCTTGGATTTACAGACGATGCTCGTAATTATGATGATGCCATTGCCGTATTGCGGGCACTTCGTACAGCTCCCGTAACATTGATCACCAACAATCCACGCAAGCTCGCTGCTTTGCAGGAAGCGGGACTGAATGTGGGTGGACGTGTGCCACTGTGGGGAGATCGTTCGTCCTTTAACGAAAAATATTTGCAGACCAAAGTGAGCCGTTCGGGTCACTTGGCAGAAAATGATGCATGGGCTGGTGAAGAGACCTTGCTTCCACACGCCCAAGCCTAAAAGGTTGATCCCGATCCCGATCGATCGTTCAATATGATTTTGGCATAACGCCTGTTTGCCATACTGTCCAATAGACAGGACAATTTAAGCTGTTTGTGTATGCTCCTTCTGGGGTAAACATGAACAGCTTTTTTGAGTTTAGGGAATGGAATGGCCCCGTCTCACGCCAAGAATTAATCTGACGGTCCTGACTTTGCTTGCCGTTCATACCATACGAACTATACAATATAGGCATCTGATTTATGCGGGAGGAACGAAGGTGCCATTTGAGGGACAGTATGTGTTACCGGCTGCCAAGAGCATGAAGCAGTTTGAAGCAATGATTGAAGGCCCATACACCTATGGGGTTATGCTGGATACGCATATTGCGCAGCTTCATAGTCTTCTGGAAGAAGCACGGCGACGTGGCAAAAAAATAGTTCTGCATGCCGATCTGGTGCAGGGGCTGAAGAACGATGAATATGCCGCAGAGTATTTATGCCAGCATATTCGTCCGGCAGGACTGATTTCGACGCGAGCCAGTGTAATTCAGAAGGCGAAACAGAAAGGGATTACAGCCATTCAGCGTGTTTTTCTGCTGGATACAAATGCGCTGGAGAAAAGTTATCTTTTGCTGTCCAAGACCCAACCGGACTATATTGAAGTACTGCCCGGTGTTATCCCGCATATTATTGCAGAAGTATCCATACGGACAGGTATACCCATTATTGCAGGTGGGTTGATCCGCTCAACGGAAGAGGTTGAACTGGCGCTGGAAGCCGGAGCTACCGCAGTAACCACTTCCAACATGGACCTGATTCGGCACTACAAGAAATCGCATACAGAATATAAGCAGTAATCCCACAACAGGAGGTTGTCTGTATGGAAAAATATATACTGGCCCTAGATCAGGGGACGACGAGCTCCCGGGCTATTCTGTTTAACCGGAGCGGTGAGATTGTGCATATTGCACAGCAGGAATTTCCGCAGTACTTTCCCAAGCCGGGCTGGGTGGAGCAGAACGCCAATGAAATTTGGAGCTCCATTCTGGCAGTGATGGCTTCATGTCTGGCCGAAAGTGGAATTAAGCCGGTCCAGATTGCCGGCATCGGCATTACGAACCAGAGGGAAACGGTTGTGGTATGGGACAAAGAAACGGGCCGTCCCATCTATAATGCAGTAGTCTGGCAGTCCAGACAAACGGCTGATATTTGTGATGAGTTAAAGGCGAAGGGATTGGGTGATCTTTTTCATCGAAAAACGGGCTTACTCATTGACCCTTACTTCTCGGGAACCAAGGTGAAATGGGTTCTGGATCATGTGCCTGGCGCCCGGAAGCGTGCAGAGAAGGGTGAGCTTCTGTTTGGTACGATCGACAGTTGGCTGATCTGGAAGCTGAGCGGTGGTACTCATGTCACTGATGTATCTAATGCTTCCCGCACATTAATGTACAACATCTATGATCTGCAATGGGATGATGAATTGCTGCATATTCTGGACATTCCCGAAGCGATGCTGCCAGAAGTGCGCGGTTCATCCGAGGTGTACGCACATACGGTTGACTACCATTTCTTTGGTCATCGGATTCCAATTGCCGGAGCAGCAGGAGATCAGCAGTCGGCATTATTCGGTCAGGGCTGTTATACAAAGGGAAGCATGAAAAATACGTACGGCACCGGCTGTTTCATGCTTATGAATACCGGTGAACAACCCGTACAATCCAACCATGGCCTGATTACAACTATTGCATGGGGCATTAATGGAAAAATCGAGTATGCGCTGGAAGGCAGTATTTTTGTCGCAGGTTCGGCGGTACAGTGGCTGCGTGACGGCTTACGGATGCTTCGTTCCTCAAAAGACAGTGAGGACTATGCGGCACGTGTACCCTCTACAGACGGAGTTTATATGGTTCCTGCATTTGTAGGTCTGGGAAGCCCTTACTGGGACAGTGAGGTTAAGGGAGCGGTGTTTGGTTTGACAAGAGGAACGACCAAAGAACACTTTATCCGTGCAACCCTGGAAGCACTGGCGTATCAGACCAAGGATGTACTGGAGGCAATGGAATCCGATTCAGGTATTCCGGTGAATGCCTTGCGCGTAGATGGGGGAGCAGCGGCCAATGATTTTCTGATGCAATTCCAGAGTGATATTCTGAATATCCCTGTGGAGCGCCCCAATGTGAACGAAACGACAGCATTAGGTGCGGCTTATCTGGCAGGACTTGCAGTAGGCTATTGGAATAGCGCGGATGAATTGGCGAATCACGAGAATACGGAGCGTGTCTTCCAGCCGGTTATGGCTGAAGAAGAGCGTACAGAGCTGTATGCAGGGTGGCAACGTGCAGTGAAGGCAGCGATGGTGTTCAAATGAGTGGATTATATTTCAAATGGGCATTTGTACTTTTTTGATAAAGTTCTACAATAAATGATATTTATTGGTGGAAAATGATGCATAACTTACAGGGTTTATTTTCCTGGAGAAGAGAAAACATATACCCACTATAAGGAAAAATAAATGATTAGTGGATCAGTTTGAAATTCCATCCGCAGGCAGAACAACTTTTTGAAATTTTTTTGAATAATGTGTCATTTCAGGCCTTCACGCCGCCTTAAATGTGTGATAGGATTAAGTCACAAGTTAAAAAAATGATGTCTGGAGATCGGGAGAGACCACGTACCGCTCAGCAATTGCTGAAGCGAATGACGTGGTCTTTTTTTTTGCTTTTGTGGGTAAAACAAAGGTAATCAATGGGAGGAATCGGGATGACAACATCGTTCTCAGCGGAAAAACGAACCGAATATCTGGATCGGATGGCGAATGCACATTTTGACATATTGATTATTGGTGGGGGAATCACAGGAGCCGGGATTGCGCTGGATGCAGCTTCCCGCGGATTGAAGACAGCACTGGTGGAAATGCAGGATTTTGCGGCAGGCACATCCAGTCGTTCGACCAAACTGGTGCATGGCGGTCTACGGTATCTGAAGCAGTTTGAAGTGAAAATGGTGGCTGAGGTGGGACGGGAGCGAGCGGTGGTGTACGAGAATGGGCCACATGTGACGACACCCGAACCGATGCTTCTCCCCATCTATACGGCGGGTACCTTTGGTCGCTTCAGCACATCCATTGGTCTGATGGTGTACGACCGGCTTGCCGGAGTGAAGCGTAGTGAACGACGCCAAATGTTAAATGCCGGTGCCGTCTCAGACAGTGAGCCTTTGCTGCGCAAGGAAGGACTGCTGGGTGGTGGACGTTATGTGGAATACCGAACGGACGATGCCCGGCTTACCATTGAAGTGATGAAGGAAGCGGTGCGGCGCGGTGCACAGGCAGTGAACTATGTGAAGGCAGCAGCATTCCTGAAGGAGAATGGGGTCATTACCGGAATTCAGGCTGTGGACCAGATCAGCGGTCAATCTTATGATTTGCGGGCAACCAAGGTGATTAATGCTTCCGGTCCATGGGTGGATGAGCTGCGCAAGATCGATGGGTCCCGCCAAGGCAAAACGTTGCAGATGACGAAAGGTATTCATTTGGTATTCGACGGTACGCGTTTCCCGTTAAGGCAGGCTGTATATTTTGATACACCGGATGGACGAATGGTCTTTGCTGTCCCGCGGGATGGGAAAACCTATGTGGGAACCACGGATACCGTCTTCGAAGATGATCCCGCACATCCGTTAATCTCTGAGGCAGACCGGGATTATGTCATCGATGCCGTCAACGGCATGTTCCCGGACGTTAGGATCCGAGCTGAGGACGTGGAGTCCGGTTGGGCTGGAGTACGCCCCCTGATCCATGAGGAGGGTAAAGGGCCTTCCGAAATTTCGCGCAAGGATGAAGTGTGGGTAGCCCCTTCGGGGTTGATCACGATTGCCGGGGGAAAATTAACCGGGTACCGCAAGATGGCAGAGATGGTTGTTGATCTGACTGCTCGCCAATTGGAGCAGGAGACGGGGAGATCCGCTGGACCATGTATTACGAAAAAGATGCCGATTTCTGGAGGCCATGTTGGCGGTTCCGCCGCATTTGGTGCGTATGCTGAACGCAAGATTAAGGATGGAGTAGCACTTGGACTCGACAGATCTACTGCGGAACGATTAGCCAGAGTGTATGGTTCCAATGTGGACGCACTGTACGAGCGGATGCCTGATCCGCGGACAAAGGCCGACCTGCATGGTATGTCACAGGAGCTGCTGATAATGCTGCGTTATGCCATTGACGAGGAGATGGCTGTGACACCGGCAGACTTTTTTGTGAGACGCACCGGAGACCTGTTTTTCCGCATTGATGAAGTCCGCCAGTATAAGGCAGTGGTTATTCAGTATATGGCTGAACACTTGGATTGGCGGGAGGAACAAGCGATACGGTTTGCGAATGAACTGGATCAGTTGCTCTTGGAAGCATCGGGCAAAATGTAATGCAGGATTTCGCATCTGGGGGTCGAATGGAACATGTAAGCGTGTAACAAGGAGAGGGGTTTACATCTATGACTTTACAGATCGGAATCATTGGAACAGGTTGGTTCAGCAAGGTACATGCAGATATTCTGGCACGAATGGAAGGTGTTCGTGTAGCAGCTGTCTGCGGAACAACGTTGGAGAAGGCAGAGGCTATGGCTTCCGTCTATGATGCTGTTGGCTACGGTGAACTTGAACATATGCTGGATGGTGAAAAGCTGGACGCAGTCTATATCTGTATTCCTCCGATGTCTCATGGATCGATTGAAGCTGAATTGATTCGACGGGGTATCCCGTTCCTGGTGGAAAAACCGTTGAGTACAGGCATGGATATTCCTCGTCAGGTGTTGGATCAGGTACAGAAATCCGGATTGTTGACATCGGTAGGTTATCATTTCCGTTATCAGGAGGCTGCACAGGTACTGAAAGAAGCGATGAAAGAGCAGACCGTCGGCATGGCGCTTGGACGCTGGATGGGCGGAATGCCGGGAGTCGCTTGGTGGCGTCGCCAGGAAGGCTCCGGGGGACAGTTTGTGGAACAGACGACCCATATCGTGGATTTGCTGCGGTATTGTGCTGGTGAAGTGACAGAGGTATACGCTGTAGCGGCCCAACGCAGTATGCATGAAAAGCATGAGCATGTCACGGTAGCTGATGTGGCAAATGTAACGCTTAAGCTGGAGAGTGGAGCGATTGCAAGCATTGCCAACACCTGCCTGCTGCCAGATGGTGAGGGCGGAGCAGGGCTCCAGTTCTACACGGATGCCGGAGTATGGGACTGGACACCTGAACGTCTTCTTCTGCCAAGTGCTGCCCCTCATGCGATGGCAGGTCTGGAGATTCCCGCAGGGCATAACCCTTATGAGCGGGAAAATGAAGCGTTCATTCACGCCCTTCGTACCGGAGATCGTTCACGGATATTGTCCGATTATGCGGATGCCTGCCGTACACAGGAAATTACAACGGCGGCGTTGGTTTCGGCAGATTCGGGATTACCGGTACAGCTTCAGCCATCCAAACACCTCTCGCATTAATCCTTTTATGACGTAACCAGAAATATAAACGCGTGAAAAAGACGCCTGAATCTGGACTGATCCAAAGATCAGTTCAATTCAGGCGTCTTTGTGTTGTACATGAATCAGAATCTGGCTACTTAGTAGACTGCTGCTGTTTCAACCAGTCTGAGGACCAGTTGTAAATCTGATTGATGACGGGTTCGATGGCTCTGCCTTTGGGCGTCAATTCATACTCAACGCGGGGAGGAATTTCAGGATACATATGCCGGGTTACGATACCTTCCATTTCCATCTCCTTCAGACGTTCGGACAATAACCGACCGCTAATCGCCATTTCTGCTTCCAGCTCTGTGAATCGTTTGGGTCCGGATAACAGTTGGTACATGATGAGCAGTACCCATTTCTTACCGATGATATCCATGGCCTGAGTAATGAGACAGGGACTTGGTGATTTTACTTTTCTCAGCTTCAACGTGTTCACCTCGATTCAAGTATTGATGGATTTCTTCGTATATTCGTATATATAAAAGTGCGTGGCTTTCTGCCGCTCTGACCAAAGTAAGGGACAATGAAGTCAAACATGTTACTACAAAATGTACTGTAACATACCTTTTGTATGTATTATACACTATTCGTCAAAAAATTACTTGAATAAATAATGTTATTATTATATACTCACTTCATAAAAGTAAGTTAATGATTATTAATATGTATAATATCAGCACATACCAATTTTGCAGTACAAACTGCCCATTTTAAAAATAGAGTTACGTTGTAACTTTTACATAGATTGCTTTTTATACAACAGATGAATATGGACATTCATTTTCAGGAGGATTATACATATGAACAAAGGCATAAGAATTTTAGGATATATTGCGTTGGTTGTTCTTGCAGGTATGTTTGTAATGGCAGGCTTTAACAAGGTTAGTGGAGCAGAGATGATGGTGCAGACTTTCGAAGGGTTCTCCTATCCTACATGGACGATGTATCTCATTGGGGTAGTAGAGCTGCTCAGTGCGGTAGGTCTGTTGATTCCTCGTACTCGTATTCTGGCTTCAGGAGTATTGACGTTCATTCTGATTGGGGCTGTGGGGAGTCATCTAATTTACGGACAATACGCAGCTGTTCCTTTCCCGGCGGTGTTGCTGGTTGCCAACATTATCGTTCTTATTATGGGGATGCGTAAATTGGAAGCAGAAGAAATGGATATGGATCTCGTGCAGGTCTAAGAGTTAAACGCTGGAGTTAAGAATATTGAAAAAGATGACCACTGTGATTAAGCGGTAGTCGTCTTTTTTGTGGTTTATCTCAAAAAAAAGAAGAACCCACGGAGTTCAAAGGGTTCTCTTGCAACGGGACTTCTTAAAACGGAAGGTCTCCTGATTATAAATAATCGAATAAATTCCTATTATAGTAGTTTTTTAAGTTGGGAGACGCGTCCTTGGCTAATGCCAAGCTTTTCCGCAATTTGCTGTTGAGCCAAACCGGGATTCTGTTCAACAATTTCCTTCATCTGTTGCAGCATGCGTGCCGTCTTCGGCCGCAGGTCCGGATACTCTTGGTTGGCAGCTGTAGCCCCTTCTACCCAAGTGGGAGACGAGACTGTGGCGGATTCGGTAGCAGGACGCTCCACGGGTGCAGGAGCCTGTTTGTTCTGAGGAACGAACCAATCGGGAGTGTCATCCGGGTGTTTTAATTGAATTGCACAAGTCCGGCAGATGAATTGCTCTTTGAAATACATTTCCGTATCCACATCACCGCAAAACACACACAATGTTGATTTATACTTTCTCAAAATCAACTCTTTCCCTTCAATGAAAAACTCGAGCGGATCGCCGATATGGATTTCCATCGTATCCCGCATTTCTTTGGGAAGGACAATTCGTCCAAGGCGGTCCAGAGATCTCTTCATTCCGGTTCTTTTCATCGCATCTCCCCCGCAATATTCACAATTAAAACCTGTCCTTATTGTAAGGAAGAAAGGGCTTTAATACAACAATAATATTTCAAGAAATAGGGTTAATTCCATCTATTATGGGAAAATAAGTTTAGATAGCACGGGTGCAACCGCTAATGTGAACAATGCGGCCAGTACCATGGAGATACTGGAGATGGTTCCTGTCAGTGAACTGAGCTCAAAAGCCTTGGATGTGCCTGTTCCGTGGGCACCGGTTCCAAGCAGCGTTCCACGCGCAATCTCGCCATCAATACGCAGCATTTTCACAATGGATGGTCCCATTATTGCCCCCAGCAGACCTGTCATGATGACAAAAACCGCCGTAACCGCCGGAATGCCTCCAATAGTCGCCGATACATTCATGGCAATAGGGGTCGTGATCGATCTCGGGATCAGACTATGAATGAGTCCGGAGTCCAGGCGCAACCACTTGGCGAGCAGGGCAGAAGAGAGGACCGCCACGACGGAACCCGTCATAACGCTGAAGACGATCTCGGAAATATGTTTTTTGAGTACATGGAAAAACGTATAGAGCGGTATGGCAAAGGCCACCGTTGCCGGTTGAAGCAGCAGACTTAGCCATTTACCGCCACTGCTGTAAGCTGCGTAATCCGTGCCTGTTGCGAGCAGCACACCAACGACAAGAAGCGGCGTAATCAGCAGCGGAGACAGATACACTTTGGGCAGGTTGCGATACATGCGTTTGGCGACCAAGTAAATACCGACGGTTAACAAGAGACAGAGGAATCCAATCATCCGGTGTGACGCTCCTTTCGTTTGGCGATTCGGGTGGCAACAAGGCCTGTGCAGGCCATGACCAGGAACGTGCTAAGCAGAACAATAAACAGAATTTGCAGTCCGTCTTGCTCCAGCATGGGCATGTAGTTCATAATGCCAACGGCTGACGGGATGAAAAATAGCAGTAACTCACCGAGCAGCCAGGCAGCCCCAATTTCGATCCAGCGCAGCTTCACGACCCGGGTCTGAAGCAAAATGAACAGCACGATCATACCGAGTATGGAACCTGGTACAGGTAGATGGAGAGCACGGGCCAACTGGTCCATGAGCAGTGAAAAGGCCATCAAGAGCGCAACTTGCAAAATGCCAAGGCCCCATTTCTTCACTTCAATCCCTCCTTGTATAATGAACGTGATGATTTTGAGTTGTTTATGAAAATGATTCACTTGATATCACAAATTTTACATCGCATTCTTTCATGAGTAAAATGCATATTAAGAATGTTTACCATTCCATTTATCTATGAGAGATGGGGATCAGACGATGGATATCCGCCATTTGCAATATTTTTTGGAAGTTGCTCGGCAGCAAAGCTTCACCAAAGCGGCCGAAGTGCTGTTCATTACACAACCGACGATTAGCAAAACCGTCAAAAGCTTGGAAGACGAATTGGGCGTAACGCTGCTGGATCGTTATGGCAAGAAGGTAGCGTTAACGGATGCAGGGCATGTCTTTTTTCGGCAGGCGCTGGAGATTGAAAAGTCATTTCGCAGCTTATCGTCCGAGCTGGACGACCTGATGAATCTGAAGAAAGGACACCTTCGGATTGGTTTGCCACCGATGATAGGTTCAAGCTTTTTTCCGATGATTATCGGTGAATTTCATAAAGCTTACCCACAGGTAACCATTCAGCTCTTCGAGGACGGTGCCAAAAAAGTAGAGGCCGATGTGATTAGTGGTGCACTGGATATTGGTGTCGCCGTTCTGCCTACTGTGGATGAACTTGTGGACCACTTTGTTTTTGTGGAAGAGAAACTGAATCTGATCGTACATCCTTCACACCCGCTTGCGAGCAAAGAGTCTGTCGCGCTGCGCGAGCTGGAGCATGATGCATTTGTGCTGTTTCGGGAAGATTTTGCGCTGCATGACCGGATTATCGCCGCCTGTCAGCATGCGGGGTTCCAGCCTCGGGTGGTGTATGAAAGCTCCCAGTGGGACCTGCTCAGTGCGATGGTAGCGGCCAATCTGGGCGTGGCATTGCTGCCAGAAACGATCTGCCGTGAGGTGGATCATATGCGTGTGCGCATTATACCTGTGATGGAACCTGTGATTCCGTGGCAGCTCGGCATGATTTGGCGGAAGGATCGATATTTATCCTTCGCAACCCGGGAGTGGATCGGATTCACACAGTCCATGCTGAGTGAATAGGAAATCGGTATAAATGGGGAAGAGGGGACGGGATAAATCGTTATCTTAACTCCACTGAAAGCTATAGAATCATTAAAAAGACCCTCAACACGTGTTGAGGATCTTTACTTTATCGTCTATTTGTAAAACGAGTAATATTAATACTCCTCTATATGAACAATAAGAGTAGCTACAGCGTACATGCTAATGCAGTTAATGAAGCTCTGGCTGTGTTTTTTTCAAATATGCACGCCAGGTAATACACCATTGTTTTGGGTCGTCCAAAGAGGATTCGTCATTGCGATGCACCGTGCTGTTATGCGGAGCTGATTTGACGATATCTGGTTGAGTATAGGCTTCATTCGAGATATGCTCCAGCGCATGGATATATTCGTCGAGATCTTCCTTGGAATAGGATTCCGTTGGCTCCAGTGTGAACGGCTGTGGAACAATATACGGGTGATGAGAGGTCCAGTAATGCAAGCCAAAATCACACATTCTGCGCGTAATATCCTCCGTCGTCACTCCAGTCTCATCCGTGAGCTGTTTCCAGCTGTAGCGTACCTGTTCCAAACGGCGTCCTTGGACATACGGGGCACTCGCTCCACGTATTTGAACAATTTTATGATATAGATAGTTGTTATTCAGCACCGCCACCTGGGCGACATCTTTCAGACCGTCCGGTCCGAGGCTCATAATCCAGGCGTAGGAGCGGAGTACAGTTTGGGCTACACCGTGAAAACTCCGTACTTTACCGATGCTGACTTCCGTTTGATCTCTCAAAATATAACGTCCGTCATCTTCCTTATCCACCAAAGGGCCAGGCATGAAATTCTTCAATTCTTCCGTCACACCGAGAGCGCCCGTAGCAGGACCGCCGCACATATGGGGCGCAGCAAAGGTTTTGTGAAGATTGAAAAAGCACATATCAAAACCCGCTTCCTTCGCTCGTGTAATCCCGAGCAGGCCATTGGCGTTAGCCTGATCATAGTAGCAGACACCACCAGCTTCGTGCACCACATCCGTAAATTCGCGGATACGATGATTGTAGATGCCTGTGTCCTCTGGGTTAGCCACAACAAATCCGGCAGTCCGCTCGGAGACAACGTTCTTCAGCTTCTCAAGGTCCGGGAATCCATCCTGGTCTGGATGCAACGTAATAATCTTATATCCCTTCACGGCAGCTGTAGCAGCTTGTGAAGGATGAGAGAAGATCGTTGTAATGATCTCATCACGTTGTTCACCTTCACCGCGCGAATCATGATAGGCGCGAACGATGGAGGCCATAGCCAGAAGTGCTTGGGTTCCGCTACTTGGCTGAAAGGAGAACGCATCCATACCGGAAATCTCTCGCATTGCCAAATCAAGATTGTGGAATATCTCCAGCATCCCCTGAACAGAATCCACATCCTGCAGCGGATGAAGCTCGGTCATACGTGGATTGCGGATAAGCATTTCGTTGATCCGTGGAATATATTTCATCGTGCAGGTTCCCTGACCAATCTCCACGTTCATATCCGATCCCAACGTTTCCTGGGATAATCTCAGATAATGCCGCAGTACCTTTGCCTGCCCGATTTCAGGCAAAGCGGGAACAGTGCGCCGCCACATGGATGCCGGTATGTTGTCTTCTGCGGAGCCCACTTCAGCAGCTACAGCCGCTTCCGTTCCCGGTGGAACGACACCCCGCTCTCCGGGCCGGTGAAGTTCAAAGATAACGGGCTCATCCCATTTAGCTTGATGAAAATTACGAACCTTATGATCTCTGCGAATCCGTTTCATGGCATTCAGTCCTCCTCTATATGATCGTTATGATGTGCTGACAATGGAACGAAGAGTATCGACGAGTCGGTCCAAATCGGCCTGGGTATGCGTTTCCGTGACGCAGTACAGTGCACATTGACCCCATGATGGGTAGGATAATGACAGATTCTTACCACCGAAAATTCCTGACTCCATTAATCTCTGGTTGATCTCCTCAACGGTTAGACCCGTATCATTAAAATCAACAACAAACTCTTTGAAGAAGGTGCCATTTTCGAAGCGGAGTGACACACCTGGAATTCGTGATATCTGTTTCGCAGCGTAATGCGATTTCTGGATAATAGTGCCACCAACCTCCTGCATTCCGGCAGGACCGAGGAGGGCCAGATATACTCCTGCTGTAATGCCCCATAATGCGGTCTGGGTTCCTACCGATTCCTTACCTTTCTCCCGAAGAGCGAATGATGTACGTTCATAGGCAACGTCTCCGAAGCCGTATTCGCCTTCCACTTCGGTTGGCACGATGCCAAATAACCGGGAAGGGTATTCCATGACGTATTTTTCCTCATCACGTGTTGCAATGAAGCCAGCCTGCCCACCGCCAAAGTTCATATGCATACCCAGCGGCTGTAAATCTCCGCAAATGATATCGGCCCCGTAATGGCCCGGAGGCTCCAGAACTCCAAGTGATATGGGATCAACACCTACAATGGAAACAGCATTTATCTTGTGAGCCAGTTCAGATATCTCAGCCCCCTGATCCTCAATGATTCCGAGATAACCGGGATTTTCAAAATAAATCGCCGCCGTATCGTCACTTAATTTGCTGCGCAGATCATTCAGATCCATTCGTCCTGTTACCTGATCGATGTCAACATACTGAATATCCATAACTGGAGTACAGTAATTACGAATAATCGCCGCCTTATCCGGGTCTACGGAACGCGGGAGCAGCACGATTTTGCGCCCTGTAATACGCCCCGCCATCCGAATCGCGGTGGAAGCCGCCTGAGCCCAGTCAAAGGTTGGAACATTCACGACATCCATGTCCACGAGCTCGGCAAGCAGGCTCTGATATTCGAATAGGGCCTGGAACCGACCATGGTCTTCGTAAGGTTCACCGGCATAGGCCGTCACGAATTCAGAACGCTGATTGATCTCATCGCATACAGCCGGGATGAAATGCTGCCAGCATCCTGCACCCAGAAAATTAAGATAATCTCCACTGTGCTTGTTTTTCGCTAACAGTCCGTCAATATGTCGGCGCAGTTCATACTCGTTCATGGCTGGCGGAAGGTCCATCTCCCGCTTCAGCTTCAGGCTGTCAGGGATTGCGTCGTGGAGTTGCTCCATAGACGTTAAACCAATCTCTTTCAGCATCGCGTCCCGGACCTCCGGAACGGTATTTGGGATATAGGGATGGGCATATGTTTTGTTGTCAGCCACAATTAACGCCTCCGTTCATATGTTGGGAAAATGTAATTCTTATCGTCCTAAGCGATTCCGCCTCCGTCAACAACGAGAACACTGCCTGTTACCCATGAGGATAAATCACTCGCTAGGAACAATACGGCATTCGCGATATCACGCGGTGTACCTAGACGCTCCAGCGGTCTGCCTCCTGCAGAGGCAACCAGAAATGCTGACTCATCCTGCTGCAGCTGCTTCGCTTCGTCACGCAGGAGAGGTGTATCCGTATCCCCTGGTGATACACAGTTGACTCGAATGTTCGCCGCTCCATGGTCGATAGCCATGGCACGTGTCAGATTGACAACGCCTGCCTTTGCTGCGCAATAAGCTGCTGCGCGGTCTCCACCTTTCAGTCCCCAACCTGAGCCTGTGTTAATGATGCTGCCTCCGCCGCTAGACTCCATAATGGGAATTACATATTTAGAAAGGAGAAAGACACCTTTGAGTGAGACATCTAGTACAAGATCCCAGTCTCTTTCATCCAACTCGGTAACCGTTTTGCGGCGAATAACCCCTGCGTTATTGAACAGGACATGAATTCCTCCAAGAGTCGATTTGATCTCTGAAGCTGTGCGTTCACAATCTGCGGCAGAGGTCACGTTGCAGCAGTAAAAGCTGGCCTGACCTCCCTGTTCACGGATACTGGCGACTGCCTCGTTACCCGCAGCCTCATTAATATCAATCAAGACAGCATGTGCCCCGAAGCTCGCCAGAAGCTCAGCGGTGGCCAGCCCAATGCCTGATGCCCCACCAGTAACGACGGCTACCTTGCCAGATAAATTCAAAACGTCCTGTGTATTAAGCATCTTTATCTTCCTCCATTTCATATTGCATCGCTTCTGTACTCATTCGGCGGCTCAGCCTTTCAGGAGAGCTATCCTCCGCCATATACGCCTGAAGCAAGATGCGGAACCGGAACGCTTCCGGTTTAACTGTATTCTCAGGCGACTGTGCTGGGCCGCAGCTATTACTTCCCAGTCCGTTCTGTCGGTAATCCAGATTCAGAGTAATGAAATCACGAGGTGCCAAATCGCTCATATGCTGCGCCTTCTCCAGATCACCATCCGTGTAACGTCTAGCACTGAAATCAAGCGTTGGCGCTCCTGCCGCCAGCAGACCGATTCCTGCTCCATCGGCAATCGAAACCCATCTTACATCTGTCCGATTTCCATTCTCTTGGGGATAAATATACGACGTGAACAATCCATCTACACTGCTCTGATATACGCCGAAGCGTCCGGCCTCCCGGCTATCCGAATAGCTCTCTCCCGGCCCACGGCCATACCATTTCACGCGATCTATATCACCGGGAACTTTCATCTGAAGACCGATTTTCGGGAGCATAGCAGGTGGTGTTCCTTCCGGCATTCCCTTCACATCTATAATGATTAGTCCGCCTGCAGTAACCGTATAGGACGTTTCACAGCGGAAGCCCCAATCGTAGACAGGAGGTGCTATGCGTGAAGTCCAAGTCATACGCACAGATGTTTCAGTCAATCGATTCCAGCGGAAGTGATCTATTCGCTCGGTCAGTCGATCGAGGTGTGCCTTGCGCCAATCCGGGAGCACATACATATCGTTATCAATGGGAGCACGCCAGAAATTCAGTCGTGGTCCATGTTGAATGAGTTCCTTTCCGTTCAGGTGAAGTGAGGTGAACCCTGCACGTAGACGATTAAAAGAAATACGGAAACTGTCATTCGTAAGGATTAGCTCTCTCCCTTCTTCGGAAACTGACAACTTCTGCTCTACAGACAGCAGGGATGAGGGAGATACGGCTGAGGTGGAATGATTCGGCAGTGCAAACTGCGCCCAAGCCACCTCATGCCCCTGTTCCGCCCAAGCGCAGTCTGCTGCCAGCGTAAATCCGACATTCAGCCACATCTCCGTACCCGGCTCAAGATGAATCGACTGTTGATCTGTTAAATTCAAATGTGGAATCAATACGTTTGCGCTATCACCCGGACCAATCTGAGGAAGTACGAGTGCACCACTGTTTATGGTTCTTCCATCAGCCGTGACGCTGTAGTGAATCTGCAGATGATCTAATGTCACAAAGTCATACCGGTTCGTTACGCGAATCTTTCCTGCGTCTATCATTTCGACCCGTACAGGTTCGATGATTTTCTTATATTCAATGAGTCCCGGAGAGGGGGTGCGGTCTGGGCGAACCAGTCCGTCAATAACAAAATTACTGTTATTCGGTACATCCCCGTAATCTCCACCGTAAGCGTAGTCAGCCTTGCCATCGATTGATTTTCTGCTAAGCCCATGATCGATCCATTCCCAGACAAAGCCGCCTTGAAGACGCCGATAAGCATCAAAGGTGTCAAAATACGTCCGTAACCCTCCGGGTCCATTACCCATCGCATGGGCAAATTCGCATAGAATATGCGGTTTCGGATGATCGGTTAGCTGGCCGAATCCTTCCATTTTCTCCACCGAAGAATACATCGTGCTCACCACATCACATACTTCCGCTTCACGGTCTTCTTCATAATGGATAAGACGTGTGGAATCATTGGCTTTGCACCACTCAGACATCGCACGGAAATTGCAGCCGAAGCCCGATTCATTGCCAAGTGACCAGAAAATCACGGAAGGGTGATTCTTGTCGCGCTCCACCATACGGCGGATGCGGTCAACATAAGCATCCTTCCAAGCGGGGTCATCGCTAAGCCGTGAAATATTACCCAGCGGCTCAAAGCCGTGCGTCTCCAGGTCCGTCTCTTCCATAACGTATAACCCATACTCATCACACAGATCATAGAACCGCGGGTCGTTCGGATAATGTGCTGTCCGCACCGCATTGATATTGTGCTGCTTCATCATTTGAATATCTTCGAACATGGTGGTTACCGTGACGGTTCGTCCCGTATCTGGATGGTGGTCATGCCGGTTTACTCCTTTGAGAAGGATCGGTACTCCATTCACCAAGAACTGTCCATCCTTGACTTCCACACGGCGGAACCCAACTCGCTGGGCAATCGTTTCTATAACCTGATTCTTCGAATCAACCACTGAAATGATCAGATGATATAAATAAGGAACTTCAGCATTCCATAAAAAAGGCTTCGCCACAGGCAGATTGAACTCGACACTTGCAGGATGGTTTAGATTCTTCTCAGCAGACAGGATCTGCTCGCCAACGTTATTCAGCAGTTGCAACTGTACCTTGCCCTGAACTTCTTCTCCATCCAGATCTAAGCGGACCGACAGTACCGCATTGGTAAACTCTGTATCTAGCTCCGTTACAATTCGATAATCTGTAATACGGGATGCTGAAGGCTCGGAAACCAGATAGACATCCCGGAAAATGCCACTCATCCACCACATATCCTGGTCCTCCAAATAACTACCGTCAGACCACTGGTATACCCGGACCGCCAATCGGTTAACTTCCGCCCGAAGGAAAGGGGTCAGATCGAACTCTGATGTCAGGCGGCTGCCTTGGCTGTAGCCGACAAATGAACCATTCAGCCATACATGAAAGGCGCTATCTACACCGTCGAACTTAAGTGAAACAACTCTTCCGTCCCAATGGTCTGGCAGCGTAAATTCCCTTATATAGCTGCCCGTTGGATTATCATTAGGTACATGAGGAGGATCAACAGGGATTGGGTACTCGAGATCCGTGTAATGCGGATTTCCGTAGCCTTGCAACTGCCAGTGGCCAGGGACACGAATATCATCCCAACCTGAGGTGTCATATTCATTTTGATAAAAATCCGGGGTGGCCAGATCTGGCCCCTCAGCAAATTGGAACTTCCAAATACCGTTCAGCGATTTGAACCATGGAGAGCTTCCTCTGTCATAGCTCAGAGCACTTTCTTTATTGGAATGAGGAATAAAATAGGAGCGACTCTTCGCACGGTTTCTCTCCAGCACGCTGAGGTTATCCCAGTCGCGCTCAATGTTCATAACAGTCATGATCGTCATTCCTTTCCTCTATCTGTGTGTCCTATCCTTTAATACCTGTCGTGGCAATTCCGCCGACAATGTAACGCTGGGCGAAGAAGAAAATCGCAAGTGGCGGAATCGAAATTAAGCAGGTGATGGCCATGATGGATTGCATATCAACACCGTACATGCCCTTAAATTGAGATAGGCCTAGCGTTAACGTATATTTCGTCTGATCATTTAGGAAAATGAGAGGCCCCAGATAGTCATTCCAACAACTCATGAACTGGAATACGGAGACCAGGATCAGCGAAGGTCCCATTAGCGGTACGATGATTCGCAGTAGAATCGTCATTTTACTAGCGCCGTCAATTGTCGCTGCTTCATCCAGCTCCCGAGGGAGGGTCATAATGAACTGCCGCAACAAAAAGATATAATAGGCAGAGCCGAACCACGATGGAATAATCAGCGGTTTGAGTGTGTTAATCCAACCCAAATAGTTAAACTCCATATACTGCGGAATCATCGTTACTTCCCAAGGGATCATCATGGTAGCCAGAACGACAAGAAACAGGAAATCACGACCCTTGAACTGGAATCTGGCGAAGCCGTAAGCGACGAGCGTACAGGATATCAGCTGACCCAGGGTGGATAAAACCGTAACGATCAGCGTGTTTTTCAAAAATAAATTAAAGGGCTGGATGTTCCATGCTTCTGCGAAGTTACTGAATTTCCAGACGGATGGAATCCATTTGGGAGGAAACAGATAGAGCTCCTGCGGTGATTTCAGTGCCGTGGTTACCGCCCAGAACAGTGGGGCGATGAACAGCAGTGAGAACCCAATCAGCAACGTGTATGCAACTATTTTTTTCATCAGGACCGCCCCCTTGTACTGGCCTTAAGTTTCTTCTGCGGCTGCTTTTTCATTTCACCTTCATAGAACACCCAGGCTTCCGAAGATTTGAATACCAGAAATGTCAAGGTAAGCACGATCAGAAACATAAACCAGGCGTTGGCGGCAGAGTAACCCATCTTAAAGTATTTGAAAGCGTTCTCATACATGTACATCGCATAGAAATAGGTTGATTTCATTGGCCCGCCTCCCGTAAGTAGCAGGGCGAGAGTTAACTGCTGAAATGCTGCAATAATTGATGTGATGAGATTGAATAGAATTGTTGGCGTAATCATCGGAATGGTTACACTCAAGAACTTTCGGATTTTACCTGCTCCGTCGATTGATGCCGATTCGTACAAGTCCTTAGGAATGCCTTTAAGTCCAGCTAGGAAAATAAGCATCATCGATCCTTGTCCCCAGAGGCTGGCAACGACCATTGCAACAAGCGACCAGTTTGTATCATTCAGCCAATCGGGTCCCTGAATGCCCAGGACAGACAAGAAGTAGTTCAGAATTCCATAGTCTCCGCTGTATACCCAGGACCAGATCATAGCAAGCGCAACACCTGAAATTACAGAGGGGAGATAAAATGCCGTACGGAAAATGGCGCTTCCTTTAACCCTTTGGTTGAGCAGCATGGCAAGTCCGAGTGCGACTATAATATTGAGCGGAACGAAGAGGGCTGCAAATTTCAGTGTGACAAATAAAGATTTCCAAAAAAGTGGATCATTCGAAAACATCTCTACATAGTTGTCTAGCCCGATAAAAGTTACCTTACCGACGATTGGCCAATCAAAAAATGAAATGACCAATGAGAACAGCAGGGGGCCTAAAGTGAAGAAAACAAATCCAAATATCCAAGGGAAGATAAAGAGGTAGGGTGCAAGCCCACCCCATCTACGTTTTTTCAAGGCCTTAAGGGTAGCTGTCGGTTCTGATGTATTCTGCAGGTAGGTCTGAGCCATCTCCTAACCTTCTTTCTACAAGTGTTATTTCAAATATCGTTCGCTGTCCTTAACCGCCTGATTCAGCGCTTCTTGGGCATTGCTGCCGTGCATAACTGCTTCCACTGCAGCCGACAGCTGTCGGTTCACTTCATTCCACTTCGGATTGAGTAGAAATGCAGGTGTATTGTCCGAACGCTCAAGCATGGTGTAATAAGGTTTGTAGAGCGGATCTTGATCCTTCTTGAGTTCGTTTACAACACTTTGTCGTACTGGCAGGTCAGCAACACGCATTTTGATCGATTCATTAGAAACATAAAATTTAACGAATTCCCATGCCAGATCTTTGTTCTTGGAGTCTTTGGCAATAGACAGGGCAGATTCTGCAAGTACACCTTTAACCGGTTTGCCTGGAAAAGCCGGAATTTCGACCGTACCTACATCAACTCCCGCTTGTTTGAATGATTCGAGCGGCCAGATTCCGCTTTCCCACATGGCGATCTTACCGCCTTTAAAGATATCATCACCGCTTTGCTGGCCTTTACCACCTGTGAGCACGGCAGTGCCGTCCTTCACCATATCACCAAACATTTGGATAGCTTCAGCGGTTTCTTTACTGTTCATGTAGCCTTCGATGGTTCTACCATCCGGGGAAATAAAGGAGCCACCGTTGCTCCAGACAAAGCCCTGCAAGTCATACGTATCATTCTCGGCACGTGCACCGAAACCGTACTGCTTCTTAGATGGATCCGTCAGCTTTTTAGCGATATCCTGGAAATCGCTCCATTCCCATCCGTCTTTAGGATAAGGGACACCCGCAGCATCAAAGAGCTTTTTGTTATAATAGACGACACGAGTCGTGAAGCCTGCGGGAATGCCGTATAGCTTATCGTCAATTTTTCCGTAGTTGAACAATCCTTTGTAAAAATCATCTATCTTCAGGTCTTTATCTTTTTCTGCGAAGCTATCCAGTGGTTCAAGAGATTGATGGTAAGTAGGGAAGTCCCACATGTACATGACGTCTGGCGGGTTGCCCGCTCCAAAGCCTGCGGCAAGCTTCTGGTCAAATCCGTCCGCATAGGCCTCAACCTGCACCTTAGTACCGGGATGTTCTGCTTCAAACTTCTTGGCGATATCCTGCTCAATTTTGAGCGCGTCTCCCGTATCCCAGGTTGCAAAACGAAGCGTCTTCGTCTGATCCGAACCGCCGTTCTCCGGATTGGCTGTTCCAGCGTTACCGCTGCATGCAGACAGTATAGATACCATCAGCGTCGTTGCAAGGACAATGTGTGAAATTCTTTTTTTCATATTGTCAGCTCCCTGTCAGTGAGGTTTATAATAATTGAACCGCTTTCATCGTAACGCGAATGAAAGCGGTTCAAAACGTGTATCTATTCGAATGTTGTTGTGATTTTGTTCGAATTATTGAAGCAGGTGTCAATCTGTTCGGGACCCTTCGTCTTTTTGTTGGGAACGGTAATGACTCGGTGTCTGACCCGTACAGCGTTTGAACCATTTGCTAAAATATTTGCTATCTCCTAGTCCTGTTCGCTCCGCAATTTCCTGCATAGTTAGATGTGTATCCCGCAATAAACCATAAGCAAGGCGCAGTTTCCGTTTATATTGGAAGGCAATGAAGCTATCACCGACAGCCTTCTTAAAGAGAATAGAGAAATGACTGCGGCTCAGTCCAACCTCTTCCGCCAGTTCGCTGGCTGACCAGTCAGCTGCGGGATTAGCATACAGTAGATTCACGGCTTTCCAGATCGGATCTGGCCAATGATTTACGGATATCCCATACAGCTTCTCTAGCTCAGCTTCTTTATGAAGGTTTTGGAAAGCCTGCTTCAGATCATCGCTGTGGACCAAGGATTCTTTACGAGTCCACTTCAACTGACTGCATTTGCTCTTACTCTCTACCAGCAGGCTGTCTGCAGACCCTCGCAGCGTATCAGGAACGATCCAATAGTAGTATTCTTCTCCATAAGGAATGATCGTACCCTCGCGCATGCTGCGGTCATTTTTCTCAGCTTCTTGTAGCAGCTCGGTCCAAGATGCTCCGCATTCTGCCGTTCGAATCAGATATATCAACAACGGCTGACCATTAACATGAGATTGACCGCCATGCAGCTTCTCCAGCTCCTCTGGAAATTTACAGCTATGTCCGTTCAGCCATGCAAAGAGCAGTGTTTCCATACGTTCTTCATCTTTTAGAGAGGGGGGAGCGGAGACAGATAGTTCATGCTGGAACTTCTTTAACATGTCTTCAAGTTCTTCGTCCTCAAAAGCGGTCTTTAAAAGATATCCGGATGCCCCAAGTTGAATTCCCTGCTGTGCGTATTCAAAGTCGCGGTGACAACTGAGCAGAATTATTTTGGTCTTCGCCGCCGTCTCCTTTATCTTGCGAGACAGCTCGATGCCATCCATCTCTGGCATTACAATATCAGTTATTACAATTTCAGGCCGATGCTCCAGAAAGGCTTCCCAGGCTTTTTGTCCATTGGGCGCGTCAGCTATAACTTCCATTCCAAATTTCTCCCAAGCTACGGTCGAACGTAGGCCTTTCCGTACAATGCTCTCATCATCTGCAATCAGCACCTTAATTCTCTTTGCTGTATCCATCCGGACGCTCCTCCTCTTTGGGCCAATGAATGACAATCGCTGTACCTTCACCCTTAGTCGAAAATACTGTAAGTCCGTACTGCGAGCCGAAATGCAGTTTGAATTTCTGGTCTGCGTTCTGGACGCCTAATCCTCCGCGACCACGACGTTTCTGATCTGGAACAAGCAAACGCTCCCGTTTTTCTTCTGTCATACCTGCTCCATTATCCCGGAGAGTCAGCAGAAGTTCATTTTTTTCCACGGTGACATCGAGCTTGATTACACCTATTCCATCCGTGAAGCCGTGGAAAAATATATTTTCAAACAGCGGTTGTAGAGTCATACGCGGGATCAGATACTGCTTCAGTGAGTCCTCGCAATTCAGCTCATAGCTGAACACATTTCCGTACCTGATCTCCTGAATTTTCAGGAAATGCTCAATCATGCGTAGTTCTCTGCCCACCGTGATCAGTTCCTGCGATATATCCAGATTTCCTTCCAGCACCATCGTTAAGTGATATAACATCTGACGGATATCATCAGCCCCTTCCAGACGGGCCTTCCACTGAATGGAGTTCAACGTATTGAACAGCAGGTGGGGGTTAATCTGATAATGGAAAGCCTTCAGTTCTGCTTCCTTCTTGAGTCTTTCGCTCTGTTCCACTTCTTGTACAAGCGATTGAACGCCACTTACCATCCGGTTAAAACTCATATCAAGGCTACCTAGCTCATCTCTGCCTTCGATCGGCATTCGTGTATCCAACTTACCGAAGCTGACTTTCTGCATCGAATCCTTTAGCGTGCGAATACGAGCTGTAAACCTCGACGAGAACAGATAGGCGAATCCAAAGGCAAGCAGACATGAAATAACGGCCACGACAATGGTATTCGACCGAATAATGCCTGAGGACAGGTAGAAGGCTTTGGCAGGTAATCTCGCTTCTATGGTCCACTGGTTCACGGCAAGCGTCCGAATCCATGTAATATCACTATCCTTCTTCGTGAAATTGGGTGCGCTTTCATATATAATTCTTCCGTCCGAAGCTTTAATGGTCAGATGCGACTTCGTATCTGTCTCAAACAGCTTGAACATATGGATCAGTTCCTGCGCATTCTCCTCTATGAGTATGGTGCTGCCGTTTTGCGTTCCGTTGGAATTATGAATCGGAACAGCGAGCCCAAGAACGGGAAGATTCGAATCGTCCGAGCTGCTCATTGCGTGATTTTGCATATAAAAGCCTAGCCAGTATAGTCCTTTATAAGAAGCAGGTTTTGTCTTCCATTCTGGCATATTTCTCAGCTTGGCAACGTCCAAATTGTTCTCTCCATAATAATAGCCTGAGGGCGTAATGATATAGATTCCTGCAGTTTGGTCCGTCCACAGCGATTTCAGTAGTGCTTCAAAGTCATTCTTCTCAATGATTTCGCTATAGCTTACAGGTGCCTGGTTCCTTAGATCTGTATGGGCGGGATCAAGCAAATACGAGTAGATCGTTTCACTCATTTGTTTCATTCGGCCTAAAGATGAGCTCGTTTGTTGTTCCAACTGCGCTACAGCATTTTCACCATATTTGCCAAACTGGGAATTAATGATTTTGGCGGATTGGTAATAGGACAACGCACCAAGCGAGAGCAACGGAATCAGAGTCACGATGAGAAAACAGAAGAGCAGCTTGGTCCGTATACTGCGGTAGGAACCAGAGAAAATGCGTTTATTAAGCTGCCTGATCCATTGGATGTTCATAAACGGTTTCCCCTCTCGCTATAACTACATCTACCTGCATTCTAGCATGGACAGGTAGCCTATAGAAGAATCTAATCATCTAATGGTAACGCTTTCAATTTGTTGTTTGCAAATAAATTTTTTTGAGGAAACGGGAAAAGCACCTCCCCGGAAAGCTGTTTAAAACAGCAGCCAGGGACGTGCAATATTGGTTTTAGATTGTGTACTCGTGCCCCAGAACCAGGAACACACTCGATGTCCATGTGAATGCCCTGTCACGTAGGCCTTCACCAGTCAGCGCATCGAAGTTCTCCGCCATACCACTCCGGCTAAGCATATTGCAGAAGCGGCGGGATACTTCTCGAGCCAGCTCCAGGTCACCGGCAGCAGCTACGCCCTCCACGAGCAGCATGGTTGATGGAGCCCAGATCGGTCCACGCCAGTACCCGTCTGGTATATAGTAAGGGCTGCTTATGCTCTCGGTTGCCCAACCATTTTCCGTCAGGAAGCGATTCTCCTCCCTGAGCCCTTCCAGAAGAAGATCTCTGATGGGTTCAGGCAGGCGTTTGCCCAGTAGAATCGGAATGAATAACAGCAGACTGTCTCCAGCTGAAGGTTCATGTGTACCTGAGCGTAAGGAGATAAATCTATCCTCTTTCCAGAAGTGGCTGATCATCTTCTCCAGCGTATCATCCGCCAGTTTTCTCCATTCAGAAGATTCCGTGGTAAGCCCAAGCAATCCAGCAATTTCAGCCAGAAGCTCTGTCTGGATAATCAGAAAGGCAGCCAAATCTGGACTTTCTACAGGAATTCCATGATTAAATGCGGTGCTGTTATCCCAACCGGAATCATTACCGTGGTTATATTGGGGAATCCCATCACCATCATCATCACGATACCGGAACCACCATTTCGTCCACTTGGACAATGGGCCGTACACTTCGCGAAGCTGCGCCTCGCGGATATAATCCGTACGTTGCATCATCCAAGCCAGTGTCCATCCATGAATAGGAGGTTTGTTGCAGTTCCACAGCTCATATTTATCGTTCACAAAGTCAGGGATTAATCCACTCTCATCTTGCCGATCAAAAAAGATCATGAACTGGTCCCACGCAAGCTTTGGATCATGGCGAACAAGCGCCATCGCATTGAAACAGTGGTCCCAGCTCCATATATTTGTCATCCAGTTCTTTGACATATACATAGCTGGACGCGTCAGACAACCCTCCGCCGGAACGAGGCAGGACCAAGTAATGTAAGCCGCAAGCTCCCGCGCATCCTGCCAGCGATCAGGGATCGCAAGACTGCTGTCCAGCCAGTGGCTGAATTCAGTCCGAACCGCTTCTACGTCATCATCAAAGGACTCCCATTGTGGGCGAGGCTCCCATACTGTGCGGAACTCCTCAACGGCAAACTCAGCTGTATTCGTGTCTGTATCCGGATTGAACTCTGCGATTACGCGTGAGCTCTTGATTTTATCCCACGGCACTTCCAGCTTCATGTCACCTACAATTCCAGTCAGCATGAAGCGGCATTCATGGGTGAAGCTATTTACTTCCCAGCTGTTCTTATTCACCTCATACGCATAATCATAAGTTGACGGGATAAAGGTCAATCTGATCCCGCACCCTTCCGAACGGAATCGGACCGTGCGACTATCCGAAATACAGATTTCCGCAAAGATTGCGGGCTCTGGTGAATTCAGCTGGACAGTTTCTGGAGAAGCTTCTGTCGTGAATGGAATCGTCTGATTCTGCTGATCCAACAGTTCGATACGGAACGCCTCGCCAAATTTATCATCCCCACCCCGCACAGTTCGTAGGTAGAGGCCCTGCTGTCTATTCTTGCCTTCAGGCAGAAGAGAGACGGCAAGGAACGACTCTCTGCGGCTGAAGGGTACAAAGTTCAGATCGAATTTCATAATTCTCCTCCTTCAACAAGGAATAATACGCTTTCATTGTAAACCGCTGCTCAAGGAACAGGAACGTCCAGGTGTCTTCGCTAAAGAGGGGAATTTGTTGGCAATGGATGATTCGGGTGGTTATAGGTGTCTTTTTGTTAGAAAGTTGGGGAGAAAGGTGTTAGATATAGAGGTTAAAAGGAATGGAAAGAGCCCATGAATCAGGTCATTTCAGACCTTTCATGGGCTCTTGTCTTTTTCATCATGAATTAAAAGTGAAAGATAATTTCATTGTGCATGTTGTATCATTTCACTGCATTTCGATTCGGTAACTGACTCAGATAACTGTTGGATAAGTGGAGAAGATCCAAAGCCCGTTCGTACTGTTCTTTCGTAATAAATTCGGAAGAGGTCGAGCCCTCTTCGGTTGGTATGGCAGATGCGGGCACGGCCGGTTCATCCTCTAGACTGTCCGGAATCGTCGCCTTCTCCTGATCAGGCTCTGCCGAAACGACATCCTGTCTCCCGGCATCCGCAAGAGAGTAATGAGTACCATCACCGTACCCCGTCTCAGGAACGAACAGTGAAGCATCGTTCAGTACGGAACCGGAGGGCAGATAATAGCGCTCTGGCAGCAGATTATTTCCCTCACGCAGCAAATCCTGCCCGAAATACAGTTGGTTCTGGAGAGAGGAACCGGTCAACCCGGCGATCGTTGGCAGAATATCCACCTGTCCTCCGATCTTTTCCAGCTGAGCTGCCGGCGTGATGCCAGGAGCCGTGACGATAAGTGGAATATTGATCATGTCCGCAGACGTGTACTCCCGACCGTAGATTTCCTGCATCAGCTTCTCATCAGTCCGATTCAGCGAGTATATAGGCAGACCCAGATGATCACCGTAAATGACCAGCAGGCTATTTTCCCATAGTCCACGTTCCTTAAGTCCCTCAATAAATTGTCCAACCGCCTGATCGGCATAATGCTGGGAAACAAGATAATCCCCAGGCAACGTATTAACGTAGCGTTCCGGCAACGTCAGACTTTTCTTATATTCTGGCAAATGGTAAGGATGGTGTGCAGACATGGATATGATTTGTGCATAGAAAGGTGACCCTGATGCCTGCATGGCCTCGAGTTTATCCAGTGTCTTGCTGTACAGCACTTCATCCGATGCCGAGAAGGCGATGGAATCCTCTGTTCCGAAATAATTTATGTCATAATACTGGTCGAATCCAAGCGCCTTGTATAACTGATCCCGATTCCAGAAGTGCACATCATTCGTATGGAATGTGGCTGTCTGATAACCGTTCGCGGACATTAGCCTGGGCAGACTTGGCAATTCCTTATTGGCATAGACGGTAGTTGCAGCCCCGTTGGGCGGCGTGTAAAACGATGTATTTACCACAAACTCGGCATCCGACGTATTTCCCTGTCCGACTTGCTGATAAAAGTTCGGGAAATACAGGCTTTGTCCCGCCAACTTATTCAAATTTGGGGTAACTTCTTGTCCGTCCACCTGCAATCCGATCAGGAAGTTCTGGAATGATTCGAGCTGGAGGACAATGACGTTGCGTCCTTTGGCTGCACCCTCCTTCACAACAGCGGGCAGTGCTGTCGTTTGTTTAATCTCGTCGATATGATTCTGATCGATTTGATCGAGGGGCACGGGTTTGTCAGGCCGATCAGCCAGGATGGTGTACGCTTCGTAACCAAGAATACCCATCTGCTCCGCCTGTGTAATCTCGCTCATACTCGCCCGATTGGGGTATATGTTGAGCATGCACAGCATCATCGATAGAATCAGAATGACTGAGGCAATCCGTCTTCTGACCCTTCGTTCAAGCGGCACTCTGCCTGGACGTTCAGTCCCGCCGAGCTTGATCCGCCGACGAATCAGAATCCCCACGATAACCAGAATATCTGCAAAAATAAACAAATAATACGGATCGAGCAAAGAGAACATGCTGCTCTTGACCGAGGTTACCTGATTAACCTGTGCGAGTGCGTGATAATTAACAATGACCCCATAATATTTGTAATACATGATCGCTGCGAAGAAGATGCCCGATAGCACCAGATTTAGCCCTAGATAGAGCCACATCCGACGCTTGGCTGCAAACCACTCAATCAGACAGAAGCAGATCCAGATCAGCGGTAACTCTGTCAGCAGCGGTTTCCAGACGGGGATGTCATCGAAGATCACAATCCAGGCCAGAGAGCTTTTGATCATCATAATAACGGTGAACACTATAAACGGTCCGCTTAGAAACCGGGTGAGTGAATTGCGTGACAAGTTACCGCCTTCCTTCCTTTCCGAAGTTTCATTTAACAAGTATTATGCTATCTCATGGTATGTCGTGTCAAAAGCACCGAACTTCTTGGTTGCTCATTTCTTTCAATTATTGGAAAAAGGAGAGAGGCGCTTGGGGTCATTCATGACCTCACATATACAAAAAGCCCCTTCCATTGAGGAAGAGGCGGAAGGGGTTGCATTTTAAAGTGAACTTAATTAAATGATGCTTACCCAAAATGTAATCACAGTATATCTGTAGACTTGCATACAGGTCCTGGAGCATAACATCCGGTTTGCTCCCGTTCGTTTACTCTATAGTGAAGGTCGTGACGAATGAAGGTCTTGGAAACATGGTGGGCTTCTGTGCGGTTAGCCCTTCACTCGTACTGCGGTTGCGGTGAGCATGGTTATAGGCTTGAGACTGTTGCCAGTTTTTGAAATGATCTTCGGACTGCCAAAGTGTAAGTACGACATACGTATCGTCCTTTAAAGGACGAAGCACACGAATGCCGACAAAGCCGGGTTCGTCTTCCACTTTGCGTGCACGGTTCTTGAAACGTTCCTCAAAGTCATTCCGTCCATCTTCGGTTACGGGTATATTGTTGAGAACGGCATAACCGCCGCCTGTCCAGGAGCCTGCGGCATCGAAGGCTTCATACGCCGCTACGTTGTCATCGGACTCGATGTTCATCAGACGTTCTGTCGATTCAATAGCTAAACGAACTTGTTCCTCACTGCGCAACGCCAGATGTGGATATGCAGCAAGTGCATCCGGCATTGGTGAAGGAACCAAATAGATATACATAGAAGATGCCTCCTCATTTAAGTACATTCCACTTCAACATAGCATATGGGAAGGGACGAGTCCAATCCGCTGATTGGCTGGTTTGAGCACTGCTTTTCGTGATAAAGTATAGTCACTACAAACAGAACGGGTGATCGCATGACAACCGCAATTCGAATATCAGTCAGGCCTTTGGTGGAATATGTGTACCGCAGTGGCAGCATACGTCCAGGGTTCCGCACCAATGCATCGATGCAGGAGGGAACTCGGATACACCAGCGGGTGCAGAAGGATTACACAGAAGAGGATTTGAAAGAAGTGGTTCTCGAAGTGGAACTGCAGCATGGAGACTTGACCTACGTGGTGGAGGGACGATGTGACGGACTGATTCGTCTGGATGGTCAGCTGACGGTGGATGAGATCAAATCAACTGCGGGCAACCTGGACGATCTGGGCGATGGGGCCCCAGTACACTGGGCGCAAGCCATGATGTATGCCTATATGTACGCCGTTCAGCATGATGAACCCCGTATGCAGGTACAGCTTACATACGTGCACACCGTGAATAATGAGGAAAGACGGTTTCGGCGGATGCTGGAACGGCAGGAGCTGGAACAGTTTGCAGCAGAGTTGGTCGCTGGTTACGCACCATATGCAGAGATGATTGTGGCGTACGAAGAGAAGCGCGATATAAGCGTGCGAGAGCTGCCTTTTCCTTTTCGCAAATACAGGGAGGGACAGCGCAAGCTGGCAGGAGCCGTATACAAGACAATTCGCGAGGGACAGGGTCTGATGGCGAAAGCGCCAACAGGTATTGGCAAAACGATGTCCGTACTGTTTCCCACGGTCAAGGCCATTGGTGAAGGAGAAGCCAAACGATTGTTCTATCTGACCGCAAGAACGACGACGCGAGTGGCGGCAGAAGAGGCTTTTGCCCGGATGCAGGCGGAAGGATTGAAGATGCATGTGATCAGTCTGACCGCGAAGGACAAGATCTGTTTCAAGGAAGAGGAAGCCTGTGATACGGGACAGTGTGGCATGTGTGAAGGATATTATGACCGTATTAACGGAGCTGTGCTGGATATGCTGGAACATGAGACGTTAATGACACGCCCGGTTATTGAACAGTACGCACGTAAGCATCGGGTATGTCCGTTTGAATTTTCACTGGATGCTGCGTATGCAGCCGATGCGGTGATCTGCGACTATAACTATATTTTCGATCCGCGTATCTCGCTCAAACGCATGTTGGAGGAGCAGAAGCGCAAGACGGTATTATTGGTCGATGAGGCACATAATCTGGTCGATCGGGGACGGATGATGTTTTCGGCAGAGTTGGAGAAGGCCGTCTTTTTGGATGTCAAAAGGGAATTCCAAACGCTGGGCAGCAGTGTGACCGCCGCCAAAGCTATTGCGGATCGAACGGGCGACATAGACAAATACCTGATTACGCTCCGCAAAAACGGTGGAGATGAGGGCAAATTGCTGCAACAGGAGGCGCCGGAGGAACTGATTGAACTGCTGGAACCTTTTGTCATGGTTGCGGAGCAATGCCTTGTTGAAGGCGGTTCGGGAAATGCCGAGACGGATGAATTGCTGCTGGCAGCCTATTTCACCGCACAGAATTTCCTGCGTATTGCCAAGCTCTACGATGAACGCTTCATTACCTATGCGGAATGTGTACGAAGTGAAGTGCGAGTGAAGCTGTTCTGCCTGGATCCATCTGTGCTGCTGCGCCAGACTGCCAAAGGGTTCCGTTCTACCATTCATTTCTCTGCGACATTGTCACCTCTTGGATATTACCGGGATATGCTAGGTGCGGAGGAAGAGGATTATACCCTGCGTATTGCTTCGCCTTTCCAGCGGGAGCAGCTGGATGTGAGATTGCTGCCATTATCGATTCGCTACCGGGATCGTGAAAGATCCAGACAGCCTATTGCCAATATGCTGCGCCAATTGGTTGCCGAGTGGCCGCATAGCAACCTGCTCGTCTTTTTCCCATCCTATCCTTATATGCGCGAAGTACATGGCACGTATATGGAACAGCCTGGCGAGGCAGAAGTCGTGATGCAGGAGCAGGGCATGAGTGAAGAGGAACGGGAGGCGTTCCTGAACGCGTTCCAGCCACATCCTGAACGAACACGGTTGGTATTTGCCGTTATGGGCGGTGTATTTTCCGAAGGTGTGGATCTGCCGGGTGATCGTCTGAATGGAGTTGTGGTGGTCGGGGCCGGACTTCCCCAGATTGGTCTGGAGAACAACGTACTCCGCGATTATTATAGTCGGACAGGGCGCAACGGATTCAATTATGCCTATGTTTTCCCCGGTATGAACAAGGTATTGCAGGCAGGTGGAAGGCTGATACGTACGGAAGAGGACAAGGGCGTACTGGTGCTGGTTGACGATCGTTTCACCGAGGAACCGTATCGATCATTGCTACCCGAGGAATGGCAAGACTACACACGGATTTCACCCAAATAACGATTTATAGCTAAAAGATCGATCGTAGACTTTTCAGCTTTCTTTTCTGTGCATGATTGAAGGATAGGCCGAAAAGGGTATTACTTGGATAGCATACGAACGAACAAGGACGATACAGATGCGTGCCGTGGTCCGCTTCGAAAGCAATCAAGGAGGTCGGTTGGGAATGAAGAGAAATCATACGATGATGCAGTTTTTTGAATGGCACCTGGCCGCAGACGGAAACCACTGGAAACGATTGGCCGAAATGGCGCCAGAACTGAAAGCCAAAGGCATTGACTCCGTGTGGGTGCCTCCGGTGACCAAAGCCGTATCTCCTGAGGATACCGGTTACGGCGTATATGACCTGTACGATCTGGGCGAATTTGACCAGAAAGGCAGCGTGCGCACCAAATACGGTACCAAGCAGGAACTGGTGGATGCGATTGCCGAGTGCCAGAAGAATGGTGTTGCCGTCTATGTGGATTTGGTGATGAACCATAAGGCGGGTGCGGATGAGACGGAAGTCTTCAAGGTAATTGAGGTCGATCCCAATGATCGATTGAAGGAAATCTCCAAACCGTTCGAGATTGAGGGTTGGACCAAATTCACATTTCCGGGTCGCGGGGATCAATACTCCTCTTTCAAATGGAACGCCGAACACTTCAACGGTACAGACTTTGATGCCAAGGAAGAACGGAGCGGTGTGTTCCGCATTGCAGGGGAGAACAAGAACTGGAATCAAAATGTCGACGATGAGTTCGGCAACTATGATTACCTGATGTTCGCCAATATCGATTACAATCACCCGGATGTCCGGCAGGAAATGCTCCAATGGGGAAAATGGCTCATCGATACGCTGCAATGCAGCGGTTTTCGACTGGATGCGATCAAGCATATCAACCACGAATTCATCAAGGAATTCGCTGCTGAGATGATCCGCAAACGGGGGCAGGATTTCTACATTGTGGGCGAGTTCTGGAACTCCAATCTCGATGCATGCCGTGAATTTCTGGATACGGTGGACTATCAGATTGATCTGTTCGATGTGTCCCTGCATTACAAACTTCATGAAGCCTCTCTGGCTGGGCGGGATTTCGATCTTTCCAAGATTTTTGATGACACCCTGGTGCAGACACATCCAACGCATGCCGTAACGTTTGTCGATAATCATGATTCCCAGCCGCATGAAGCGCTGGAATCCTGGGTTGGCGATTGGTTCAAGCCGAGCGCCTATGCGCTGACGCTGCTGCGTCGTGACGGTTACCCGGTTGTCTTTTACGGTGATTATTACGGCATTGGAGGTCCCGAACCTGTTGAGGGTAAGAAGGACATTCTGGACATTCTGATGTCAGCCCGTTACGACAAAGCTTATGGAGAGCAAGAGGATTACTTCGATCACGCGAACACGATTGGGTGGGTACGCCGCGGGGTGGACGAAATCGAAGGCTCCGGTTGTGCAGTAGTTATCTCGAATGGTGATGATGGTGAGAAAAGAATGTTTGTTGGTGAACACCGTGCTGGCGAAGTCTGGACCGATCTGACGCACAGCTGTGAGGATAGCATTACTATTGAGAAAGACGGTTGGGCCACTTTCCATGTATGTGGTGGGGGCGTCTCCGTGTGGGTTCTCCCGGATCAGGGTGAGGATCGTATAGACGCTGAGTAATAGAATGAAATATCGACAGTTAACTGCAGAAACGTACAGATAAATATGAAAAACAGTATACAGATCGTTAAACCACCTGAACAGGCTCATATGTTCAGGTGGTTTGCATTTTCTCAAGTACGACTAAAGCTCCATCCTAACGAACTCAGCGCACCTTATTTCCACTAAATTAGCGTTACGGGAATTCTAACGAATCTCAGTAACTTTATTATTCATGAAAACGATTAAAATAGTCCCAATTGGAGCAACACCATTAGACTAGAGTGTCTGAGATTCGTTAGAATATCGAAACCTCGAATTTAACTCGGATAAGGCTTCTCATGTTCGTTAGAGGCTAAAGGCAGAGATTGACAACAATATAAGCCATAGTTATACAGATATGTATATAAAAAATATCCTATGGGCCGAATGATCAGCGAACAGAAGATTATTTTTATGCAGGCTGAGCCGTCTCCGAGGGCAAAAGAATATATATATAAAGTCATGGTAGAAAGAAGAATAAAAAAAGGCAGCACCCACCAGTTCCAAGTTAGGAAGTTGAGCAGGTACTGCCTGTTCAGGTAACTAAACATTAATCATGTACTTTCAAAATACTGATTCATTGTATCCCACATTCGATTGAACTCACTTCGTTCCAGTGAAAATGCTCCAGGCTTTTCAGGTTTATGATGAGAAGTAGGCTCAAAGTTTAAGTATTCAGTGTGTGTAGTACATTCATAGTTTTTGCTGTTGACAAGAAATTCAAATCTATCTTTAAAGGGTCTGTCCAATAATTTAACAACCATGATGTCTCCACTACTTGTGCTTCTTGCAGAAGAATATATCAAAAAGTAACCTTGTTCAAATCGATACTCCATAGCACTTACCTCCATTAGAATACAGAACAATTACGGTACCTATCCAATACTCTCTATTTACGCATTATCCAGTTCAAACGACTCCAGCGTGCCCACCATTCTTAGATCATGTTCTTGGTTGAAATGTGTCCGTTTATCCGCATCCGCGTATTCATCATGATAATGCATGAGCACGGTCTTCTGTCTCACTTCGGCAGGCAGTTGTTGCAGATCCTTCAGCGAGGTGTGTGATTTGATCACCAGATCATGCATATGACATTCGTGGAAAATGAGCTGTACGTCTGTGGCGGCCTGCTCTACCCGTTCCTGATCGAGCGTGCTGTCTGCGCTATAGTAGAAGTAGGGCTTTGCAAGAAGGCCGTTGCTGACCATGCCCGGCACGTGTTGTGTTCGAAAAGTCTCAAATGTTACGCCCCCCAGCTCAAATGTGCCTCCATCCGGTAAAGGTACAATATCATAATAGTCGCTCATCGTACGCTCCCCATCGGTTGTATAACGCATGCCTGGGGATAAAATATTCCATAACGGATCAACCAGTTCTTCGTGGATAAACAGGCGTGGCTTGCGGTCGCCCACAATCTGTGAATAATATCCGAGCATCTGTACTCCGTTAATATGATCTTCATGCAGATGGGTGATATACACATTGTGAATATCCGTCATTGGATAGCCGAATTCTTTTAATGCTTTTGCGTTGGATTCCGGAAAATCAATCACCAGATGTGTATCGCCGAATTCGGCCAGCATACTGTTGTGGTGTTGCTCTACACTGAACATGTCCCCTGTACCGAGAAATGTAATTTTCATCCATTTCATCTCCTTCTATCATCTTCAGATCAGCATCAATTAGATTAAAACCAGTATACCTTGTTCCAGTAAATATGCCTAAATCAACCTTTTGTGATAACGCTATCATTTTATATTGAACTTTGTGAGCAAACAGTGTAGCGTAAAGATTGGGAAGTAAACCCATATGAACGTAAACTCACCTAAAGGGAGCGTGCGAGGCGAATGAAGTCTTTTCTGGATGAACAATTTTTGCTGCACAATGAAACAGCGATCAAGTTATATGAGGACTATGCGAAGGACATGCCGATTATTGACTATCACTGCCACCTGAGTCCACAGGAGATCTACGAGAATAAAACCTTTGGCAATATTACAGAGGCTTGGTTATACGGTGATCACTACAAGTGGCGGCTGATGCGCGCAAACGGAATTGAGGAGCAATACATTACGGGTGGAGAGGGCGTAACCGATTACGATCGTTTTCTGGCGTATGCCAAAACCGTACCGATGATGATTGGTAACCCGCTGTACGCGTGGTCCCATCTGGAATTACAGCGTTATTTCGGTGTCTATGAAGTGTTGAATGAGACGAGCGCCCCGGCCATCTGGGAAAAAGTAAATGCCAAGCTGAACAGTGACGGATTCGGTGCACGTGATCTTATTACCAAATCCAATGTTACCGTGGTATGCACGACGGATGATCCATGTGATTCTTTAGAATATCACCTGAAGATTCAGGAGATTGAAGGATTCGATGCCGCAGTATTGCCTTCATTCCGTCCAGATAAAGGATTGGAATTGAACCGTGACACC
The DNA here is from genome assembly GCF_002750415.1 of Paenibacillus sp. LK1. Lineage (NCBI taxonomy): Bacteria > Bacillati > Bacillota > Bacilli > Caryophanales > Paenibacillaceae > Paenibacillus > Paenibacillus sp. LK1. The sequence goes on from NZ_PEII01000007.1 coordinate 55,019, forward strand.
TTCTCGGAATGGGTAGGCAAGTTGTCGCAGGCAGCCGGTACGGAGATTTCCGATTATGACTCATTCCTCTCCGCTCTGGAATCACGGGTAGAGTTCTTCCACTCCGTAGGAGGCCGGGTGTCTGACCATGCACTTGATTATGTACCTTTTGGTGCGGCTACACGGGAGGAAGCAGCGGCTATATTTGCCAAAGCTCTCTCTGGGCAGAAGGTCAGTCGTGAGGAAGAGGACAAGTACAAGACGGTAACGTTGACTTTCCTCGGTAAACTGTACGCAGATCGGGGTTGGGTGATGCAATTCCATATTAATGCTGCCCGCAACAATAATAGTCGGATGTTCGCACAGCTTGGCCCGGATACCGGATATGATGCGGTGAATGATACGCCACTTTCTTCAGCAATCATCGGCCTGCTAGATGCACTTGATCAGGAGAAGGCGTTACCGAAAACAATCCTGTATTCCCTAAACCCTCGGGATAATGAAGTGCTTGCAGCGATTATCGGCAGTTTCCAGGGCGGCGGCATTCCAGGCAAAATTCAGCTTGGCGCAGCCTGGTGGTTCAATGATACGAAGGACGGTATGCTTGCTCAAATGAAGGCGCTGGCGAATGTCGGTCTAATCAGCCGTTTTGTCGGCATGCTGACCGATTCCCGCAGTTTCCTCTCGTACACAAGACATGAGTATTTCCGCCGTCTGGTCTGCAACCTCATCGGTGAATGGGCCGAACAGGGCGAGGTACCGCATGATATGGAGCTGCTTGGACAGATCGTACAGGGCATTGCCTACAACAATGCTAAGGAGTATTTCCCTTTTGCTTCCGCACTCAAAACTGTTTCTGCTTCACAGTCCTGATTCTTCTATATTTGGTTCAAAACCGTGGCTTTAAAGTCACGGTTTTTTTGTTGTGCATTTGCTGTTTGACTTTCAACTTTTGCAGGAATATACTTAGTGCACCTAATTAATTGATTGGCTATTTAATTGGAATGCTATTTAATAGATGTCCTATGGTGTTGGACGTCTATGGAATGATAATGAAATTAAAGGGGGGACAATAATGACTGGCATAGATCCGGTTGCCCAGAAGCTTTTGTATTCCATTATGCAGTTTAATAAAGGCAAATGGAGGCAACATAAACCACACGGGCGTAATCACAATGAAATTATGGTTCTGGGTTGTTTGCTCCACGGCATGCATCCGGGGGAACGATTGAATTGGCAGGATAATCCTCCTAATTTCAATGACACGCTACAATCGAATCATCCAGGACTGAAAGTATCAGAAATTAGTGCTTTGTTGCGTGTGAAATCGCCTACGATTACTCCTGTCATTCGGGGGCTTGAAGACGAAGGCCTGGTCGAACGAACGATGGACCCAGAGGATCGTCGCGCAGTCCGTATTACCATTACTGAAGCAGGTCGTGAAATTATTCGGGCGGCTCATCAGGAGCGTATGGAGATATTCAATAAGCTCGTTGAGCATCTGGGTGAGGAAGACAGTCTTCAATTAGCGGAGTTGTTGACCAAGGTGTACACCTTTTTTGATACAAAGGTTTCCCAACAGATGGATGCGTCCACACAAGGAGATGATAAGCCATGATGAAATTGTTTCGCATGCTTAAGCCTTACCGAATCCCCATTTTCTTCATATTGGGTCTGGTGCTGTTACAGTCGCTAGCTGAACTGTATTTGCCAACCCTGATGGCGGACATCGTTAATGGCGGCATAGTAAAAGGAGATGTTCCGTACATCTGGCAGATTGGTGGCTGGATGCTGTTAATTGCTGTAGCAGGCACGGCCTGTTCTGTAACAGCCAGTTATCTTTCCTCCCGTACAGCGGGTGGATTTGCCAAACAGCTGCGCAGCAGAGTGTTCCGCCATGTGGAGAACTTTTCGCTGCAGGAATTTGATAAATTGGGTACAGCCTCGCTGATTACCCGTACCACAAATGATATTACGCAGGTTCAGAACGTATTAACGATGATGCTGCGCATGATGGTTATGGCACCGATGATGTGTATCGGTGGTATCTTCATGGCGGTATCCCAGGATGCCAAATTATCGACCATTTTCCTGGTGGTCTTGCCTGTACTGGCTGGGGCTATCGCCCTGATTGGTGCGAAAGGTCTGCCTTTGTTTAAACAAATTCAGAAAAAACTCGACCGACTCAACTTGGTCCTGCGTGAACAACTAACAGGAATTCGTGTGGTGCGTTCCTTTAATCGTGGGGAACATGAGCGTGTTCGCTTCAATGGAGCCAATACGGATCTGCGAGATGTTTCCATTAAAGTGAATGTGCTCATGGCAACACTAATGCCCGTCATGATGCTGGTTATGAACTTTTCAATGATTGCCATCTTGTATTTCGGTGGACAGCGTATTGACAGTGGAAATATGAATATTGGTTCATTAATTGCCTTTATTCAGTATGCGATGCAGATCATGTTCTCTCTCATTATGGTCTCCATTATCTTTGTCATGATTCCAAGAGCTTCGGCTTCGGCAGAACGGATCAACGAGGTATTGGATATGCATCCAGATCTTAGCAATCCAGAGCAGCCTCGTCATATGAAATCTCTGCAAGGTACGATTGAGTTCGATAACGTGACATTCCGTTATCCGGGTGCAGAAAATGCTGCGCTGTCAGGTATTTCATTTACGGCACGCCCGGGTGAAACCACAGCCATTATTGGGGGTACGGGCTCAGGTAAATCCACATTGCTCAGTCTCATTCCACGTTTCTATGATGTAACGGAGGGTAGTGTACGGGTAAATGGAATAGATGTACGTGAGCTGCGGCAGGAAGATTTGCGTGCCAAAATCGGATTTGTACCGCAAAAAGCGGTTCTTTTCACCGGAACGATTACGGAGAATATCCGGCACGGGAAGGAAGACGCGACCATGGAGGAAATTGTTCGAGCCGCTCAAACGGCTCAGGCAGAGAACTTCATTACGGAGATGAAAGACGGTTACGACAGCGTCATTGCGCAGGGAGGTAACAACGTATCCGGTGGACAGAAGCAGCGTTTGTCCATTGCACGCGCACTGGTTCGCCGTCCGGAAGTATATATTTTTGACGACAGCTTCTCGGCACTTGACTTCAAAACCGATGCCAAACTTCGTGCTGCCCTGAAGTCCGAAACGACTGAAGCAGCAGTGCTTATTGTGGCTCAGCGCGTAAGTACGGTTATGGATGCAGATCGCATTCTGGTTATGGATGAGGGACGGATTGTCGGTTCGGGAACACATAAAGAGCTGCTGGAGCACAATGAAGTATATCGCGAGATTGTATCCTCCCAGCTGACAGAGGAGGAGATCGCATGAGTGAACGTACAGAACGCAAGTCATCTCGTCCCCCTGGCGGGCCGGGTCATCCCGGAGGCGGAATGGGCATGCGGCCTCCCGTGGAGAAAGCGAAAGACTTTAAAGGTACACTGCGGCGCTTGATGCGTTATCTTCAACCCCACAGCTATCGTTTGCTGGGTGTGCTGGTTGCTGCAATTCTAAGTACCGTGTTCAGCATTATCAGTCCTAAGGTTATGGCAGAAGGGACGGATATTCTCAGTAAAGGTGCTATTGCCATCCTTCAGGGTGTACAGGGGGCCGGGATTGATTTTCCTGCCTTGATGAAGGTTTTGTATCTGCTTGGGGGACTCTATCTGTTCAGTGCAGCTTTCATGTACATTCAGCAATACCTGATGGCTGGTGTAGCTCAGCGAGTTGTGTACGACATGCGTGAACAGATCAGTGCCAAGGTTGGACGTCTGCCGCTGAAATATTTTGACTCCCGTACCCACGGAGAAACATTAAGCCGGGCGACAAACGATGTGGACAACATCAGTAATACACTCCAGCAAAGTTTGGCGCAATTCATTACGTCTGTAGTTACCATTGTCGGAGTTATCATCATGATGTTGACCATAAGTCCATGGATGACCCTCATTACCATTTTGACACTGCCATTAAGCGTGGTAGTAGTTATGTTGGTGGCATCCCGTTCGCAAAAACACTTTGCAGGCCAGCAGAAATCACTTGGTGAGTTGAACGGTCATGTCGAGGAAATGTACACCGGACACAAAGTGGTTAAAGCCTTTGGACGGGAAGAACATTCGGTAGAACAGTTCGAAAAAGTGAACGAAGAGCTGTATGAATCCGGTTGGAAAGCCCAGTTTATCTCGGGGATTATCATGCCACTGATGACGTTTGTAGGTAACCTTGGTTATGTGCTGATCTGTGTGGTCGGCGGGATCTTTGTTACACGTGGTGCCATCTCCATCGGGGATATCCTTGCATTCACACAGTACTCCCGTCAGTTCACTCAGCCGATTAACCAAATTGCCAACATCTCGAATATCATTCAGTCCACTATCGCTTCAGCGGAGCGGGTATTTGAATTGCTGGATGAAGAGGAAGAGGTTCCAGAGTCTTCGAAACCAGTACAATTGCAGCATCCACAGGGTGCCGTTGCATTCCATGGTGTAAATTTTGGATATAAAGCGGATGAGTTACTCATTCAAAATATGAATATTGATGTAAAACCGGGACAGACGGTAGCCATTGTCGGGCCGACTGGAGCGGGGAAAACAACATTGATCAACCTCCTGATGCGTTTCTATGAAATTCAGGACGGCCAAATTACGATTGACGGCGTTAATATTGTGGACATGGAACGCGGCAAGCTGCGCAGCCTGTTTGGGATGGTACTTCAGGACACATGGCTGTTCAACGGAACGATCCGTGACAACATCGCCTATGGTCGAGAGGGCGCAACGGAAGAGGAAGTCATTAAAGCAGCCGATGCAGCCCATGCTGATCACTTCATTCGTACCTTGCCTGATGGATATGATACGGTGCTGAATGAAGAAGCCTCGAACATCTCACAGGGCCAGAAGCAACTGCTGACGATTGCGAGAGCGATTCTGGCAAATCCGGCCATTCTGATTCTCGATGAAGCGACGAGCAGTGTCGATACACGGACCGAAGTGTTCATCCAGAAAGCGATGAATGATCTAATGAAGGATCGCACCAGCTTTGTCATTGCCCACAGATTGTCCACCATTCGCGGAGCCGATCTGATTCTTGTCATGGATCATGGTAACGTGATTGAGCAGGGTAATCATGAGGAACTGATGGAGAAACAAGGCTTCTATGCTGATCTGTACAACAGTCAGTTTACGGAGCAACAGCCACAGGCGATCTGATCCTAAATGGCGTTAACATAATAGCCGGGTGCACCCATTGGGTACACCCGGCTATTTGTTTGCTACCGCGGCTAGTCTCACGGTATCGTTTTTCTTTCCTTAACCCTCTTTCGAATCTTCTGGAGCTTTATCTTCGTTCACGCCGGATGACGTCTTTACTTCCAGCTTCGGATCTTCGCCTGCTTCCTCAAGCGCAGAAGGTGCCGGTTCGCCCGGTATTAATTCACGCTGCTCAATCATGCGTTTTACGACCTCATAACAGTCCTCAACATGTTTGTTGCCAACATATCGCATGGCCGTGAAGCTGAGCGCGGCTGCCAATCCCTGACCTGCAAAAGGGACAAATTTGGCGACTGATTTGGTAGCTACGCGTACTCCGACCCTTTTCAGAACCTGTACGACCAGTTCTTTGGTTACCATACGTCCGATGACTTTACTTCCGATGGACATGACGAATCCGTAGATCATGGATTTGGTCTCAGGGTCCATACCGTCGAGCTGCTTTTGCGATAATCCGAATTTATTGTTAATGGCAGGCAGTAGCTGCATGAGCATTCCCACATCAGCCAGGACGTCTGTGCCTGGAAGAGGAACGAGTGTTGTACCGGCGGAAGCGGTAGCTCTCTTTTTGACCATGGTGCGGCATTCCTTGCGAACTTGCTCCAATTGTTCCAACGTTGCCGGAATCATAGGGAATCCCTCCATTCGTATATGGTATAGATATAACCGTTTTGACTCGTTTTGAATGGTGTTTTCTTCAGTAGAAATTGGTGACCTTGGCATATGAGTGTAAAGTAACCTTTTTCCTCAACCGTACGTCTAGTAAAAAAAGGAAATCAGTGCATTGCTATGACGGGTATCTGAGTATTACGGATGAGGGGGGATTTCGATGCATGCACGGTTAGGAGTATTACTGTTATTATGCTGTATAAGTGGGCTGATCATTACGAGCTGTTCAGCAAAGGGGGACCCAAACAAGATGCAATCTAATTCGAATCAGGAGTTATCCGAGTCAGAACGAAAAGCTGCTCTGAAAGAGATCGAACCCGAAAGAATCCAAGCCATGAACACCATAGGGCTGCATATTCTTCAACAGATGGGTACAAAAGAAAAAGCTGACGGGAATAATCTGCTGATCTCTCCTTACAGTATTACGGCGGCAATTGGCATGGCATATAACGGCAGTGTAGGTGAGACTAGGCAAGAGATGGCAAAGGTCATGGGCTGGTCGGGGCTAGAAATGGAGCAAGTAAATGCTTTTCAAGCGGCTTTGCAGCAGTTGTTGACCCATCCGGGAAAAGGAATACAGATCGGTATTGCGAACTCCATGTGGGTGAAGGACGGAATCCCGGTAGAGGAAACGTACCAAACAGCCGTACAGCAAACGTATGAAGCCGAAATCAGGACACTCAATGGACAACCAGCACAAGCAAAGGAAGAGATTAATCAATGGGTGAAGCAGCACACCAACGGCATGATTCCAAATTTGATGCAGGAGCCGCCCGAAAAGGAAGCTCTGATGATTCTGGTGAATGCCATTGCATTTGATGGTAATTGGATGGATGAGTTTGACCCGGATTACACGACGGACGAAGAGTTCAGGCTGGCCAATGGAAAGGACCTGTCTGTGCGGATGATGCATCAGACAAAGCAGTTCCAATACTCTGAGAATGAGGATTGGCAGGCGGTTAGACTGCCTTACGGAGATGGCCAGATGCATCTGCTTGTCGTTTTGCCGCGAGAGGGGCGTACGCTGGATGAGGTTCAGCAGCAGTTGCTGGATGACCCAAAACGGCTTGATCGCGGCTCCGAATATAGCTTAGTTGAGCTGTCCTTGCCACGTTTTCGTGCGGAGTATGGCATGAACCTGAAAGAAACGTTGCAGCAGATGGGGATGGAAATAGCCTTTGATCCGTATGCCGCCAATTTCACGGAAATGATTTCTCCCGGGCCGAACTTGCAAGCATACATTGGTCAGGTACTGCATCGTGCCGTGATGGAAGTGAGCGAGCAAGGGACTGTAGCTGCTGCTTCAACATTAGTGGGAATGGCGGCTGGAAGTGCTCCACCAACGGATCTGGTGAGGATGGATGTGAATCGTCCATTTATGGTCGCTGTAGTGGATAAATCCACTGGAGCATGGTTATTTGCCGGGAACGTAAACCAACCGGAAGAAATCCCCTCCCGGTAGCACGTAGTCTTCGTTATCTAAGTCTGCTGACATGCCGCTCTCGAAATTCATTCTTGAGCATGCTCATCTGAATGGCATCGTGATATTGATGATTGTAATACAAGGCCTCTCGCCGTACACCTTCACGTTGAAATCCTAGTTTCTCATATGTACGAATCGCACGTTGATTGAAGGCATACACTTCAAGCTCGATTCGGTGCAGATTGCAGATACCGAAGCCGTAGTCCAACATAAGCAGCAATGCCTCGCTACCATAGCCTTTTCCTTGATGCTCTGTATGATCAATGGCGATCCGAATATGTGCACTGAGATTTTTGGTATGTAGGTCCATCAGGGCAATCTCCCCGATGACCTGGTCATTCTCCTGCAAGGCGATCAGCAGCATCAAGCGTGAGTCATCCTGGGCCGCGTTTTCGATGTAGCGTTCTACTTGGGTACGGGTGAAGCTGTTTTGTGTTCCAGTAAGTCTGCGCATCTCGGCGTCAAACAATCCGGGAAAATAGATATCAACATCAGTCGATTCAAATGGACGAAGATAGATGCGCTTCGTTTCCAACAGACGTGGGATGCGCGGGGATGGTGTTGGTTGGGACATGGGTTATTCCTCCTGTGAGTTCAAGTCGTCATGCAGGACCGATCGAGCTGATGTCGCGGCATTGGCAAAAGCATGGAGAGATCTTTAAGCCTTGTGAGCAGCTCCGTCCAAAAATAAAGCTACCAGCTCACGTGCCAGATCGGCAATCGTTGCATGCATGTCGCGTACTCCTTCGCGGTTTGCCAGCATCAGCAAGGACGTGAACGCATGGGCAAGCAGCATCGGATTGGCAGATCGCAAATAACCGTTGTCCATCTCCTGCTTAAAGTGGGTGGCGAGGACTTCATAGATGCGTACTTCGGCTTCACGGATCTGGGCCAACTGATCTGCATCCAAATAGGTATTGGCTTCACGCATCATGGTCTCGGTATCGACGTGAGATTGTTGCATCCGTCCTTCCGCAACTTTCTCCAGTCTTTCTTGTAATGTACCGGGTGCATCCATACGAAGAGCTGTCTGCTGCATGCCCATGGCCATCATACTGGTGATGGCGACGGTGAATAGCTGCGGCTTGCTGGAAAAATGATAATAAATTGATGCTTTGGTCACGCCGCATAGCGAGGCGATTTGCTGGAGAGAGACGGGCTCATACCCGTATTCCATAAATAGCCGCGAGGCGGTCATCAGTATTTTTGACTGGACTGATGCCTGATCGGCACCGGCTTTGGGCCTGCCCGGCGAGCGGGGAGGGTTCGTTTTTTTGCTCATGGTTGCATACCTCTTTACTTATTCATGTTGGCTGTACAAAAGTGTTCACAAAATTAGTATTTGCAATATTAACCTTCCGGTATATATAATTAAGTCAATTATACTATGACCCGTGGTTCATTTCTATATTTATCACATAAAAACGGCTTCATAGAACCAAAATAGGGAGATGAAGAGACAATGCAAGAAGGTTCGGGCTACGGCCGCTGGGTTGCCGGCAAACGAAGCAAATGGATTACACTGTTGGTATGGATCATCGTCGCGGTTGTACTTGGTGTGGTGTGGCCTGCTGTTGGTGATCGTGAAACGAACAACGCGCAGGATCTGAGTGATTCCAAGCCATCGGTGCAGGCGGCAGTAGTTGTCCAGAAAGAATTTCCCGGCGGCGAAGGTGTCCCCGCCCTCATCGTCTGGCGTCAAGCCGGCGGTCTGACGGATGAACAGATTAAGAACATTCAGGCGTTAACGGAGCGACTGGATCAAGATCCGGTGGAGCAGCAGCAATCTGTGGTGCCGCTATATCAGTTGCCGCCACAGGCTCTGAAAGGTCAGCTTTCGGAAGACGGAAGCACCTTGGTTATGCCGCTATTTTTCAATCAGGAAGCTGATTCGTCACAGTTGAAAGAGGGCATTGCAGCGCTGGAGCAGAAAACGAAAGACATTTTTGGCTCCGACCCATTTGACGTTGCCATTGATGATGCCAGCGCACTAAGCGCGCGGGTTACAGGCCCGGTTGGGATATCAATTGATGCAAGTGGATTATTCTCATCTGCGGATGTATCCCTGCTGATTGCAACAGTTGTGCTGGTACTCGTGCTGTTGCTGTTGATCTACCGTTCCCCAGTACTGGCGATTATCCCGATTATTGCAGTTGGGTTCGCTTATATGGTCACTAGTCCAATTCTCGGATTTATGGCGGATCAGGGCTGGATTACAGTGGACGCGCAGTCCATCTCGATTATGACAGTGCTGTTGTTCGGTGCAGGTACGGACTATTGTCTGTTCATGATCTCCAGATTCCGTCAAATTCTCTATCATGAGTCGGATAAAAAGAAAGCACTCTTCCAGGCGATTACTGGATCGTCCGGTGCGATTGCCATGAGTGGATTTACAGTTGTTGCAGCACTGCTTGTACTGCTGTTCGCAGAATATGGTGCCTATCACCGTTTTGCCGTACCATTCAGTTTATCCATCTTCATCATGTTTATTGCGAGCCTGACGCTGGTTCCGGCTTTGCTGGCGATCTTCGGTCGGGGTTCATTTTACCCGTTTGTACCGCGTACGCATGATATGGAAGTAGAACGTTCGAAGAAAAAAGGCAAACCAGCGCCTGCTCCACGTAAAATCAAGGAAAGCTGGATTGGCCGTACAGTAGTAACCAAACCGTGGACAGTACTGGCGATTACACTGGTGTTGTTGGGTGGACTGGCTGCTTTCTCTAGCCAAATAAAATTCACGTATGACTTGCTATCGTCCTTCCCGGAGAATGTTGCATCTCGTGAAGGTTTCAAAGTCATTGGAGAACAGTTCTCGGAAGGTGAACTCGCTCCGGCGAAAGTGATTATCGATACAGAAGGCAGCGAGACAGATCTGAAACAACGTCTGGAATCGCTGGATTACGTAAGCAAGGTAGGTGAAGCGCAGCAGGGTGCTGAGAATGCAAACATCACCGCTTACGATGTGGAATTCAATCTGAATCCATACTCGATGGAGGCGATGCAGCATATCCCGGATCTGCGGGCAACGGCTGAACAGGCATTGAAAGATGCTGGAATAACAAGCGTGGACAGCCATGTCTGGATCGATGGTCAGACGGCTGAGCAGTATGATATCGAAGTCACTGGAGAGCGGGATGCCAGTATCATTATCCCAGTGGTAATCGGAATGATCACATTGCTGTTGCTGTTATACCTGCGTTCCGTCGTAGCGACGGCGTATCTGATTGCCACAGTAGTACTGTCCTATTTCTCCGCACTGGGCCTGGGCTGGCTCATTATCCACTATGGACTGGGGGCAGACGCCATTCAGGGAGCGATTCCGCTGTATTCCTTCGTATTCCTTGTGGCGCTGGGTGAAGACTACAACATCTTCATGATCTCAAGCATCTGGCAAAAACGCAAAACGATGCCACTTCGCCAAGCGATCAAGGAAGGTGTGGGTGAAACCGGATCTGTAATTACTTCCGCAGGTCTGATTCTCGCAGGTACATTCGCCGTACTGGCAACACTGCCTATACAGGTGCTGGTGCAGTTCGGTATTATCACGGCTGCGGGTGTCTTGCTCGATACGTTCCTTGTTCGACCGTTCATGGTGCCAGCCATTACTACGTTGCTGGGCAAATGGGCTTTCTGGCCAGGCAAGTATGTGCCTGTTGCAGAGAAAGCCAAAGAGAAACAAAAACAATCCATGTAATTATGGATAGATTCAGACAAGGACAGTGGGGACCTCAAGCCTACTGTCCTTTTTTTACCATTTTTATATTGGAGTGCAGGTTGATCCGGGTATATGCTGAGATGGAATGGAGGAACTGTAAAATATCCGCAAAAACAAACCTGGTCGCTATTTTCTTTGTACGAGGAAGGTTTACGTGGCCAAGGGTTTTGGGACATAATAGAGGTAACGTCAGCCTTAGGCAGACGGATGGGATGAACATCAATGGGACAACCAGGGGGAAGGATGAAATCAAGCATGACGAACCAACTTAATGTGTATTTTAACCATGACGGCGGCGTAGATGACCTCGTATCGCTGTTCATGCTTCTGCAAATGGACAATGTAAATGTAACCGGTGTATCGGTTATTCCGGCAGACGGATATCTGGAGCCAGCTACAGATGCCAGCCGTAAAATTATCGATCGCTTCGGCACATATTCCGTAGAGGTGGCGAAATCTAACTCCAGAGGGAAGAATCCGTTTCCTGCGGCGTGGAGATTGCACTCCTTCTATGTAGATGCACTTCCAGTATTGAACGAATCCGGCAAAATGGAAGCTCCTTTGTCTGCCGTTCCGGCTCACCAGCATCTGATTGAGAAAGTGCGCAGCACCGAAGGCAAAACGCTGCTCCTGTTCACAGGACCGCTGACTGACCTTGCGCGTGCACTGGACGAAGCACCAGACATTGAAGAGAAAATCGACAAGCTGGTATGGATGGGTGGTACGTTCGAAAGAGGGAACGTCGAAGAGCCTGAGCATGATGGTACAGCAGAATGGAACGTATTCTGGGACCCGGAAGCGGCTTACCGTGTATGGCAGAGCGGCATCCAGATTGATCTGGTAGCCCTGGAAAGCACGAACAAAGTACCTTTGACACCTGCTGTACGTAACCGTTGGGCTGCAGAGCGCCGCTTTGAAGGCGTTGACTTCCTGGGTAACTGTTATGCAGGATGTCCGCCACTGGTATACAGCGAAACGAATTCCACGTACTATCTGTGGGATGTGTTGACTACGGCTTCAGTTGGACGTGAGGACATCGTGAAGAAGAAAACGGTAAACTGTATTGTTATCCCGGATGGTCCAAGCCAAGGCCGTACGGTGGAACAAACAGACGGACGTCCAGTACAACTTGTGTATGATACTGATCCAGAAGCGTTCTTCACATACATGACGGATTTGGGCAAAAAAGCTGCTCCGCAGCGTTATTAATTCAGGCAGCCGCAAGGCCAGCCTCCATTAAATTGACAACAATAAAAAGCCGCAGGCAGAGTGAGCAGGAATGGGGTAAACCCCATGTTCCTGTTCCCTGCATTGCGGCTTTTTTTGTATTCATCCGGTGGGCTCCATGGATTGCCCATCTACAATCGGACTTATATTTTGAATCGGCTTATCAACCCATTCAATTCACTGGACAACACACGAAGGGATTCCGCAGATGTGCTCATCTCATCCATCGATTTCAGCTGCCCGTCAGTTGCGGCGGAAACCTCCTGAATGCTGGAAGAAGACTTGCGCGAAATATGTTCCATATCCTCAACGGAGGCGGATACCTCTTCGGCACTGGCGGAGAGCTGCTCGGAAGCGGCGGACACTTCGTGCAAACGTTCATTCATCGTTTCAATGCCGGAATGAATGGACGTGAACGAACGTCCTGCTTCTTGAACAACAGCAAGACCGGCCTGAACTTCTGAGGTACTGGCCGACATATGCGAAGATAATACAGCAGTCTGTCGCGTCATTTCGGCGATCAGTTCAGTCACATGTTGGGACGATTGCTCGGATTCCCCCGCAAGCTTCCGAACCTCGGAAGCAACAACGGCGAATCCGCTGCCATGTTCCCCGGCCCGAGCAGCCTCAATGCTTGCATTCAATGCCAGCAGACTGGTCTGGGAAGCGATGCCCTTCATCATGTGGGCTACCGATTCAATTTTGCTGGAGTATTGCGTGAGCTGGGAGGTAGATGCCTCCATCTGGGCGTTGGCCTGATGGATTTTGTCCATGCGGTCAATGGCTGTGTTGATGTTGGTCTGGCCCTGTATCGCGTTATGGGTCGTCTCCTCGGATACATCAGCCACCATGGAAGATGAATTCGCAATATGCTGCATGCTGCGTGTAATTTTCTCCATTGCTACAGTAACTTCGCCTGCCCGTGCAACCTGCTCCGCAGCGCCTTTGGCTGTGTGGTCTGTGTGCTCAGCAATGCGCTGGCTGGCTTCCGCTGTCGCCAGCGAGTGTCTGGATACCCCTTCGGCTGCTTGCAGCAGGGAATCGGAGCTTTTGCGGATGCCTGTCATGACATCTCTTGTATCTGTGACCAGATGTTTGAACTCCGAAGCCAGTTGTCCAACCTCATCCTTCCGTCCAAGCTCGACATCGACGGTCAGATCACCTTTGCCCACCTCAGCAATGATCTTCTTCAGTTTCACCAGAGGACGGGTCAAATAATGAGCAAATCCATAGACCAGCAGCACGCTGAGTAATACGATGGCAAGGGCAGTCCAGATCATGGTCATCCGATTGCGTGTCATTAACTCGTAGACGGCAGTGGAGTCGAGGTCGGCGCCAACCAGACCAAGCAGTTCCCCATTAGTCCCGTGAATTGGTACATAGGCTGTAATCGTTGCGCCGTACTCATCCTGGGTCAGATCGCCCCGGAAAGGTTCGTTTTGCGCAAAGGCTTGCAGCATTCCCGCATATTGGTTCTCTTCAGGGGACCCGTAGGGAGAGAAATCATCCTCTTCCACATCCGGAGCAGCGCCATCCACTACGTAATAATACGATTCGGCTCCGTTTTCTACACGCTTACCAAGCGTGTATAGATACTTCAATCCATTGGCCTGACGAAGCTGGCTGAGTTGTTCGCGCAAGGTATCGTAATACTCGGTTTGATCCTGTCCTGTACTGAGCGGCGCATACAGGGAGGTGTCGATGGATTGTGCTGCTCGTTCGGCAACAGCCTGTGCCTGCATGCCCATCGATTGTTCAACCAGCTGTGCAGATGAGCGATACATAGTAATGCCAAGAACGGCTCCTGCCGCCAGCATCAGACAGGAAAAAAATAAAAAGATACGCATAAACAAACTGTTCATTAGTAGAAATGTTCCCCCTTGATATGTAGGACTATGAATTCTTGTATTGAAGTTGGATGAATCGTCTTATTGGGAATGCGTTTCCTACTTTGCTAACGTACATATGTATTTCATTTCTATTTAAAATATCGGCATCTGCATGATAAAGAATTAGCCCCCGGATCAAGTAGATCCAGGAGCTTATCTTGTTTGAAACGTATAAATGGATATCTCATCTCATGGACTCCCCTTGATTGAAGGAACCCTTTGCTGTTATTACTACAAAGATGGGGGCTTTACATCGTCCCGCCACCCTGGCGGATGGAGGCAGGGATCTTCTCTGGTCCTTGGTTAATATATTTATTAATAAAAGTGCCTACTTTGGCATCATCGAATTGGTCCAGCTTCATGGTTTTGGTCCATGCCGTCACAACGACCTCACTACCCTCAGGGATGTCCTTGTTCGGCACTGCCAGGATACCTGATCCAGCTTTGCGGAACTTGGCAAGGTATTTCAGATGCTCTTTCAGCTCATCACTTGCACTCTCACGGTAATAAATGATGATATCTCCATGCTCCAGATTATGTACCAGATATGGATAGCCGGGGAAATCGGTGTAAAATCCAAACTTGATATCATGCGGGTTATGAGGCCCTGACGTTGGGATGGTCATCTCATATTGAATCGGCTCTTCTGTATGATCAGCTCCGTAGTATTTATCGTCAGTCACTTCGATCGCAGCACCGGCATTCAGATCCGCAACATCATACTTGGTAAGTGCGCCCTGCATGAAGAAAAGAACAAACGCAATGATTGACACCCCCAGTAGTGCATGTGCACCCAGGCGGATGGATCGGGTTTTCTTTTTAATCACAGCTCGTTCATTCTTCTTCATATGTGCCAGTACAGACTTCTGGGTGCGTGCAGTCCAGATATAAGCTGCGATGGAGAACAATAGAAGGATTGCTCCAACGATAAGCCATAGGTAGGATGTGCCTGCCTCGTGCTCCATTTGCATATGATTCATATTCATGTCCATATCGATTCCCTCTACCCTTCTTAATAAAATGAATGATCACAACGATTCACTACACAATGTAGTGTTGATGACAATGGTGCAGATCAGATATAAGCATGGAGCGCTTCTTACCTCATATCCTTACGTAAAAAAGGACATACCTTTTACACTACACATTATAGTGTATGGAACGTAACGAGTGCAATCTGCTGACGTTGAAAACAAAAGAAGACCCTCCTCGCATGAGCAGGGAGAGCCTTCGTAAGAGCTTTTAAATTAGATGCTACATACGACCGTATGGAGAAAACATCAGGCCAATCAATCCAATGATTGTAGTGCCCAGAAAGCGAGATAGAATAAAAAACAATACAACATTGGCAATCAACACGCTGTACATGCTATCGATGGCTGCCTTCGTACGATTCAGCGGATACTGGAACAGCACCGTGTTAAGAGATACAAAGATAATCAAATACGAGACAACGAGGAAGAAGATAGCGATGGAATACGAGATAACAATAAACAGATTCGCCAGAACGAGCGACGCTACAGCAGGCACAAGTAATGTACCAAACTGGGCAACCAGCGTTTTGGGGCGGAACGTTATTTTTTCAATCTTCAATATAGCATACATCAATGCGATAGCTACGACCAAAGAAATGGCGGTGAACAACAGCGGTCTGATAAACCCGCCAATGAACAATCCGTCCATATCCATCCGGCCGAAAGTAATCAAAAAGTATGTAGAGGATAGAACCGCAATCAGAGCCATCGTGATCCAGCCGTTAAGAGAATGCTGTTCACCAACAGTTTTCATAGTTTGATAAGGACGGGTGAGCACACTAAGGAAATAGGATAGATACTGTTTGCTTACTTCTTTGGCTTGCTGAACTTTCTCATTTTGTACGATGTTATTCCACTGATTGGTGTTGTTGTCTCCTGAAGCTGAAGCGCCCTCTGTGCCGGAAGAGTCTGAAGATTCGGAAACATGTTGTACAGGTCTGGGAGCAGAAGGTGTGTTGGAAGAAATGGGAGCGTGAGAAGGTGTCGCCTGTGTGCTCGACCAACGGGTATATTCAGGTTCGGCAGCAGCGGATTGTTGATCCTGAGCGGAATCTGCAGTAGGGGAGGAAGGGGTTAGATTAGAGCCGCACCTCTCGCAAAAACTAGCATTTCCATTTTCATGATTACATACTGGGCATTTCATGGCATAAGCCTCCAATTTCATAAATTAAGATAATATAGACATTTTGTCTCATTTTAACGGTTGATGACGAAGTTTGTCTATGTTTTCAAGGGAATTAATACCCGGTATTTTCCACCTGAGTATGTGGTTAAACCGGTCCCCTTATTTTCATATTGACATAAGTATGCGCCGGAATTATGATGTCTTTACCGAAATTGATAATCATTATCATTAAATGAACGTTAATCTAAGGGTTTGTACTCATCGACATATTTATCGTAGGTGTACAACCATATCAGTTTAATCAATGGGGAGTGTATCGTGTTGAAAAAAATATTGGCACTGCCGGCTGTTGTGCTGGCAACTTCGGTTTTACTCGCCGCTTGCGGCAATAATGAAGCTGGTTCGGACAAGCAGGCGGAAACGCCCGTTGCTCAAAGCGAAAATCAAACTTCCACAGATACCACGGATGCAGCAGATCAGGAAGCGGCCGGGAGTGATTATACAACCGCAGTGGATGGCTATCGCGCGTTTGCAATCGAGCAGATCGATGAATTCGTGAAGCAAACGGAGAAGTTCACCGATGCCGTGAAAGCTGGTGATCTGGAGACTGCCAAATCATTATATGCACCAGCTCGTATGTATTATGAACGCATTGAACCAGTAGCCGAAGCACTTGGGGATCTGGACCCGAATATCGATGCTCGTGACGGGGATGTGGAGGCTGCCGACTGGCGTGGATTCCACCGGATTGAGAAAGCACTTTGGGAAGACAAGACGACCGAAGGCATGACTGACTTTGCGGATACATTGTTAAGTGATGCGAAGCTCCTGCGTGCCAAAGTCGAGACGATGGACATCGATGCGAGTCTAATGGTAACGGGTGCGGTAGAACTGCTGAATGAGGTCTCCTCCAGCAAGGTAACGGGTGAAGAAGAACGTTATTCCCATACGGATCTGTATGATTTTGCAGCGAATGTAGAGGGAGCACGCGAGATATATAACCTGTTTAAGGATGATCTGGCTGCCAAAGACAAAGATCTGAATCAGCAAATTGCGGACCGATTCGATGCGCTCGAGAAAGAACTTGCTCCATTCAAGGATGGAGACGGGTACGTTTCCTATGAGAAGCTGAAGGATGAGGACGTGAAGAAGCTGAGTCAGAACCTGGATGCATTGGCTGAGCCACTGTCGAACATGGGACAGGTACTGGGAGTGTAGAACGATGACCGAGCAGAAAAAGGATTCGCTGAAAAAGCCGTTGTCACGGCGTGAAATGCTGAAGCTGACCGGCGTGGCCGGATTGGGTCTGCTCTTGGGCGGAGGCGGTGCCAGCGGTCTGATGGCGCTGGGCCGCAAAAGCAGTTCGGCGGCATTGGATGTGAACACGCCGGACAAAGCACTGCCCTTCTATGGCAAGCACCAGGCAGGCATTATTACCCCGGCTCAAGATTTCATCTGCTTTGCCGCCTTTGATGTGACGGCGGGAAGTGCGGATGACCTCCGCCGTCTGTTCAAGAACTGGACGGCGGCCGCCGCTGCCATGGCCGCCGGAGCGATGATTGGCGAACATAATACAACGCTGAATACGCCCCCTACCGATACGGGCGAAGCGGCAGGCCTGACACCGTCACGAACTACGTTGACGTTTGGTGTGGGGCCATCTTTGTTTGACGGGCGCTTCGGGCTGCAGGGCCGGAAGCCCAAGGGCCTGCGCGATCTGCCGGCATTCGCCGGAGATGCGCTGGACCCGCAGTGGTGTGGTGGCGACCTGTGCGTGCAAGTCTGCGCAGACGATATGCAGGTCGCCTTCCATGCTATCCGCAATCTCGCGCGTATCGCACGTGGGCATGCGGTATTGCGCTGGACGCAGGAAGGTTTCCAGCGCACAGGCCGAGCTGACCCTGCGGGTGGAACACCGCGCAACTTGCTCGGCTTCAAGGATGGCACCGGCAATCCGGATACAACGGATACCGTGCTGATGGACCAGACCGTCTGGGCGCAGCCGGCTGACGGTCCGGGGTGGTTGGCCGGCGGCAGTTATATGGCCGTCCGCCGGGTTCGCATGCGTGTGGAGGTGTGGGACCGCTCCACACTGAAGGACCAGGAGGCGACATTTGGACGCCATCGGGACAGTGGAGCGCCGCTCGGCAGCCACGGCGAGTTCGATCCGGTAGATCTGAAGGCCAAGTCTGCCGATGGGCAGCCTGTCATTCCTGCAACGTCACATCTGCGTCTCGCCAAGGGAGATGGCAGTCAGCAAATTTTACGCCGCTCCTACTCGTATTCGAGTGGGCTCGATGCCAAGACCGGACAGCTGGATGCAGGTTTGCTGTTCATTAGCTATCAACGGGACCTGGAGAAACAGTTTATTCCGATTCAGAAACGACTGGCAAAGAACGATAAGCTGAATGAATATACCGTGCACACAGGCAGTGCTGTATTTGCCTGTTTTCCTGGGATTACGAATGGCGGATATATTGGGGACACCTTAATTTAATGGGGAGGATGACAATGATGGGCAGGATCGCAGATCGGAAGGCGCAGAAGCGGCTGCTGTACAAAGGAAGGTTGATGCGTTCCTTGCTGATGCTGCTGGTGTTCCTGATGGTGGGGTCCGGGGTGATTCGTTTACCGGGCATGTCACACGCTTCTGCTGAGGGGCTCCAAAACAAAGAGCAGTCTGTGCAAAAACAACTGGATAGTCTGTTGCCGCCTGTGGGCAGCGCCTTGGTTGAAGTCGGACAGGGCAAGCTGGCAGAAGCGACGGAGGATGTCGCTGAATTCCGGCAACTGTGGGATACTGACAGCACGTTGGTGCCGGAGCAGAACGCAGATCAGGTTGCGACGGCCGCCAGCGTTGTAAGTGATGCCCTGTCCAAAACGGAACAGGCACTGTCTGGCAAGGATTCTGATGCTGCCAAGAAAGCACTGGCTGATCTTGCCCGTGCGACCAATCAGTACATTGAGGCGTTTCAGGGTGCGGAAGAGAGCAGCGACGCAGGCCGTAAAGCGGCCGAAAGGCTGCTGCCGGACGCACGTAAAAGTTTGAGTTCAATGGAACAGGGCGATTGGACCCAGGCAGAGCTTGCCTATAAACGGATTGTTACGGCCTGGAAAGGCACCGAAGCTCCGATCCGCCAGGATCATTTTGGTGTATACAGCCAGTTGGAGAAAGACATCAGCCTAATTCGTATTTCAATGCAGGCCGAACCCCGCAAGGAAGAACAGGCAACAGAGCGTATGCAGGAACTGGTCACGTTGCTCACAGACTATAGTGCAGGGACACTCAAGGAAGGGGAAGTTGAGGATACGTCAGCATCCTCTGGTGTTTCTTCTTTGTCCGACCTGCTGAAATTACTGGAGCAAGTAGAGCAGCAGATTCAAGCGGGGGATACGACTTCTGCCGCATCGGGATTGGAGCAGTTTATTGTGTCCTGGCCTTTGGTTGAAGGTCAGGTACAGATATCATCTCCAGCTTCATATACGGCCATTGAGAATGAAATGGCGGAAGCATCCGGATATGTCGTCTCCAATCCGCCAAATACGGTGAAGGCAACCGAGGTTGTAACCCGAATGATCCATCGGCTGGAGCCGTTAACGGCTACTACCTCATACACGGCATGGGATGCAGCATTGATTCTGCTTCGCGAAGGATTGGAGGCCATTCTGGTACTGGCTGCATTGCTCGCTTATGCCAAGAAGAGTGGCGAGACTGCGGCCCGGCGCTGGATCTGGGCTGGTGCCGGTAGTGGTCTGCTGCTTAGTGCGGCGCTGGCCGTTGTACTGTCGCTGACCCTTGCTGTGGCATCATCGGGTAGCACACGGGAGATGATTGAGGGGTATACGGGGCTTGCAGCCGTTGTACTAATGTTGACGGTTGGGCATTGGATGCATAGCAAATCAAATACCCGCTCCTGGAATAGTTATGTACAGCGACAGGTAGGTGGTGCACTGGCAAGGGGGAGTCTGTGGTCACTCTTTGCCGTGGCGGGACTCGCCATATTGCGAGAAGGTGCGGAGACTGCGATCTTTTATATTGGTATGGCGCCTGCAATTGAGACCTCGCAGATGTTGATCGGCATGGGGGCAGCATTGCTCATCCTGATTGTATTGGCTGTGGCCATTATTCAGTTCAGTGTACGTCTGCCTGTACGATGGTTTTTCCTGACCGCTACGCTGCTGATTTATTATCTGGTATTTCGTTTCCTTGGAGAGAGCATACACTCCCTTCAAGTTTCGGCAACCCTTGGGGCCCATGTCGAACCGAGTCTGCCGACGATGGGCTGGCTTGGCATGTATCCGACATGGGAGACCTTTATTCCACAACTCGTTGTGCTGGTCTTTATGATCTTCAATTTGATTCGTACAGAGGTACGTTCAGCTAAAGGATCATCCAAGGCATCCGTGTAGCACGGAGCTACGAATCCCGATAAGAGGCTGCGTCCTGTTCGCATCATATTGTGACTGCTATAATCGAAGGGATCTATAAGTCCCTATAAAAAAAAGCCGTATCCTTCACGTTCTATTCTGCGTGAAAGATATGGCTTTTTATTTTTAAGAGATCTATGAGATAGGTTAAACGGTCTGTGGATTGGACTTCATCATTGTGGGTGTGGACTCCCGTATGATCGGTTTGGTCACGATATGCGAGACCTGATAAGGCTGGGATGGATTGTCAATCCGGGACAACAGCATCTCCGCAGCTTTGATACCCATTTCGTTGCTGTAAATATGCACAGTTGTTAATGGAGGCTCAATAATCCGTGATTCAGGCGCATTATCGAATCCGCATATGACAATATCCTGCGGAACAGTAACATTCCTCGCTCTCAATGCTCTGATCAGTTCGACTGCGATAAAGTCGTTGGCACATACATACGCATCAGGCAGCGACTTCAGCTCAGCTACTCGCTCGTTCAACCAGCCTGGCTTCGAGAAGAACAGGCGGTCATCATCAACAATGCATTGGGATGGATCGACCTGCAACCCCGCTTCCAGCATGGCCCGCTGGTATCCTACCCAACGTTCATTGAAGCTCTTGCAATGATTGTAATCCCCGGCAAATCCAATTTGGTTGTAGCCACTCTCAATTAATTTTCTGGTTAACTGATACGTGCTGTGCTCGTTCTCCATTAGCAGCAAATCGGCATGAAATTCCGGATAACAGATGTCGGAAGCGCTATCGATGAAGATCGTGGGAATTCCAAGATCGGTAATAAGCTGAGTATATTTGAGATCGAACAATTCAATGCAAATGATACCGTCCACGTTGGAAATATCAAAATTGTTGGGGAGTGTAAGTGAATCCTGATCAACCTCACGCACGATATGAATGGAGAGATTGTAGCCCTCTGCGCTGATTCTTTTCTCCAGACCACTGATTAACATCGAACCAAAGTGAGATGTATTGGGCAGATTTTCCGTTAACAGGGCGATATTGCTTGGAGCCTTGGTTAGAACATGCTCATTTTCCATATAGGCAAACTGTTTATATTTAAGTTCAATTGCTTTTTTAATTACACGATTACGTGTCTCATCCGGGATATTTCCGCTATCATTCAAGGCTTTGGAAGCTGTATTCCGGGAGATGCCCAAAGCATCCGCGATGTCCTGTATCGTGACTTTTTCTTTTGCCATCTAGTGCTTCACCTCTAATGATCATATGGTCGTCGATAGTATTATCTTAGTCAAATGTATAATAGATCGGAACAAATAGCAATCGCAATTTTACATATGCACAATTTAGTTTACATTTTTAATTCAGATAATGCGCTATTATTTGTATTCAGTAGTTTCGTTGCAAATGATAATTAGTTCGAAGTATCCTGCTGATGATAAGAGGGGTGACAGGTTGAAGAGGAATAAATAAACGTTGTATATACAATTTACTGTACATTTCGAACTCGAAAAACATACAAAATGAGATCAAATGCACAATTATTTTTTACATAATGTATTGACTAATGCCTAGATTACCTGCTAAATTGTAAATTATTAAATGAGCAATTGTAAATATTGAAAGCCCTTACTACAAACAATTGTCAACTTCAGGAATGAACGGAGGTCATGTGTTGGATAACACGGTGGATACCAAAAAGGGTACAGGAAGGGCGTTGAAAGAGAGGACATCAACCGGTCACAGGATGCAGCAGTTCAAAAAGAATTATTTTTTGTACTTGTTACTCGCACCAGCTCTGATCCTGACCCTTATCTTCAAATACATCCCGATGTACGGAGCCATTATTGCATTTAAGGATTTTAGTCCGATCAAAGGTATCATGGGCAGTGAGTGGGTAGGCTTGAAGCATTTTGAGAAGTTTTTAGCTTCGCCCAATTTTGATGTCATTTTTATGAATACGCTTAAACTCAGCTTTTTCGGATTGATCTTTAGCTTTCCGGTCCCGATCTTGCTTGCTCTCATGCTCAATCAGGTACGTAAAGCCGGAGTGAAGAAAAACATCCAATTGTTTCTGTATGCCCCCAACTTCATCTCGGTGGTCGTCGTTGTAGGTATGCTGTTCATCTTTCTATCCCCGACAGGGCCGATCAATCAGATAGCCACAGCGATTACTGGTCAGCCAATCATGTTCATGTCCGAGCCGGAATATTTCCGCTGGATATACATTTTGTCGGATATCTGGACCGGGGCGGGATGGGCTTCCATTATCTATGTCGCTGCTTTGGCCAATGTTGATCCGGAACTTCACAATGCAGCCAATCTGGACGGAGCGAATCTCATTCAACGTATTCGCCACATCGACCTTCCGACGATTCGACCGATTATGGCCATCGTATTTATTCTTGCCGCTGGCGGGATCATGTCGATTGGATTTGAGAAGGCCTACCTGATGCAGACGTCCATGAACCTGCCTTCCTCCGAAATCATTGCCACGTATGTCTACAAGGTGGGCTTGCAGTCCGGAGATTACGCTTATTCTGCGGCAGTGGGATTGTTCAACTCGGTCATCAATGTCATTTTGCTGGTGACTGTGAATCTGATCGTGAAGAAATTGAATGAAGGCGAAGGCCTCTATTAGGAAAGGAGTGTTATCCATGGTTGTCAAACATACGGGACTGGATCGTCTGATCCTCGCACTGAACGCGATTTTTCTTACCTGTGCCGTACTGGTTGTGGTTGTCCCCCTGATTTATATCGTGGTTGCCTCATTCATGGACCCAACGGTGCTGCTGAACCGTGGACTGTCCTTCAATGTATCCGACTGGAGTCTGGATGGGTATCAGATGATTTTGTCCAATCCAGCCATGATTCGAGGGTTTGCTAATGCGGTGCTGTACTCGGTTTCTTTTGCACTCGTGACGGTGACCGTTTCGATATTTGCAGGGTATGCCTTGTCTGATGAAAGGCTGGCTGGGCGAGGATTTTTCATGATTATATTTATCATCACGATGTTCTTCGGTGGCGGTTTGATCCCGACCTATCTGCTTGTTCGTAATCTCGGCATGCTGGACACGGTATGGGCCATTATCATCCCAGGCGCAGTCAACGTCTGGAACATCATTCTCTCCAGAACCTTCTTCAAAGGGGTACCGCGAGAACTGAAAGAAGCCGCCAATGTGGATGGTGCCTCCGAGATGAAGATTTTCTTCCAGATCGTTATTCCGTTGTCGAAACCTATCATTTTTGTCCTCGCGTTGTACGCGTTTGTGGGGCAGTGGAATTCCTATTTTGACGCCATGATCTATCTGGATAATCCAAACCTCCATCCTTTACAGCTCGTACTGCGCTCCATTCTGATTCAGAATCAGGCTGCGCCGGGCATGATCAGTGATCAGCTTGCGATGGCGGAACTGAAACGGCTCTCGGAAATGATCAAATATTCAGCCATTGTCATTTCGAGTCTACCACTCATCATCATGTATCCATTCTTTCAGAAATATTTCGAAAAAGGTGTCATGGTAGGTTCACTTAAATAGTGAACAGCCTGAAATAAAGCACGTTCGACCCAACACAATCCACGGAGGTCATTATTATGAAAAAAGTGAACAAGTCCAGAAAAGCCGCTACAACGGCATCCATCTCCATGTTGTCAGCCATGCTCCTGCTCTCGGCGTGTGGTGGGGGAGGAGGCGGTGCGGCAAGTGAAGCCCAGTCACCTGATGGCAAAGTGACATTGAATTTTATAACACAGAGTTCTCCGCTGGCCCCTGCTGATCCGAACGAGAAGCTGATTAACAAACGACTCGAAGAGAAAACCAATGTGCATATCAACTGGAAGAACTATACGAGTGACGTATTTGCAGAGAAAAGAAACCTGGCGGTAGCCAGCGGTGATTTGCCTGATGCCATCTTTGACGCAGGTTATGGGGATTATGATCTCCTGAAACTGGCGAAGGATGGGGCCATCATTCCACTGGAGGACATGATTGAGCAATACATGCCGAACCTGCAAAAGGTGCTGGAGGAAGCTCCTGAATACAAGAGCATGATTACGGCTCCAGACGGACATATTTATTCCTTTCCCTGGATTGAGGAGCTCGGAAGTGGCAAGCAGCGCATACAGGCGGTGGATGACTTACCTTGGATCAACGTGGAGTGGCTGAACAAGCTCGGACTGAAGATGCCAACGACAACCGAAGAACTGAAACAAGTGCTGATTGCGTTCAAAACTCAGGACCCGAACGGCAATGGCAAGGCTGACGAAATTCCGTTGTCCTTCATTAACAAGCCGGGCGGAGAAGATCTGACATTTCTATTTGCAGCATTTGGACTCGGGGAGAACTGGGACCACACGGTGGTGACCAACGATGGAAAAGTGGTCTTCACTGCAGCTGATGAAGGTTACAAAGAAGCGGTCAAATACATTCACGAACTGGTCCAGGAAGGTCTTGTGGATGTGGAAGCATATCAGCAGGATTGGAATACGTATCTGGCCAAGGGCAAAGACAACAAGTATGGCATGTACTTCACTTGGGATAAGGCCAACATTACAGGTATGAATGATACCTATGATGTTCTGCCTCCTGTCGCCGGACCGAATGGAGAAATTAATGTCGCACGTACAAACGGTATCGGTCTAGACCGGGGACGCATGGTTGTTACGAGCAGCAATAAAAATCTGGAATCCACAGCGAAGTGGGTGGACCAATTGTACGATCCGCTCCAGTCCGTGCAGAACAACTGGGGAACTTACGGTGATGAGACACAACAGAATATTTTTGAATTGGATGAAGCTAAAGGCATGCTGAAGCATCTTCCGCTGGAAGGCGCAGCACCTGTTGAGCTCAGACAGAAAACGAGTATTGCAGGACCGCTGGCTATTCTTGACAGTTACTATGACAAATACACAACCAAACCGGAAGATGCTGCGTGGCGTATGGAACTGCTCGATAAATATATGGTTCCACACATGAAAGCAGAAAACGTCTATCCAAGCGTGTTCTTCTCAATCGATGAACTCGACCGCCTTTCCACCATTGAGACTGATCTGTTCGCCTACGTGCTGCGTATGCGCACGGAATGGTATCAGAATGGAAAGATCGATCAGGAGTGGGATGCTTATCTGAAAGAGTTGGATCGTCTTGGCTTGCAAGAGTGGCTGCAGATTAAACAAGCGGGATATGACCGCAACACCCAATAAAACAAACGGAATGAGGAGCTTTGCCGTACATAGCATTAAGGTGCGTGAGTGAAGCAAAGTTTCCTCTTCAACGGTTTGAATCAAAGGAGTAAACCAATATGTCTACCATTTCAACAACCGATTACCGGGGCGTCTATCACTTCTCACCCAAGGAGAAGTGGATGAATGACCCCAATGGCATGGTATTTTTCAAAGGTGAGTATCACTTGTTCTATCAGCATCATCCGTTTGGCACAACATGGGGGCCGATGCATTGGGGACACGCGGTAACGAAGGATCTGGTGACCTGGGAAGAGCTTCCTGTGGCTTTGGCGCCGGATGAACATGGCATGATATTCTCCGGCAGTGCCGTGGTGGACTGGAACAATACGTCCGGATTCTTTGACGATGAGCCAGGACTGGTGGCTATTTTTACCCATCATCAGGAGGTGCCAAACGATCATCCGATTCAGCGGCAGAGTCTCGCATATAGCAAGGATAGTGGTAGAACATGGGTGAAATACGAGGGCAATCCGGTACTGGAGCATGAGTCGTTCGTGGATTTCCGTGATCCCAAAGTGTTCTGGCATGAGCAGACCAAGGAATGGATTATGATTATCGCTTGTGGTCAGACGGTATGTCTGTACCATTCTCCCGATCTGAAGGAGTGGACATTGGGCAGTGAATTCGGCGCCGGGATCGGTTCGCATGATGGCGTCTGGGAGTGCCCTGATCTGTTCCCGCTATCCGTGGATGGGGATGCGAGCCAGGAGAAATGGGTGATGCTTGTCAGCATTGGTGCAGATCCGGCCTTCAAGGAAGGCTCCAGAACGCAATACTTCACCGGAGATTTTAATGGGATTACATTTGTTCCTGATGAAGCTTCCCATACCGTTCGCTGGTTTGATCATGGTCGGGATAACTACGCAGGGGTTAGTTGGTCCGACATTCCGGCAGAAGACGGCAGACGCCTGTTTATGGGCTGGATGAGCAACTGGATGTATGCCAATCAGACACCAACCGAAGGTTACCGCGGCGCCATGACCATTGCGAGAGAGCTGACATTGGAGAAAAGGGACGGGGAAGTCCTGCTGGTTCAGCGTCCTGCACGCGAGCTCGAGCACGCCCGCACACCAGTACTATCCTTACAGAATGCTTCCATCAGACAAGTGAGTGAGCAGTTGAACACCTTGCGCCTTGTAAACTATGAGATTGATGCGGAATGGGCTTCTGATCAATCTGTTCAATTTGCATTACGAAGTGGTTCAGACAATGAAACGCTCATCGGTGTGGACGCTAGCCAGAATGAGGTATATGTTGATCGCAGTCGATCGGGTATTAGCGATTTCCATGAACATTTCCTGGGCCGCCATGCAGCGGGATTAAAAGCAGTGGACGGCAACCAACATCTGCGTATTTATGTGGATTACTCATCCGTAGAGGTATTTGCCAATGACGGTCAAGCGGTTATTACGGATCTGATCTATCCGGATGCGGGTTCCGAGGGAATCTCTGTTCAGTCCGAAAATAAGGATGTAGTATTTTCTTCGCTTCATATCTACGAGCTATCCCCCATCCGAGTTGAAGGTCAGTCGGAATAATCGCGAGGGGGACAGTAAGATGCGTATAGGAGCAATAGAAGCCGGTGGAACGAAGTTTGTATGTGGTGTAGGTAACGAGCGAGGGGAAATTGAAGATTGGTGCAGCTTTCCAACGGAACATCCCGAGACCACACTGGCGAAGGTCATCGACTATTTCAGGGACAAAGGAGTGGCGGCGATCGGGATCGGCTCCTTTGGTCCGATTGATCTGCAACGGGGTAGCCCCACCTATGGTTACATTACAACAACGCCCAAGCCAGGGTGGGAAAACTGTAATGTTATTGGATCATTGAAGCGCGAATTCCCGGTTCCCTTCGGATGGGATACGGATGTGAATGCAGCGGCCCTTGGAGAAGTCACGTGGGGAGCAGCGAAGGGACTGGACAATTGTGTGTATTATACGATCGGCACAGGTGTTGGGATTGGACTTGTGGCGGGAGGCAAACGTGTGCATGGATTGCTGCACCCAGAGGGTGGACACATCCGGACGAGACGCCACCCGGAAGATCATTTTGCCGGATTATGTCCGTATCATGGCGATTGCCTGGAGGGAATGGCTGCGGGCCCAGCCATTCAAGCCCGCTGGCAGAGCCCTGGAAGCGAACTCCCGACAGACCACTTGGCCTGGGAGATCGAATCTTTTTACATTGCGGAGTCCATCACAACGGCCATTCTGCTTCACTCCCCTCAAAAGGTCATCTTGGGCGGAGGGGTGATGCAGCAAAGTCATCTGTTTCCCATGATCCGGGATCAGGTTGTACGGAATCTGAATGGTTATGTGAATGCAGCCGCAATAACGCAACATATCGACCAATATATTGTCCATCCGGGATTGGGCCAGCACGCAGGACTATGCGGCGCCCTCGCATTAGGTTTAGAAGCATTGCAGCATGAAACATATGCTTTATAGCGTTTGATATGTATGGACGTCCCAGAAGGGGCGGATGCAGGTTCACTTATCCAAGAGACTGCGCCGTCCTTTGTGGGATTTTTGTTCATCTACTAATATGAAAAGAGGGAATGCTCATGAAAATCATCTTCCGTTCCATTGGTTATGTTCTATTATCATGTGTCCTTGGATCTTCTTCTGCTGGAGCCTATTCCACAGCATCTGTTAAGGAGACAAATGCCTCGCAAAGGATAGAGCAGACCTCCAAGGAATCAGCAAAACAGGGGGAGACGGTTCAAATGTTAACCAAAGTGTCTAAGGCAATAACGAATTTGTCAGACTGGACATTGCAAGGTAGAGGTAATCTGGAAGATACGGATGAAGGACTTCGTCTGACTTCGGACGCCGGGGAGAATGTGATGGCCATATCGGCCACACGAGCCGATAATTTTATCTATGAAGCTGATTTGATGATTCAGGATATGAGAGCGGATACGAGTCTTATTTTTCGATCCAATGATACAGGCTGGTCTTCATATATGCTGCAAGTGGTTCCCCAGGCTGGTGTGATACGTCTAAGAGATGCCAGTGGAAAGCCGGGAACGTTAAATGTAGAACATAAAGCAAACCTTCAATCTGGAGGTATCTATCATCTGAAAGTGAAAGCGGACGGAGAGAGTCTTCAGGTATATTGGGATAATCGGTATGACCCGGTGATTGATGTGAAAGACAGTACCTACTCATCAGGGAATCTTGGGCTTCATGTGTGGGATGGGTCGGCTTTGTTCCAGAATGTGCAGGTTAGTACCATGAATGGTAATATCGGCAAAACGATTAGCAGCGTAGGTGAATGGCAGCCGGATTTGAAAGGCTATAAAGGGAAAGCAAACGCGCAGGGGAAAGGAAGAGTCATCTACGAGAAAGCAGAATCTGATTTTGTATATAAAGGAAATATATCGCTTGCCAGTGCGAGTACCTCAGCAGCGCTGCTATTTAGGGCAAATGCAGACGGAACGAAGGGATATGAAGCAGCCCTGATTCGGGAAGGGGAAGAAGTTCGGGTACAACTTCGAAAAGCGGACGGTACCGTGCTCGCCAGCTCGAATCGCAAGTTTCCAAGCCAACCGGGAGCGAGGCATCACATCGAAGTTATAGCCTCTGGCAGCTTGATTCAGGTCTATGTAGATGGGTACACGCCTGCGGCTGTTGAGGTGACAGATAAAAGCTACGCTAATGGAAATGCTGGACTTGTCGTTCAGCAAGGCATCGCTTATTTTCAGGATATCTATGTAACGGAAGAGTCGGTGTACTATAAAGAAAACTATCGTCCCCAGTACCATTATTCTCCGATTCGAGGATCGGCAAGTGATCCAAACGGGCTAGTCTATTACGAAGGAGAATATCATCTGTTTCATCAGGATGGAGGCACCTGGGCTCATGCAGTCAGTTCTGATCTAATAAATTGGAAGCGTTTACCTATCGCGTTGCCCTGGAATGATCAGGGCCATGTATGGTCGGGATCAGCAATTGCTGATCTGAATAATGCCTCCGGTCTGTTCACGGATTCGGGCGGAAAAGGTCTGATTGCGTACTACACTTCCTATCATCCAGATAAACCTGGTGGCAATCAGCGTATCGGCCTCGCCTATAGTACTGATCAAGGCCGGAATTGGCAATACGCCAAAGATCGTCCGATTGTCATTGAGAATCCGGGCAAGAATGGTGATGATCCGGGAAGCTGGGATTTCCGTGATCCGAAGGTCGTCCGGGATGAAGATCACAACCGTTGGGTGATGGTGGTGTCCGGCGGGGATCACATCCGATTCTTTACTTCAACCAATCTGCTCGATTGGACCTTAACCGATAACTTCGGATATGGCGATTATGTTCGAGGTGGTGTGTGGGAGTGTCCCGATCTGATTCAACTGCCTGTAGATGGAACGGGTCAACGTAAGTGGGTGCTAATGATCAGTACAGGGGCCAATCCGAAGACCCAAGGGTCAGATGCGGAATATTTTGTAGGCCAGCTAACAGCTGATGGGAAATTCCTGAACGATCATCGGGCTGGTCAAGTGTTGAGAACGGACTTCGGTAAGGAGTTCTACGCATCGATGTCCTTTGCGAATATGCCGGATCAGCGGAAAGTCATGCTTGCATGGATGACGAACTGGGATTATCCGTTTGAATTCCCAACTTCCTCATGGAAGGGACAACTGACCATACCGAGAGAAGTCTCTCTTCGAACCACGGATGAAGGAATACGTTTGGTGCAAACACCAATCACTGAACTCCAGACACTGCGGCATAACCTGTATAGTGCACAGCAAATGGTGGTGGGACCAAAAACAAAAAATCCGCTTGATGGCCTAACGGCAGGGGCGTATGAGATTGAAGCTGAAGTGGAAATCCCAGCTAACAGCTCTGTAACCGAGTTTGGTTTTCAACTGCGTCAAAGAGAAGGGCAGAAGACCACTGTAGGATACAGAGTAAATACGCAGAGCATGTTCGTGGATCGCACCGCTTCGGGGGACGTAAGCTTCTCCGACTTATTCACCAAGGTACACGAGGCCCCGTTACAACCTGAAAATCGAAAGGTGAAGTTACGTATATTCGTCGATGAATCCTCTATAGAGGTCTTTGGCAATGATGGCAAGGTGGTCTTCTCGGATGTCATTTTTCCAGATCCGGCGGGAAGGGCAATGGCTTTTTATAGCCTTGGTGGGGAAGTGAAGGTGAGCTCCATGAAGGTGTACGCCTTAGATAACATCTGGAGAAAGAGCACTTCCTCCAAGTCTCAGGTTATTGCAGATATACAAAGAAGAACGGCGAATGTTGGGCAGACACAAACGCTATACGCCACGGTGGAAGGCAGACCCGGAAAAGGCGTCGCTCCAGCGTTGAAATGGAAGGTAAGCAATCCTAAAGTGGTGCAAATCATTCATTCTGATAAAACGAAAGCGACGGTTCGAGCTGTGGGTGGAGGCGAAGCACTATTAACGGTATCAACGGCAGACGGCAAAGCTTCTGCCCACATACCGATAACGGTATCCAGTGGCATATTCCATACCAACTTGTCCGGCTGGAAGTCGGATAAATCATCTGCCCAATGGCTTATTTCCAAACAAGGCATACAGGGCAACTATAGTGGAGATACACAATATATCGCACAGGAAACGGCAGGGGATTTTCAATATGATGCTGATCTGACGCTGGGAGCACAGGGTGGAGCAGGGTCTATTGTATTCCGTGCAAGTGAGGATGGACGAAGCGGCTACTATTTGAATATGGATCCAAACCTGAAGTCCATCCGACTATTTTATAAAGTGAATGGAAAAATCGAAAATCGACAGGTACTTGCTCAAATCCCGAGATTCGTTCGTAAAGATCATACGTATCACATCCGGATTCAGGCGGACGGTCCTCGAATTCAGGTTGATGTAGATGGTGAGCGAATTCTGGATCTTCAGGATGGAACGTTTGTCGAAGGACATCTTGGACTTCATGTGTTCGGTGGGAATGCGTCTTTCCAGAATGTGAATGCAATCCATAGGAAGAACGCAGAATTGGAGCAGGTGATGATTCATAACGCAGGACGTCCCGTTGCGTTGCAGGCTGTTCCATCTGAAGTAGGAGAAGTGATAAGAGTTGCCGACGAGGCAGAGAGTGCGAGTAAAGGCTTCAAATGGGTACTTGTACCGACAGGCGATGATTCCGGCTCTTATTCCATTCGAACCTTGAGTGGAATGTCTCTTGATTGGGATGTAGGACAGAATCGCATTCAGCTCTATTCGTATCTTGGTTATGCGAATCAACGCTGGAACATTTCAAAGAATGAGGACGGGACGATGCGCATTACAAGTTCTCATAACGGGAAAGCACTTGGCATATCCGAGGATGGGGCTGAGCTGGTAATGGATGAGTATCGTCAAGAGAATGAGTATCAAAAGTGGGTTATTAAGCAACAATAATAGAGAAAAGGGGTGCAGTTATCTCCAAGCACGCTCACGGTGAACATTTACGAATTGTTTTCGCTAGTTTTATGCCTATCGTTCGCTTTTATGTGTTATTTACATGTTAACTATATCTTTTGGGTTGCCTAAAATCGTAGATATATGTATAATCAATCGTGTTAACACGTCGAACGTACGGTAGTAAATGATGTGGGTGAGTTCATGGAACTGCTGGACAGCAATGAGAGCAAGAAGAAGATGTGCCAGTATTATAACGAAATTTCGAAGGAACTGTTCGGCTTTGGCACCACTCTCCTGAGAGTGACCATTGATCAGAACATTGTGACCTTCTACGCGAAGCACCGACGTTCACCGCGCTCTGACGCCCTGGAAGGGGAGGCCCCCGGCTTGAAGCTGGAAGTGGACTTCCGCATGTCTGTCTTATATAAGAAGAAATTCAGGGAGAAGTTGGAGCAGCACATGGGTTTGCCAATCGAAGCTGTATTACGGGATTACGATGCGTCCACGCAGTGGGCCATTACGAATGTGATATTGGAACAAGCATAGGATGGATCGACAGGTTCGATGCATGCGTTGCACACAATTCTTATTCATCATTCGGATTCCGAACAATTTCATATGATGGCGTCTGACTTCGGATTGATTCTGAAGCAGAAACCGATGATGTACCGGCAGCGGGTGTCGCTTTCCTTTGTTTACGAAGAAAAGTGTTCTTGTTTATACAAGAATGCTTTTCTTTTTGTTTTTTTAAGTTGAACTATATGAGCCCAACTAACAAATATTCACACTGGCACTCCGATGACAGAACAACCTTCCGATCGCTGTTATTCCCAGATTTCTTTGATTGCAATTAGAAAAGGTGAAATCCGGGAATAAAGGCGAAGCGTATGCTTTCGATGCAGCTTTCTTTCAGAAAGCTTTTAGCTCCGCTACTTCAGGTTTTTTCTGTCCTCTACGTTATTGTGTGAAATTTTTAGTTGCGAATATCAAGCTAGTTCAACTTAATGGTTTGGGTTGTTAAAACACACATATTAGGGGGAATCAGGATCATGATGAAAAAGTGGATTAGCGGTTTGGCGGCAGTGGCAATGACATCAGTATTACTTGCAGGATGCGGCAGCAGTACAGACAACGCAACAGGCGGATCAGGCAGCGGAGGCACGGCGCCAAACAAACTGGTCATCTCCACTTGGGGGTTCTCGGAAGATTTCTTCAATGAAGAAGTATTTGGTCCATTTGAAAAAGAACATAATGTAGACATCGTGCTTGAAGTGGGTAACAACGCTGAGCGTTTGAACAAAATCCGCCAAGGTACATCCAATGTTGATGTGATCTATTTGTCCGATTACTATGCACAACAAGGTATCGATGAAGGTCTGTTTGAGAAAATTGACCGTTCCAAAATTCCAAATGTAAATGACATTTATGATATTGCCAAAGCACCACTTGGTGAAGATTATGGCCCGGCCTACACGGTTGGACAGCTCGGTATCGCTTATAACCCGGACCTCGTTAACAAAGAAGTCACTTCATGGGCTGATCTGTGGGATCCAGCGTTTGCGGGTAACCTGACCATTCCGAACATTACGGCAACAGCAGGCCCAATGGTATTGGATGCAGCTTCACGTGTAGCCGGAAACGAAACATTTAATGAAGATGCAGCTTTTGCGGAACTGAAAAAATTAAGCAGCAACGTTGTTAAATTTTACACGCAAACCTCCGAATTCGTGAACATGTTCTCCCAGGAAGAGATTGCTGGCGGACCGATTATGGAAATGTACTTCAAAGATTTGAAAGCGGCAGTGCCAAATGCGAAGTTTGTTACACCTAGCGAAGGTGCGTATGCCGTCATGAATACGATCAATGTTGTGAAAGGCAGCAAGAACAAAGAACTCGCCGAAGAATTCATCAACTGGCAGTTGAGCCAGGATGTACAAACCAAATCCGCCAAAGCTAAAGTGGATTCCCCGGTAAATACAAAAGTTGAATTGAATGCCGAAGAAGCTGAAGGTGTAACGTATGGTGCGGACGTCGTTGGCAAGCTGAACAAGCTGGATATGGAATTTGTGAATCAACAGGCTAAAGCATGGACAGATCGTTGGAACCGCGAGATTGCACAATAAGCATAATTAGCGTTAGAACGATAAGGTTTAGAGACAGTTATAGATTGAGCTCGACAAACAAAAATTTGCAGCAAGCAATATTTTAACGGCAGAGGAGTTGGGCATGTATGAGTGAAACAGGAAATCGCATCATTCTGGATGTGGATACCGGTATTGATGACGCGCTGGCGATCTTGCTGGCCGTCAAGAGTCGGAAGCTGGACATTCTCGGGATTACCACCGTCTGCGGGAACGTATCACTTCAGCAGGCAACGGATAATACATGCAAAATTCTCGAGCTGGTGGGAGCACCCTCCATTCCGGTCATTGCCGGAGCGGCTGGGCCACTCACACGCAAATCTCACTATGAGCACCGGGTACATGGACAGGACGGATTGGGTGGTGCGCTGCCCGATCCGGCCGTGTCCAAGCAGGCGGATGAAGGTTTTGCCCCCGACTTTATCGTTGAACAAGCGAAGTTGTACCCAGGCGAACTAACACTGATCATGACCGCGCCGTTAACGAATCTGGCTCTGGCGTTAATGAAGTGTCCTGAACTACCTACATTATTGAAGGAAGTCATCTTCATGGGTGGTGTCGTTCGTGGGCATGGCAACATTACCCCTACTGCGGAGTACAACACGTACGCTGATCCCGAAGCCGCACGCATTGTATTGCATGCTGGTTTCGAGAAGCTAACGCAGGTGGGCTTGGATGTTACCCGCCAAACGCTACTGAATGAAGAAGCCATCGGACGATTGACTGATCCGGTATTGCGCGATTACGTGGCACAGAGCACAGAGATTTACATCAAGCGGTATGAAGAAATGAACGGCATACGCGCCTGTGCCCTGCATGATCCACTGGCCGTTGGCGTCGCTCTTGCCCCGGAACTGGTTGGACGCAAATCGTATTACGTCGATGTAGAGACAGCCAGCCGCCTGTGTGATGGTCAGATGGTATGTGACTTCCAAAATCGTTTGGGCGAACAACCCAACACATTGGTATGCGAAACGGTAGATGCCGAGGCATTCCTTGAGTTATTTATTAACGCATTAAATTCTTAATTGCTCGACCCAATAAGATATTTATACGATTGCGGAGAGTGCAGAACCGATCTGGAGAAGCGAAGCGTTCCCCTTTATCCCCCGATTTTCTCCATTGATAAGGAATCAGAAAAATCGGGGGATAACAGGGATCGAAGGACGGTACTGCAATCGGAGTATCCGAGTATAAATCTCTAATTCTTATGTCAGGAGTACCGCGATGAAGAAATCAGTATACTGGCTATTGCTGCCGGGATTTGTGTTTTTGGCGGCATTTATGATCATTCCGATTGTCCTGACGATCGGATCGACGTTTTTTCAGGAAAACTCCTTCACGTTTGAAGGATACATGCATTTTTTCAGAGACCCTTACTTTTTGAAAATATTGCTTACGACGCTGCAGGTCAGCGTGGTCACCACCATCGTCTGCGTGGTGCTCGGATTCCCGACAGCTTATTATATTTCACAGAAAGCGCCGCGCCGCAAAGGCATTCTGCTCGCGCTGGCAATCTTCCCGCTATTAACGAGCCCGGTTGTGCGCTCGTTTAGCTGGATGATTATTCTCGGACGCAAAGGGCTGATTAACAACGCCCTCGTTGGGCTTGGTATCGTGGACAAGCCGCTCGATATTCTGTATACGCCGGCAGCCATGATGATTGGTTTGACTCATCTGTTCCTGCCACTTATGATCATTTCCCTGGTCGGTGTGCTTGAGAACATCGATGGTGATCTGCTTAAGGCAGCACAGAGCCTGGGTGCATCCCGCTTCACGGCATTCCGCCGGGTGGTGTTCCCGCTGGCTGTGCCAGGGCTTGTTATCGGAGCCGTACTTGTTTTTGTCGGTAGCCTGACGGCTTATACGACGCCTGCACTATTGGGAGGCAAACAGCGCGTAATTGCGACGTTCCTCTATCAGAACGCCATGACCCTGAACGACTGGTATCTGGCCTCGGTCGTTGCTGCGATTATGATTGTCATTACGTTTGTCGTGGTCGGTGTCATGAACAAAATGGCCAAAACTTTAAATCCGAAGGGGTAGACATATGCGGGAGAAACATATCGGGCTGGGCCTGTTCAGTCTGCTGGTCTTTATCTTTCTGCTGGGCCCGCTTCTGATCATCTCGGTGACTTCGTTTGAACCGGGGACGGTACTCAAATTTCCGCCGGAGGGCTTCTCCCTCCGCTGGTACGAGAATATTTTCAACACAGGCGGTTTCCTCCGCACGTTCCAGACGTCCATCATCATTTCCCTACTGGGAAACTTGTTGGCGCTGTTGCTCGGGGTTCCGGCTGCGTACGCACTTAGTCGTTATGATTTCAAAGGCAAGTCGGTGCTGAATGCATTGTTCCTGTCTCCGGTACTCATTCCGGGAATCGTGCTTGGTTTTACATTGATGAAATACCTGATCGTGATCTATCATTTGCCGATGTATCTGGGTCTGCTAATCGGTCACACGATTATTATGCTTCCATTTATCATTCGCGTTATCGCATCGAGTCTGTCGAGCTTTGACTTTGCGGTAGAAGAAGCAGCCCTGAGTCTCGGCGCAGGACGGGTTAGAACGTTCTTCCAGATCGTGCTGCCTAACATTCGCTCAGGGATTCTCGCAGCGGTGCTGATTGCCTTTCTGGAGTCGTTCAACAACGTGGACATTTCCGTGTTTATGACCGGACCAGGGGTAAGCACATTGCCAATTCAGATGCTGACCTATGTAGAAAATTATTTTGACCCAACCATTGCAGCCATTTCCGTGCTTTTGATGGTATTAACTGGACTTTTAATGTTCGTGATCGAACGGATCATGGGCGGATTCTCATACTTTACTAAACGTTAATTGGAGGCGCAGAACGCTATGGCATTGCTGACATTGGATCGCGTATCGGTGGCTTACGATAACCAGACGATCCTGAAGGATTTTCAATTGGAGCTGGAAAAAGGTAAGCTGCTCTCCCTGCTCGGACCGAGCGGTTGCGGCAAAACAACTACGCTGCGCCTCATCGCCGGATTCCTGGAAGCAACACAGGGCAAGTTTATGTTCGGCGGCAAGGATTACACGAAGGTTCCGGTAAACAAGCGGAATTTCGGATTTGTATTTCAGAGTTATGCGTTGTTCCCGCATCTGTCTGTCTATGACAACGTGGCCTTCGGCCTGCGGATGCGCAAGGTAAAAGATAAGGATATTTCTTCACGCGTAATGCGCATCCTTGAAGTGGTGAACCTGAACGGCTTCGAGAAACGCTTCCCGCAGGAACTTTCCGGTGGACAGCGTCAGCGTGTGGCGATTGCCCGCGCACTCGTCATTGAACCGGATTTGCTGTTGTTCGATGAACCACTCAGTAACCTGGATGCCAACCTGCGGCTGAATATGCGGGTGGAGATCCGCCGGATTCAGCAGGAACTGGGCATTACGACACTTTATGTCTCTCATGATCAGGAGGAGTGCTTCTCCATCTCGGATCAGGTAGCGATTATGAACAAAGGCGTTGTCGAGCAGCTCGACCGTCCGGAAACCATTTTTAAATACCCGGCGACGGAATTTGTAGCCCAATTTATCGGCTTCCACAATTTTATTGAATTCGCAGAGCGCAGTGATGCAGGAGAGGTGATCACGCTGAAAGCGGGTGGTCGTTTGTTCACGGCAACAGCGCATCCCGGAACAGCACGTCCCGGTGCACGCAAAGGTGCGATTCGCCCGGATGATCTGATGGTTAGTGGAGATACCTCTGGTGACATGGCGAATGCTTTGCCAGGGATTATCAAAGTAAGCACGTACCTTGGACGCAGTTATCAGTACGTCATTGAGACAGAACTTGGCGACTTCACAGCCAATCAGGAGATGGAGACACCTTATCTCAGCGGACAGCGGGTTAATCTGATTTTCCCGCAGGATAAACTTGTCCTTGTGGAATAGCAGCAGGAAGCAGAAGTAGCAAAAGAGGCATTTATCAGCTGAATCCAGAGCAATATAGCTAGTTGTAGCTGCTGCTCTGGATCGCTGTAAGATGCTCATGAAGAAGGAGATTATGCCCCATGCGTGCAGATCAACTAATTAAGAATGTACATGTGTATAACAGTTATTATAAACGATTCGAAATGAACAACGTGGCTGTATTGGACGGTAGATTTATGTATGTTGGTCCAGGCGGACCGGAGATGATTGAAGCCGATGAAGTGATTGATGCACGCGGACGTTACATGATTCCGGGCCTTATTGATATTCATCTGCACATTGAGAGTACAATGGTGACACCAGCAACCTTTTCCCATGGCCTGATCCGCTGCGGAGTAACGTCCATTGTGGCGGAACCGCATGAGATGGCGAATGTGTTTGGGCTGGAAGGTGTGCAGGAGATGATGTCGGCAAGTCGTGAGACAACGGTGGACATGTTCTACGCTATCCCAAGCTCCGTTCCGGCGACACCGATGGAAACAACAGGTGGTTCAATCGAAATCGAAGACATGGATGTGCTGCTCGCTACTGGAGAGATCATCTGTCTCGGTGAGATCATGAACTATGTGGACGTCATCCGTGATCCGGAATGCAAGACCAATCAGATTCTTCAGCATATTCGCAAAAACTATCCAGATCTTGTGATCGAAGGTCATACACCGAAATTGCTTGGGCTGGATCTGCACCGACTGATCTATGCGGGCATCGATTCGGATCATACACATCAGAGCATTGAGGGCTTGCAGGCGCGAATTGCGGCCGGTATGTTCATTGAAATTCAGGAAAAATCGATGACGCCAGAAGTCATGGAATACCTGATTCAGCATGATGTCGCTCAGCATTTCTGCTTCGTAACGGACGATGTTATGCCGGATTCGCTGGTGGAACGGGGACATCTGGATCATATCGTACGTAAAGCTATTCGGATGGGTATGCGCCCCGAAGATGCGATTTACGCTGCAACCTCAACCCCTGCATCCCGTATGAAAATGACTGATCGCGGTAGCATTGCCCCAGGCAAAGTGGCGGACTATGTGCTGCTGTCCAACTTAGATACACTTGCAGTAGAGCAGGTATACAAAAATGGCCGTAAAGCTTATGACGACTACGAACCGTACAAGCAGGACCGAATTAGTGGACAGTTCCCACCTCACTTTTACAAGAGCGTACAATTGAATCTACTGGGAGCCGAGGATTTCGCAATCCGTTTGTCTGATCCAAAGGTGAATGGGCAAAGTGAAGCATCTGACTCAGACGCACAGTTATCTGAAAATGGTTTAAACAACTGCCGGGTTATGATGGTGAAGGATGGTTCAACCTTTGTGGAAGAACATATTGCACAGGTTCAGGCTGCGAATGGTGAATTGCTCTGGGAAGAGAGCGAATATGGACAGATTGCGACCTTTGAACGTTATGGAGTGAACAGCAACCGAGCACATGGATTGATTGGTGGAGACACGATTAAGCGTGGTGCCATTGCGACAACATATTCACATGATAACCACAACCTTTTGGTCGTAGGGCGCAATCGTGAAGATATGATATTGGCAGCTAACAAGGTAATTTCGAGCCAGGGTGGGTTCTGTGTGGTCGAAGACGGCAAAGTGTTGTCTCATCTCGAACTTCCAGTGGGTGGCATTTTGACGGAGGAACCGCTGGCGGTAGTGTCACACCAAGTGAAAGAACTGCGTGCAGCGATGTTGTCTCTTGGTTACGTGCACTATAACCCAATCATGTCCATCAGTACCCATTCTCTTGCGGTAAGTCCGGCTCTGAAAATTACGGATCACGGCCTGATTGATGTGAATGCAGGTAAGGTTGTACCGTTGATTGTGGAATCGTGTTAATTATAAAAAATGGGGTCAAATGAAACTCCAAAATCATATCTTCCAGAAGGTTAAGAAAGCAACATCTAACTGAAACGGTATGGTGTAGAAAGCAGCTCTGTGGGCTGCTTTTTGTTTTGCTATTTGCAACATTTTGTATTTCAATTGCGTTTATTTAGGTAACTTACATTAAAGGAGAGAATCATCATAAAAGTGAAATATTTGTATTTTATAATCAGCATTATGCTGTTGTTTCTAACTCCAGCTTGCGCCAGCGGCGTCACTAGCTCAGCATCGCAGGATGAGCTTGCTGAACCTTATCGAGTAGCGTTGGAAGAATTGATTTCAACTGATACAGCTCTTAATGCCGATATGGAATACATTTCTCTGGTTTTGAATGAAGGGGTTCCTTTAAAAAATTCTGATAAGCAAGTTATTGAAGAATACCTACAAAAAAAATATAACGTAAAAATTTATAACTACACCTATGAACAATTAATAGAAGAGAAATTATACGAGCAGGACCAAACTATGCTTAAAGGCATTCTTCTAACCATTGAAAAGCAGAAGCATTCGGACAACCGGAATGAGATGACTATAGAGGTCAGTAAGTATCGTGCAAACGAGGGGGCAATCGCTTTGGAAATGAAATTAGCTTATCAGGATGGGCAATGGAAAGTCGTTGATTATGGTATGATGAGACAAAGTTAGGGATTGAATAATTCTCAAATGAAAGTGAATTTCGAGAAGTTTGTTTAGCACGAATAGATCTTTAAAAGGGTTGTTCGTGCTTTCTTCTTGTCCATAAAGTTATAGGATTTAAAACTAACGGAGGAGATCCTACAAGCAATTCACTTCTCGGACGGGGCAAATGAAAACATATATATTAAGTAGAGAGAATGTTTGGAGCAACAGCAGGAGGATAAGCAACGATTATGGAAATAACAAATGCAGCTAAAGCCATCTTTTTCGATGTAGACGATACTTTGTATGACCACTTGCAGCCGCTTCGTGGCGCTTTACAGCAAGTTCTTGGTTTACCAGATGATTTCCCGTATGGGGAGGCATACCATCGCTTCCGTTATTATAGCGACTGGCTGTCTGCTCAAGAGGACTTGTCTGCTGTACCCGAACCCGAAGCGGTGGAACGGATGCGTTATCGCAGATTTGAGCTGACCATGGCGGAATTTGGATATCCCCTGGAACAGGGACAGGCTGAAGAACTGCAAGCACATTATTTGAGTAGACAGTTTCAGATTCAGCCCTTTGATGGAGCATATGAACTTATCCGAAGACTTCTTGCAGAAGGGCATGTGGTGGGATTGATTACCAACGGAGAAGGAAAACATCAGCAGCGGAAGCTCGAAGCGCTGGATGTACTCAGTCTTATTCCCGAGGAACGCATTTTCATATCGGGTACCCTTGGTTACGCCAAGCCGGATCGCAGATTGTTTGAGCATGTAAGTAGGCAGACGGGATCGGATTCCGGTTCCAGTTATTATATCGGCGATTCCTGGCGCAATGATGTTGTTGGTGCGGTGGATGCCGGATGGAAAGTGATTTGGTTCAACCATCGTGATGCTTTGCCAGAATCAGAGCATCAGCCTCATCACGTTGCTCGTAGTTATGAAGAGGTAAGCTGTATCCTTACATCCGAGTTGATTCAACAATAAAGCGTGCGCTATGTGCGTTGGTGCAGTCCTGATCCTCCGTGAGGATCAGGGCTGTTTTTTGTTATATACCACGTGAGGATTGTCATTGTACACTGGCGAAAATAGAGGTATAGATACTAAGTGTAAGAGGTGTTAAAAGCGGTCTTCTCACACTGTCCAAACATGAAGGCACCTTCATGGAATCTTCATTCGAAAGAGTAGGCTAAAGCCTTCACAAAGGATAAGGGCAGTGCTATAATTAAAACAAGATTTAGATTAAGTCTAAATTAAAGAAAACCGGAAGCAAGTTAAATTACGTGATCAAAATCAAAACTATATCG
Organism: Paenibacillus sp. LK1; assembly: GCF_002750415.1. Lineage (NCBI taxonomy): Bacteria > Bacillati > Bacillota > Bacilli > Caryophanales > Paenibacillaceae > Paenibacillus > Paenibacillus sp. LK1. Next base: position 97,377 of record NZ_PEII01000007.1, read on the forward strand.
TATTCGAGAGGGGATAAATTCCATGAGCACAATCCAAACTAGAAACAATACTTTTGCAAACCACGCCACTGAACTTCAAGAGGTCCTGAACGGCCAGATCGCAGGTTGGTCTGTATTGTACACCAAATTGCACCACTTCCATTGGTATGTGAAAGGTCCTCATTTCTTCACACTTCATGCCAAATTCGAAGAGTTATATAACTTGGCTACGGCGAATATGGATGAAGCTGCAGAACGTCTGTTGGCCATTGGTGGACGTCCGGTCGCAACGATGGCTGAACAACTACGGTTGTCACCTATTGAGGAAGCACAGGGACAGTTGTCGGCTGAAAAAATGGTAGAAACCGTAGTTGCTGATCTGCAAGCGATGGTGGGTGTTATTAACCAGGGTATTCAAGCAGCTGGCGAAGCTGAAGATAATGCAACTGAAGATATGTTGATTGGTTTCATCGCTGTATTGGATAAAGAGGTCTGGATGTTAAACGCATTTCTGGGCAAATAAGCTAAGTTAACCTACATCCTGAACAACGATATGTAGAGTCCGTGAACAAAGTGCCCGTTCGCTTACAAATCCGGTGTGCTTGCCGTATAATGATGGCATTCAAGATGTATAGATTGGTGGAGTGAATAATGCGGACAGACCTGGAAGAACTGCGGGATGAAGCTGAACGGTTTATATATAGATGTTATGAAGAGCTGGGCCATTCGCGTGAAGACGCGCAGGCCCGGCTTGTTGCAGTTTTGAACGAGATTGAGCACACAGGCACATATGTGCATACTGCAGATGAATTGGAGCATGGCTGTAAAATGGCATGGCGGAACAGCAATCGCTGCATCGGGCGGCTATTCTGGGATAAACTGCGCATCGTTGATGCCCGTCATGCAGATACGGTTGGAATGGCAGCGGATGCTGTGATGACGCACATCAGAGCGGCCTCCAACAAAGGGAAGATCATTCCGATGATTACGATCCTTCCACCTGATGGACCAAATGGAGCCCCCGTGCGGATTTGGAATCACCAGTTGATCCGTTATGCCGGATATGAGACGACGGAAGGCATTGTAGGTGATCCTGCATCCGTTGAGCTAACGAAGACAGCAATGTCGCTTGGCTGGCAGGGGGAAGGCACGCCTTATGATGTGCTGCCATTGATTATCCAGGCTCAGGGACAAGCTCCAGAGTGGTATCCTGTGCCCGAGGAAGACATCGTGGAAGTGAGGATCGAACACCCGGAGCGTCCCGAGATTGCTGAGCTGGACATGCGCTGGTACGGTGTGCCGATGATTGCAGATATGCGGCTGGAGATTGGCGGCATATCCTATCCGGCAGCACCATTCAACGGCTGGTATATGGGGACTGAGATTGGCGCACGCAATCTGGCGGATACGTTTCGTTATAATAAACTACCAGCGGTAGCGGCAGCACTTGGCCTGAATACGTCGAGTGAAACGACACTTTGGAAGGATCGAGCTTTGGTAGAGCTGAATGTAGCTGTGCTGCATTCATTCAAGAAAGCAGGCGTTAGCATTGTGGATCACCACACAGCGGCAGCGCAATTTGCCTTGTTTGAGCAGCGGGAAGAGAAAGCCGGGCGCGAACTGACAGGTGATTGGGTCTGGCTGATTCCGCCGGTGTCGCCGGCAACGACGCATATTTTTCACAGTTCATACCGTAATGAGATTGTGAAGCCCAACTTTTTCTATGGAGATCATTCCTACACACTGGATACAGAGAAAACGGAAGCTGAACGGATGGACAGGGAAAAACAACACACCGAGGGGGATCAGCAGCCTCATGCTGAGAACCCACCAATGAAATGCCCGTTTGCACACTGATGTGTGAACGGGTTGTTTTTTTGCTGTTTTTTTCATCAAAGCACGGATTCTAAAATAGGAAATATAACTTAATATTCTTTCTCTATATGGAAATTAATTGAACTTCTATAATAAGGATCATGACTTAATATAGGAGGCCTACCCATGGGTTACATTGAATCGCTTCGAGAAATGGTTGGCAATGCACCAGTTATTCTGGTGAGACCGAGTATTTTGATATTGAATAAATTAGGTGAAATGTTGTTGGTTCGACATGTGGATCATACCTGGGGAGTACCGGGTGGATTTATGGAGTTGGGCGAATCGGTAGAAGAGTCTGCAAGGCGAGAGGTCAAAGAAGAAATTGGAATAGAGATCAAGAAACTTGAGTTGTACGGCGTCTTTTCGGGGAAAGAGTTATATACGAAATTAAGAAATGGACATGAATATTATAATGTGGTTATTGGTTATATTTGCACGGAGTTTGAAGGCGAGCTGAAGCCCGATGGGGTGGAAGTTCTTGAAGCGAAGTTTTACAAGCCGACGGAATTGCCTGAGAACACAGACCTTTATTTAAAAAGTAAAATCGAAGAAAATGCACTACATATCGCAGCGCTATTGGGTAAAAAATGATTGGAGGCTGCCCACTGATGTGGGCAGTTTTGTGCGTCTACACTCGTTTCGATCTGTAACGGCTGCGCATCACAGCCTGAACGGCAATGGCAGCAGCAATCAGAAGCAGATTGAACACAAACACGGTATACAGCGATCCACGCTCCACAAGCAGAGCAGCCACCAGAGGGGACACGATGGAACCGATCTCTGCCACAGAGACAATTTTGCCTATGACGGAGCTTCTACCCTCGTCCGGGATATGATCCCCGATATGAGCAAAGAACGAATCCATGTAACATGCACCGCCTACACCGCCGATCAGCATGCCCACGTAAACCAGCACATATGAAGATGTGCTCAGAAAAACGACCACTTCGATACCAATCATTAGCATGCCGAACATGCAGAGCAGCAGACGATCACCCATCCGATCAGACAGATAACCGGCTACCGGAGCAGCCGCGAGTGTAGAGATACCAACGACGGTAAAGGCAAGACTGATCGCAAACGGGTCCCAGTGCATGATATGAGCCGCATACAATGCAAAATAAGTCAGAAACACGGCATAAGCGCTCATCTCCAGGAAATGAACCGTACCGTAGCCAATCAGTTGCTGCCTCCGGGTAAGTCCGGTGGATGGTTTAGGAGTGATTGGGCTAGGAGTAGTGTTTCCTGGAGAAACTGTATAATCGGCAGGCGTTTGCGTTGGTTTGGCATCCGTTGGAGACTCGTTTGAGGCGTGACCGTCCGCCACATTTTCAGATACAGGATTGGGCTTAGCGGCTGTCTTCATCCCCATTGCTGCAACCACAGCCATCAGGCAGCACACGGTAACGAGTAAAAAAGGCACCGATAAAGGCCAATGCAACGAGAGCCAGCCGCTGATGACCGGACCCAGCACCATGCCCCCGCCTTCACTGCTGCTGATGTAACCGTTGTACAGCCCCCGGTTGTCGACATTCCCCTCATCCCCGATGATGGAACGCACGACGACTGTAAGTCCGGTAGAAGCGAGCCCTTGCAGCAGTCGCAGCAGACCGAATACGAGCGCCGCAGAAGATACAGCAAAACCGCCCATACAAACAGCGAGCAGCAGCAGCATGGCAATAAGTGCCCGCTTGCCCCCAATTTTTCGATAGAGTGCCGCAGCGGGCACCCCGCCAATCACTTTGCCGACATAAAAGAGTGCAAAAATAACCCCCATCATCCAGCCGGACAGGCCGAATTCCTCAATAAACAAAGGGAACAGGGGCAGGATCATGAAACCGCCCATCTGACTCAGAAAACAAATGATCATCAGCAAAGGCAGGTTACGGCGAATATCCACGAACAGGACTCCTTTCACATGACTTGATTCCGAAATCCTCATGAAATCGCTCTACTTGGATGCGTAGATATCGACATATACCCGTAATGTATGCTGTATTTGTGAGAATAAGAAGAAATAACACATGGCGTTTACATCAAAACCATTGCGGATATAGCTGAATCATATATAATAGATGGGATTTGTAATGAAGCATGCATGAAAAGAAGTGTACAGGCTCAAGGTATACCTCAAGTTTAAAGGGGGCGAAATGAAGCATGTCAGAACAACAACCGATTATCCGGTTCGACCGGGTGACCCAGCAATACGATCAGGATGAAGCCGTATTGAAGGAAGTCAGCTTCGAGATTGAGCGGGGTAAATTTTATACGCTACTCGGCCCGTCAGGCTGCGGGAAAACAACGATATTGCGCCTGATCGCTGGCTTTGCGGAGCCGACACAGGGCAGTATTTATTTTAACGGTGCATTGATTAACCAAGTGCCAGCTCACCAGCGGCAGGTGAATACCGTATTTCAGGATTACGCGTTATTTCCACATTTGAACGTATTTGAGAACGTAGCTTTTGGTTTGCGGATCAAAAAAATGAAAACCGCTGAAATTCGCGGCAAAGTGCTGGAAGCACTCAAGTTCGTCAATCTCTCCGGTTATGAAAACCGTGAAATTGGCGAGATGTCCGGCGGACAGCGGCAACGTGTCGCCATTGCGCGGGCGATTGTGAATGAGCCCGAGATTTTGCTGCTGGACGAGCCGCTTTCGGCGCTCGATCTGAAGCTGCGGACCGAAATGCAGTATGAACTGCGTGAGCTGCAACAGAGATTGGGCATTACGTTTATTTTTGTCACGCATGATCAGGAAGAAGCCTTGGCGATGTCGGATGAGATCTTTGTCCTGAACGGCGGCGTCATTCAACAGAGCGGAACACCGAATGATATCTATGATGAGCCGATTAACCGTTTTGTGGCGGACTTTATTGGTGAATCGAACATTGTATCCGGCAAAATGAAGCAGGACTTTGTGGTGGAATTCGCTGGCGCAGAGTACGAGTGTGTCGATCAGGGTTTGCAGCGGGACGAGCCTGTGGAGATTGTGATTCGTCCAGAGGATATGGAGATTACAACCGAGGAACAGGGCAAGATGCAGGTCAACGTGGACTCCCAGCTGTTCCGTGGGGTGCACTACGAGATATCGACCTACGATGATGCGGGTAATGAGTGGCTGGTGCATTCCACGAAGAAAGCCGTTGTAGGTGCTCGTATTGGACTGTATTTTGACCCGGAAGCCATCCACGTCATGCGCTTTAACGAGACGGAAGAAGAGTTCGATAAACGTCTGGAAGCCTATCAAGAGGCCGTTCATGCAGGCTAAGGCGAGTACACGCAATGCGTATCTGATTCCATATGTATTATGGATGGTGTTGTTTGTAGTTGCTCCGGTTCTGCTGGTGGTGTATTACTCGTTCTTCGATGTGGAGGGCAATTTCACGCTGGGTAACTACGCTCGGTTCTTTACACCTGTGTACATGCAGATGACGCTGAGCTCGTTCTGGTATGCATTTCTGATCACGGTGTTCTCGCTGTTGGTCTCGTATCCGACGGCGTATTTACTAACTCGTACAAAGCACAAGCAGCTGTGGCTGCTGCTTATTATTTTGCCAAGCTGGATCAATCTGTTGTTAAAAGCGTACGCCTTTATCGGCCTCTTCGGCACGTATGGCTTGACCAATTCCCTGCTTGAAGTAGTGGGCATTGGCACACAACAGATTCTGTTCACCGATTTCAGCTTTATCTTTGTTTCGGTGTACATCTTCATTCCATTCATGATCCTGCCGATCTTCAACGCGTTGGAAGAGATGAACCCATCGCTGATCTATGCAGCACGGGATCTCGGGGCATCATCATGGCTGACGTTCCGCCGGGTTATCTTCCCACTGACGCTCAGCGGTGTGAAATCCGGCTGCCAGGCCGTATTTATTCCGGCGCTATCCTTGTTTATGATTACCCGCCTTATTGCGGGAAACCGGGTAATTACGCTGGGAACAGCGATTGAGCAGCATTTTCTCGTCACCCAGGACTGGGGGATGGGTTCGACGATTGCCGTCTTTTTGATTATTGCGATGGCGATCATTATGTTCCTGACCGGATCAGGCAAAAAGGAGGTGCGTAATGGGAAGAAACGGAAAGCTGTCTAACGTCTATCTGGCCGTTGTATTCGCCATACTGTACGCACCGATCGCGTATCTGATCTTCTATTCCTTCAACAGTGGCGGGCATATGCGCGGCTTCGAAGGATTTACATTGGAATGGTACAGGGAAGTATTTGCCGATACTCGGCTGCTGATCATTGTACTGAATACGTTTATTATTGCGCTCCTGTCCTCGGCGATCTCGACGATGCTCGGTGTGGCAGGGGCACTGGCGATCTATCATGTGCGGCGCAAACGGACCAAGAATACGTTGCTGTCACTCAATAACGTGCTGATCGTTAGTCCGGATGTCATCATTGGTGCATCCTTTCTGATTCTGTTCACCATGATTGGCATCAAGCTTGGATTCACTTCGGTATTGTTGTCTCATATCGCATTCAGCGTGCCGATTGTCGTGATTATGGTGCTGCCAAAGCTTCAGGAGATGAGTCCAACGCTGATGGATGCGGCACGCGACCTGGGTGCCGGATCGTGGCAGATTCTGACTCGTGTGGTGCTGCCATACGTCAAACCGGGTATATTTGCCGGGTTCTTCATGGCCTTGACTTACTCGCTTGATGACTTCGCAGTAACGTTCTTTGTTACAGGGAACGGATATTCCACACTCTCTGTGGAGATTTATTCAAGAGCAAGGCAGGGTGTGTCATTGTCCATCAATGCGCTGTCCACGCTGCTGTTCCTGCTGACGGTGCTGCTGGTGGTTGGGTATTACTTCATTAACCGCCGTGCCGCGCGTACGCCTGCCGGAAGGGGGCTGCGTCCATGAAGCAACTGGTACGGACATTTGCAATTGTATTTGTGGCTGCCTTTGCCTTGATGATTCTCGCTTCGTATCTGAACAAGAGTCAGGGATATTCCGGCGGCAACACGTTGACGATTTACAACTGGGGCGATTATATCGACCCCGATTTGCTGAAGGAATTTGAGCAAGAGACCGGCATCAAGGTGATCTACCAGACGTTTGATTCGAACGAAGCGATGTTAACCAAGATTGAGCAGGGCGGAACGACGTTTGATGTGGCGATTCCTTCCGAGTATGCGATTAGCAAAATGAAAGAGGAAAACCTGCTCATTCCGCTGGATCACAGCAAGCTGCCCAATCTGAGCAACATCGACTCTCGGTTCATGGACCTATCCTTTGATGAGGACAACAAGTACTCCATCCCTTACTTCTGGGGTACGGTAGGTATTGTATACAATCCTGAACTGGTTGATGGGTTAACATTTGAGAGCTGGAACGACCTGTGGGACCCACGTTTGAAAAATCAAATCTTGCTGCTCGACGGTGCCCGTGAAGTCATCGGTATGGGGCTGAACAGCCTCGGGTATTCGTTGAACGATACGAACGAAGATCATCTGCAGGAAGCTTTGAAGAAACTGTCCACCCTGACGCCTAACGTCAGAGCGATTGTCGGAGACGAGATCAAAATGCTGCTGGCAAACGAGGAAGCGGCGGTTGGACTCGTATGGTCCGGTGATGCGTCAGAAATTATGGATGAGAACGACAAGCTGGATTACGTGGTTCCGGAGGAAGGCTCGAACCTTTGGTTCGATAACATGGTCATTCCGAAGACCGCGAGTAATATTGAAGGCGCTCATCAGTTTATTAACTTCATGCTGGACCCGGATCATGCGGCTCGTAATGCTGAATATGTCGGGTACTCTACACCGAACGCCGAGGCATTGAAGCTGCTGCCAGAGGATATTTCGGAGGATGAGCGATTCTATCCAGATGAGACGCTGACGGGTAAGCTGGAAGTATACAATAATCTGGGCAAAAAAATGCTCTCGCATTATAACGATTTGTTCCTCGAATTTAAAATGCATAGCAAATAAAGGTATTCGAGTGAGATGTACAGCGTCTCTCTGATTCGTTAAAACTCAAATGGGAATAAATGATCACCAATAGCCGTGTAAAGTTCGTTAGAATAAATAGGGGTGCAGCTCGTCATTTCAATTAAATGACGAGCTGCACCCCTTTATTTTTTTACCCTACCTCAGAGCAAATAGCTCAGATGGTTTTCTTATCTTTGTTTACACGTTAACGGAGGGGACAGAACAAACGAAGGAAGCGAAGCGCTCGCCTTTATCCCCAGATTTTACCATTCTAGATGGGATTCAAAAAAATCTGGGGATAACAGCGATCCGAAGTTGTTCTGTCACCGCAGTGGTCAAGTGTAAACGACATAAGATTTACATGCGCTTTTTGCGACCCACAATGATCCATGCCCCGCCCATAATCAGCACAATGGCCACGAACGGCTGGACAAAGGACAGACTGTTCAGCATCGTGCCAATCGACATGACGGAGAAGAATAACAGTGAGATAACCGTCAGAATGTTGATTGGAATCAGCAACCATTTGTTACGGCCACCGAACCAATACAATTCAAACAAACCTACCGCTACCGCAAGAATGAAGCCAGGCCACATCGTGCTCCAGTTACCGAAGAGCATGGCGATCTGGCTGACAATACCTGCCGTAAGCAAGATGCCCCCGGGAACCAGCAATCCGATCCCTCGTCCAATCATGGAGAAGTACAGCCAGTGGAAGAATAGCCCCAGTGGAATCACAAATAGGGTGGGCCAGAACGTGGCGAAGATCGTACCCGGACCGAGTGAACCTCCCTGGTTCAAAATCAGGTATACGCCGAGCAAAATAAGCACAGGCGCAAGGATGGTGCGTTTAGCCATAATATCTCTCCTTTTCAATACAAGATCAATTCCCGAACGGTCATGGAGTATGTTTTCTCGTTATTCACAGCATACCATGAACCGCAAAAGGGTATCCTCGGTCTTTGGAGTTAAACTGAACCTAGACTAAAGTCTAGGTTAAAAACATGCAATCGAGATTAGTCCAATCAAAGGCTCCACTGAAACGTTCCGTCTGAAATGGCTGGATAAATTGATAAAGATGGGCATGAAGCAAGGTGGCAGAAGTAAACCTCATGCCTGTCACTCAACGAATGCTAACCAACAAGTTTAGCTCAACTTTAGCAGCCATGGAGTTATATTAGCTATGTCACGTTGTTTGCTATGTAAAGAAGCCCACTCCGCGAAGTGTGGGCCCTTTTCTATTATTAAAACAGGACAATCCGTTATTTCAATACATCAGAATGCTTCTTGCCCCAGCTGTTCACGCCATCATCTTCGATAATCGAAATGGCCGCATCAGCGATGTCCGGATCTGTCATTAACTTCTCTTGGATACGGAACTTGATATCATCGGCATCGGCAAGACTCAATCCTTTGGTCAGTTCAATCAGACCTTCTACGTGATAATAACGACCTTCCTGAATAATGCGCATCATCTGGATATCTGCAACATGAGAGTCTGCCAGAATGGTCTGGGATACTTTATCCTCAACATCCTGTGGAGCGGCTACACCAATCAGTCCGATCATATTGTCATAACCGACACGGAAAGCGACAGCAATCATCAAGCATCCAATAATGGTCGTCACGATTCCATCGAGCAATGCAAAATTGGTCAGTGCAATGACGACGACAGAGACTAGTGCGAGTGTCGCACCGAGTACCGCTACAATATCTTCGTAAAATACAAGGCGTGTTGGCGGTGCGGCGCGTCCTACATTTTTGATCGCAGCAGGGAACAGGGCGAGGCCTGTCGCTTTGGGCGCGCGTGCTTCGTGTAGAATTTCTTTCATCGCTTTAATCAAAATGGCTCCATCAATCACAATGTTAAGCACCAGCACACCGATGTTAATCCAGATACCGCCGGAATGAGCAGCCGGATGCAGTAACAAGTGAATCCCTTCATGGATTGTTTCATACGCCATAATAGTAACAACGATAACGGCAATCATACAGAAAATGTTGATGACCCGCCCGAATCCGGTCGGAAAGCGGCGTGTAGGTTTTTTCTCGGACAACACACTTCCGACAAAGACAAACCCTTGGTTGATGGCATCGGCTAGAGAGTGCATCGCCGAGGCGAACATGGCGCCACTGCCACTGAATAGAAAGGCTCCTCCTTTGCACAGTGCAAGTACAGCATTTCCTGCCATAGCTACAGCCGAGGATGTGTTCCCCTTTTTGACGAGAGACATTAAGCTCTCAGACTTTGGTTGTTCAGCCACTTCGAATGTTCCTCCCAGAAAGATGTGATAGGTGTAGAAAGAGTATTCCTTAATTACAGCTTGGTCATTTCCACTAAATGTTATTATAGCTTGCTTTACAAATCCCAGCATTATGCAAAAAAGGTCATATCACTAAAAACACCCGTGCGAGTTCGCACGAGTGTCTGGTTATTTTTATATAAGGTGTTATATCAATGAATCAATCAAATTTCCAGCAAGACAGGCTCAGGTTGCCATACTGATAGGCTTTGAACAGGAGTGATGCCTGCTTGTTCTGATCTCCCGCACCCATGGCGAGCAGCAATGGTACAAAATGCTCTGGCGTTGGCACGGCTGCTTGGGCTGATGGCGCCAGTTTGTCATAGGCGAAGAGGGACTCTGTATCCCAACTCACCAGTTTGTCTTGCAGCCAGTTGTCAAACGCCATGGCCCAAGGGTCAACGCCTGCGCTTTCCCAGTTTAACTGACGCAGGTTGTGTACCGTTCCTCCACTGCCAATCACTAGAACGTCCTGCTCACGCAATGTAGCCAGCGCTTGTCCTACCTGATATTGCTGTTCATTGGACAGATATCGATTCACGGATAAAGCAACGACCGGAATGTCCGCATTCGGATAGAGCAGACGAAGGACGACCCATGCACCGTGGTCCAGACCGCGAACGGAGTCACTTTCTACAGGAATCCCAGCATTCGCGAACAGGCGCTGGATTTCCGCTGCTGTCTCTTCATGTCCTTGAGAAGGGTATTTGATCTGATACAGCTCGGGCTGGAAGCCGCCGAAATCATAGATGGTTTCGTAATTGGCTACTGAAGAAACCAACTGAGTTGTAGATTCCCAGTGAGCAGAGAACAATACGATCGCTTTGGGTTTCGGCAGTTCCTGTCCAAGTTTTTGCAGAAATTCAGTGTATGCATTTTCCTCCAGTGCAAGTGATGGCGCACCGTGAGCAATAAACAGGGATGGCATCATTATGAATTCAGTCCTTTCGGGTCTTCGGCAGTCAGCTTGGCATCCGTCCGAAGCCATTGTTGAAATTGTTGATATAAGTCGGGGGTGACTTGATGTCCACCGTGATATGGAACGTACGTAACGTTATTGGTCTGTTCACGGAAGAAGCTGGCGTTATCTTCACCAAGTTGCAGCGGGAAGAGATGATCCTGATCGCCATGCGATATAAATACAGATAACTCCGAGTTGGGCTTTATCTTGTATTCGTCTTTCACAAATTGCGGAATGTAACCACTCATAGCTACAATTCCCTTGATAGCATCTCCCATAATCAGCGAGAGCGTCATCGCCATAATGGCTCCCTGACTGAACCCAGCGATATAACGCCGTGCGGGTTCAATGGTATATTTGGCAGACAGGTCAACGATTAGCTGTTGCAGTCCCTGAACAGAGGCGTCGAATAATTCACGGACGGGATTGCCAATGCTTTTAATTTGAAAATAGGCGTAGCCGCTCCCCTGACCAATAGGCCCACGTACGGCGACGATAATAAAATCGGACTGAAGAGGCTCCATTAAGCGAAGCATATCCTGTTCATCCGAACCCATGCCATGCAGGGCAAAGATAACGGGATATTGTTGTTCTGTATTGTAATTGGAAGGAAGCCGAACCTCGTAAGTCAATGAATAATTCAATGCAACCACCACCTGATAAGAAATAAGTAATCAAAATAAAGTTCACTAATATGAAATTAATATTCTTATTAATGAACAAAATTTATCATGATTCCATTGTAGGGTCAATATTTTTTTTGTATTATGAAAATATGTTCCGTATAAGAAATCTATAATGATCTATAACGATGTAGCAGGCGGATCGGCAAAGTAATCCATATATTACTCCCAAGGACGTGATAATAATGCTCAACGGAATCGTACCTATTCTGAGGATATTTGATGAAGACAAGGCGAAAGAGTTCTACCTGGAATATCTGGGTTTTCGATTGGATTGGGAACATCGGTTTGAGCCAGATTTGCCGTTATATATGCAGGTATCTTTGGATTCCATTCAATTGCATCTATCCGGACATCATGGCGATTGTACGCCTGGAGCGGCTTTACGAATAGAAACGGATGCGCTTGATGCATTATGTGAGGCGCTCAATCGGAAAAAGTACAAGCATTCCAGACCTGGCATTACCGACACGCCGTGGAATCTCAGGGAAATGACAGTGATTGATCCGTTTGGCAACCGGATTGTTTTTTATGAACCAAACGCAGAATAAGATGGAGTAATGAATATACAGATCGGATATACAGATCAAAGGGGGAGGATTGCAGCATGGATATTGGTCTAGCCATTCGTACGATCCGCAAACAAAAACAGATCACGATCATGCAAATGTGCGAAGGTACGGGGCTATCCAAGGGATTTATCAGCAACGTGGAAAATAATAAGACATCACCGTCCATCGCGACGCTCGAAAGTATCGCGGATTATCTGGAAGTGCCACTGCCATACTTGCTGCTGTCACCGGAACAGCGGATGAACGTGGTGCGTAAGGATGAGCGCAAGGAGACGACTGCCGGAAGTGGGCAGATCAAAGTACAGCATCTAACAGCCAAGGGCGCCATGCGTATGTCCATTGTGGAGCTGCCAGCAGGTGCATCGACTGGAGTTAATAAGCACGCCGGAGAAGAAAGCCATCTGGTTCTGCAAGGCCGAATTCGCGCAGAGCAGTGTGAGGATGTAGAGATTCTGGAAGCGGGGGATTCATTCAGCTGGAATGCCATCGTTCCCCACGAAGTAACCAATATTGGGGAGGAGCCCGCGGTAGTACTGATCGCCGTGTCCAAGGAGTTGGATTTGGATCATTTGTGGAACGCATAAGCAGAGGATCTTGGAATGGAAAAGGAGAGAAGTAACGCTGCATTAATCATAAGGATAGAGAATCAGCGTGATGAATCGTATTCGGACACTTTGGCGGCTACTGAATATATAAAAGGCCGCCCAGAGGTTTCTCGGGCGGCCGGATGGCGACGGAGTGCATCATTAGAAATGGTTGCTTCGTCATTCATTGTTCTTTATAAATGGTCTGACTACTCCTGCTTACTGTGGGTTAGTTGTCCAGATGCCTGCGGCTTTAACAAATACACGGTCCGACAGTTTGAGTGTCGCCAAAGCCAGTTCAGCTACGTCTTCCGCTTGCATCATGCGGTCTTCGTCTCCAATTTTGAGTCCGGCATTCGTTGCCAGCTCCGTGTTCACTGTACTTGGTGTTAACGCAGTAACCCGGATATTGGATTTGCGCACTTCCTGCATCAGGGATTCGGTCATGCCGAGCAATGCGAATTTGGAAGCACAGTAAGCTGAGCCTGTAGCAAATCCACGCTCGCCTGCGGTGGAGGCGATGTTGATAATGCTGCCGCTGCTTTCCTTAATCATGCTTGGCAGTACAGCACGAGTTACATAATATGTACCCATGACATTAACATGCAGGATACGTTCCCACTCTTCCGGGTCCATGTCCAACAGTGTGCCGAAGCTTGCAATGCCTGCATTGTTGATCAGAATGTCGACTGCGCCAAGCTCCATCTCAATCGCAGCTACGGCTGCTTCAGCCTGAGTACGATCGGAAATATCCGCAATGGCACTGGTTACTTTTACACCATATTCCTGGCTCAGCGATTGCTGGAGAGCCTCCAGATCGGAGGCCGTCCGAGCGATCAGTCCGAGATGCACACCTTCCTTGGCAAGTGCTTCAGCAATGGCACGGCCAATACCTTTACCGGCGCCAGTGATGACAGCCGTTTTATTTTTAAGTTCCATGTGGGTAACTCCTCCTTAGAATTGGACTAGCATTTAATTATACTATATTACCCACAGTTCGAATATTTGCTTCATCATGATTTATGATGATTGTTTGATCTTGATGCTGCCTGAGGTAGTGCGCGCTTTGATGACCTCACGGCTTACCATGGGGGAATCTGGAATATTCACATCACCGGATGTGGCCTGTGCATCGTAAATACCGTCAAAATCAGGCGCCGCCTGTATGGAAATATCTCCTGACTGTCCCGATACATCAATTGGACCGGAAACTTCTTGCTCAATTTTCACACTACCGGAAGTGAACTTAACATTTGCTGCACCGTTCAATTGCGTAATTTTGGTATCTCCCGACTGTACACTTCGGGTCACATCGCCATCAATGCCATTCAGCGTGAAACTTCCGGAAGTTTGTTTGACTTCCATATCTCCTGCAATTGCTGCAGCTTTAATGTCTCCTGAAGTTAGATCGAGTTGAATGGTTGGTGCGGTAATGTCCTGAAGGTGAATGCTTCCAGACGTAGTGTTAAGGTCCAAAGTATTGGCATGCAGACCCTTCAGATCCAGGTCACTGGAAGAAGAGACGATGTTAACTTCATCCAGCTGATGTCCTTCAGGTAACGCTACTGTGATCGTTTGCTGCTGATTATTCCAATAAAGGGTGAAAAATTGCAAACGCAAACGCTCTTCCTGATTTAACGTAAAGGTTCCATCCTTGATCGAAGCCTGTTTAAAACCTTCAATTACGGCCGGGTCCCACTTTCCGTCGACTTCAATGTAGCCATTGGAATCCGGACTGACAACGAATTCAATATCTGCGCTTAAGTTGGCATTCATCATGATATTGTGCAGCTCATCATTTTTGAATTCCCAACGTTTGGAGTAGGGTTCTCTCTTGTCTCCGAACTGAACTCCGTAAATGGAGGTTCCGAGCAAACCGATACCGATACATAGTATGGCTAAAGCAATCCATTTTTTGGTGCTCATGACTAGACATCCCCTTTCATCGTCTTTTGATTCCATCTTATATACTGAAGAGTGATTGACTTAAAGGCTTTAAACACCGATTTTGTTGCAATGGCGAATAGAATGCCTACACCGAATACTCCAATCGAAACGAACAATTCAGAATACTCAAAATGGCCGAGATATAAGAAATCCACAGCAGCAGCGACCGGAGCTACTACCAGCAGCGACAAACTGGCAATGGTGAGCCATACCGACCACAGAGTCAGTCCTAGCGGAATCGCGAGTATGATGTTCAAGAAAAAAAGTCCGATGGCCGTGAAGAAGTTGCGTGCAGCCCGATTCCCCTTCTTTTGCTGTGAACGCATTTCTTCGAATGTTGGCGCATAAAACGGATCAGATCCTGGCGTGTGTGCATCATATCGGTCACCTAACGCTTCTTTGGCAATCTCGATCGGATGCCCCAGTTCCCGCGCAATCTCTTCTTCTAGTCTTCCTTCTCTTAATCCCATCTCAAAATGCTGTTCATAATCAGCGAGCAATTCGGCCCGTTCCAGCGGGTCCATCGGTCTTAGATGAATCTCCATTGCCTGCATGAATTGTTGTCTATTCATTTGGGGTACCTTCCTCTATAAGATTTGCGACATTGCGCACAAAACTATTCCATTCATTCGTGAGAGTCTTCATATAGTCACGGCCGGTATCAGACAGTTTGTAGTACTTACGTGGTGGGCCTTCACTGGATTCCTGCAGGTAAGTCGTACAATAGCCGTCATTGACCAATCTCCGCAAAAGGGGATACAGCGCACCTTCCGCCACTTCAATATGCTGGGATACAGCCTGAGCCAGTTCGTAGCCGTAACGATCCTGGCGGTTGATCAGCACGAGGACGCATAGTTCCAGCACCCCTTTTTTGAATTGAATATTAACATTCACTTGGGTTCCTCCTTGTTGCTCTATCCAATCACTAGTGTGTATTGTTCAGTAGTCGTGAATTCATCATAGCACCCGGTACTGTTTAATGCAAGATAGTGATTTTAAAATAGTTCCGTATCACGATGTCCCGCTGAGTTGGACTAACTTCGTTTTCTCGCTAATTAATCTATAGATCAGCATACGCAAAACCCGAATCGGTTACTTCCGTCTGAAGACGGATTCCGATCCGGGTCTATGGGATGAAGGTATACAACGATGGGGGTATCAGCTTAGTTTATTCTTGTGCTTCCAGCATCTTAAGGTCTTTAACAGCAGGGCCTTCAATGACTTTGCCTGCGTAATCGAAGCGTGAGCCGTGGCATGGGCAATCCCAGGAACGTTCCCCAGCATTCCATTCCACTTCACAACCCAAATGGGTGCAGGTGGTATCCACCAGAAAGAGTTTGCCGGTCGGGTCCTTGTAGGCGCCAGCACGTTTACCGTCATGGCGAACCACAGCCCCTTCATCATTGCCGAGTTCTCCCGTGTTCTTGTGAATAATGCCGACTTTGCCAGAGATCAGCTCCGCGGCTACATTGACATTCTCTACAAGGAAGTTTTTCACACCAGGGTCTACCTTGAATCTTGCAGGATCGAATACAGCAGCGTAAGCGTTGTCGCGTCCGGTAATCCGGTCCGTAAGGATATGCCCAGCCATCGTTCCTGTGGTCATTCCCCATTTGGCAAAGCCGGTAGCCACATAGACACGTTCATGTCGTCCTGTAATTGGCCCAATGTAAGGGACCTTATCGATGGAGATCAGATCCTGGGCTGACCAGCGGAAAGGGATGTTGCGAATGCCAAATGTTTCTGCTGCATAGCGCTCCAAATTTTCATAATGACCGACAGTGCAGATGCCCTGTCCGGTTTTGTGATTTTCCCCGCCAAAGAGGATGTGTTCCTTCCCTTTATGAATGACAGTACGCAGGGATCGATAGGGTTCATCGTCAGAGATATACATGCCACCGGTGAAAGGTTTCTGAGGTTCTACAACGACAGCATAGGAACGTTCAGCGTGCAGCCGTGAAAAATAAAATCCGGGGTCATAGACCGGAAAATGGGAGGCAACAACGACATGTTCGGCTGTTACGGATGGACCATTCTCATATGTACGCACATGTAGCGAGGCATCTTCTTCTACATCGGTTACCGTTGTATGTTCGTAGATGCGTACACCTTGCTTGACTGCGGATTCCAGTAAGTAATGCAAATAACTGAGCGGGTCAAAGCGAGCTTGTCCCGGCATCTTAATCCCTGCCCTGGACGGAACAGGGATGGGAAGGGGATCAACCCATTGACCAGGAATATTCAGCTTGCCATAGGCTGTCAGCTCAATCTCCAGCTTCTTGAGATTTTCCTCGGATTGAATGTAGACATAGGCATCTTCCTCAGCCCACTGGCAATCAATCTGTTTCTCTTTTACCAGATCACGCATCCACTTGGCAGCTGTTGCATTGCCTTCATAATACATGCGGGCCTGTTCTTCTCCAAAATGATGAAGCAATTCATCAAATATCACGCCATGCTGTGCCGATACCTTGGCCGTTGTATGGCCTGTTGTGCCATCCAGTACTTTTCCGGCTTCAAGCACGACCACACGCATGCCCTTCTGGGCCAGCAAATAGGCTGTTGTAATACCTGCAATTCCTGCACCAATAATGGCTACATCGGCGGTTGTATCTTCTGTCAGTTTCGGATATTCATTGAATGGGTTTGTTGCTCTCCACAGCGATTCCGGGATGGAGGGCAAACCTGACGGGGGTTGTTGATGGTCACTCACTCGATTTTCCTCCTTCAATATTCTTCTTCATTGAGGACTACGCCTAGCTCAATAAGTACGTCATATCTATACTCCTATCCATGATTACCATACTGTGCCAGAATAAAACGATTGTCCGCATACTTTCCTGAGGAAAGTTCACATTTTCCTGTGAAGCCCCCCTGTTTTTTTTACTAAACATGCTATATGATAGATTTACCGAAACCGTTTTAGTAAACGGAATTAAGAGTTAACGATGACTCATAAAGTGCTTATTCTAAAAGGTTAAATCTTCGAATTTTGAGGTCGGATACATCAAGAATTACCTCGTATTAATTTATCGGTTATGTATCCGCTATCATTTTAAATAAATCAATGAATTACCAAAGGAGATTCCATATTATGACCAACCAAACGAAATATCCTTTCCAGGATACAACGCTCGAACTGGATACACGTGTAAAGGACCTCGTGTCCCGTCTGTCGGAAGATGAGAAAATCGAATCGATGCTGCAATATCAACCCGCAGTAGAACGCTTGGGTATCGCAGCATATAAACACGGTACAGAGGCAGCTCATGGTCTGGCCTGGCTTGGCGAAGCGACTTCCTTCCCGCAGCCGGTAGGGCTAGCATGCACATGGGATGCGGATCTGATGAAAGAGATCGGCTCCGTGATCGGAGACGAGGCACGTGTATTTTACAAACGCAATCCAGCAGTAAACGGTCTGACTCTGTGGGCACCTACGGTTGATATGGAGCGTGATCCACGTTGGGGTCGGAACGAAGAGGCTTATGGTGAAGACCCGGAACTGACTGCTGAGCTGACAACGGCCTTGGTTAAGGGAATTCAGGGCGATCATCCGAAGTATTACAAGGCAGTTGCCACGTTGAAGCATTTCCTTGCTAACAATAATGAAGTGGACCGTGGCAGTGGTTCATCGAGCATTGATCCACGCAACATGCGTGAATATTATCTGAAGGCATTCGAGAAACCGTTTAAAGAGGGCGGCGCACAGTCAATGATGACCGCGTACAACTCAATTAACGGTACACCAGCATTGCTGCATCCGTTTGTAAACGAGATTGTGAAGGGCGAATGGGGCATGGATGGCTTCATCGTGAGTGATGCAGGGGATGTCATGGGGATCAAGAACGATCATAAATACTATGATTCCCACACACCAGGAACAGTAGAGTCCGTCAAAGCCGGAATTGACAGCATTACCGATGATGCGGATCTTTCGAAACAGGCACTGCGTGAAGGGCTGGAGCAAGGCACACTCACAATGGAAGACATCGATCTGGCGTTGTTCAATACGTTCCGTGTGCGTTTCCGTCTGGGTGAATTCGATCCGGCTGAGGGCAATCCATATGCTTCGATCGGTGAAGAAGCAATGATGACGGAGAAGGCGAAGGCCCTGTCACTGAGAGCAGCGAGAGAACAAGTGGTACTGCTTAAAAATGATAAAGGCACACTGCCGCTGGATAAAACAAAATCCGGCAAAGTGGCTGTGATTGGCCAACTGGGCGGAACAGTCTATCGTGACTGGTATGCAGGCACCATGCCATATAGCGTATCCCCGCTTGAAGCGATCAGTGGCAAAGTAGGCGGCGACAAGGTTGCATTCAAGGATGGCAATGACCGCATTACATTGACTTCAGTGGCAAGCGGTAAGGCTGTCGGATTGGCTGAGGATGAGAAATCATCCATCATTGCTTCGGGAAATGCGGAGACATTTACACTAAGTGACTGGGGCTTTGGCAGTTACACGCTGAAGGCAGACAGTAATGGGAAATACCTGACGACGGATGAAGAAATGGTTACGGCATCAGCGGATGAAGTATATGGCTGGTTTGTGAAGGAAGTATTCCATCTGTTGCCACAACAAGACGGAAGCGTGGGGCTGACGACTTGGAACGGTAAAACAGTAACGGCACCCAATAATGGAAACGATGCGTTTGCGGTATCCGAAGAGTTGAAATCTTTCGGTGCTACGGAAACGTTCAAAAAGGATATTGTGGTGAATGGATTGGAAGAAGCGGTTGCGGCCGCGAAGGAAGCGGAGACGGCGATTGTATTTGTCGGCAACAATCCGCTTGTAAATGGTAAAGAAGAGATCGACCGCCCAAGTCTGGACCTGGCTGAATCCCAGCAGCGTCTGGTTGAAGCCGTGTATGCAGCGAATCCAAATACCGTTGTAGTTATCGTGGGAAGTTACCCGTTCACGTCCAACTGGGTGCAGGAGAATATTCCGGCTGTATTGTATACATCCCATGCAGGACAAGAGTTGGGGAACGCTATAGCTGACGTATTATATGGCGATTATGCACCAGCAGGCCGCCTGAATATGACGTGGGTACAATCCGCAGATCAGCTGACTGATATCAGAGACTACGATATCATTCAATCCGGACGTACGTATCAGTATTTTGAAGGTGATGTACTGTATCCATTCGGACATGGATTAACGTATGCATCGTTTAAATACAGTAATTTGGAGCTGAACCCGGCCCAAGCTGGAGTCGAAGAGATCATTACTGTGCATGTGGACGTGACAAATACAGGTACGATCGCCAGTGATGAGGTTGTACAGTTGTATGTGCGTGCCGGACAGTCCCGTGTGAAACGTCCACTCAAAACGTTAAAAGGTTTCCGTCGTCTTCATATTGAAGCTGGAGCTACAGTAAAAGTCAGCTTCACACTGCCAGTTCAGGAACTGGCGATCTGGGATGTAACCCGTGATCGTTATGTGGTCGAAAGCGGCACCTACTCCATTATGGTGGGCAAATCTTCTGCCGATGTTCAGCTTGTTGCTGACCTGACAGTACAAGGGGAGACCATTCCTGCACGTAATCTGGGTGTGGCTACGCGCGCCGAGAATTACGATGCATACTTCGGTGTAGATCTGGATGAGAGCAAAGAAGGCGGAACTTCTGTCCGTGTGATTGGTGAACAAGGCTGGATTGCCTTCAAGGATGCAGATCTGGGCAGCAATGCAGCAGCGATTGAAGCTCGTGTATCATCAGAGCAGGCAGATGCGGTATTGGAAGTTCGACTGGGTGCACCTGACGGTACACTGGCAGGACGCGTGGAACTGGCACATGGCGAGGCACAGCAGTGGTCCACGGTTAAGGCAGACCTGAAAGGCGTATCAGGTCAACAGGATGTATACCTTGTGTTGTCCGCAGGAGTACGTGTCAGCCATTTCGAGATTCATTAAGTCGGATAAAAAGCCTTTCAAGATAAACAAATAGAATGATGGTAAATGAAAAAAGCCTCCGAAGGAATTCGGAGGCTTTTATTTGCATTCACAGGCTTCGTTTAGATTGAGGAATCAGCGGTTACTCGTTCTCTTGCTGTACGAGCAGCGTCCACCATGATGCTCAATGCATCTACAACTTCGGCTTTACCACGTGTTTTCAGTCCGCAGTCAGGGTTCACCCAGAACAGATCTGCTGGCAGCACTTGAAGTGCACGCTCGATCATATTCAACATCTCGTCCTTGCCTGGAACACGCGGACTGTGGATATCGTATACACCGAGTCCGATGCCTTTGTCATACGTATTCTGCTCGAAGCTGCCTACCAGTTCCCCATGGCTACGGGATGTCTCGATGGAGATCACATCTGCATCCAGGTCGCTGATGGCTTCAATAATATCATCGAACTCGCAGTAGCACATATGGGTATGCACCTGCGTTGTTGGTTTTACGGTTGCAGTAGCCAAACGGAAGGATTCCACGGCCCATTGCAGGTACTCATCCCACTTGCTTCGTTTGAGAGGAAGTCCTTCACGCAGAGCTGGCTCATCGACCTGAATCATCTCAATGCCTGCTTGCTCTAGCGCTTCAACCTCGTCCCGAATGGCGCGAGCAATCTGGTAGGATACTTCACTGCGTGGTATATCCGAGCGGACAAAGGACCAGTTCAGGATCGTTACCGGACCTGTGAGCATGCCTTTTACCGGTTTGCTGGTCAGTGTCTGGGCATAGGCTGTTTCTTTTACCGTCATCGGTTCATTGAACAGCACATCTCCATAGATTACAGGTGGCTTCACGCAGCGTGAGCCGTAGGATTGTACCCAGCCATTTTTGGTGAAGGCAAATCCGGTCAGCTTCTCACCGAAAAACTCGACCATATCGGTACGTTCGAACTCACCGTGTACCAGCACATCCAGACCAATTTCCTCCTGGATGGTAATCCACTCCTGGATCTGTTCACGAACATAGGCATCATATTGCTCCGCATTCCACTCCCCTTTACGGAAGAGTGCACGTGCTTTGCGCACATCCGCCGTTTGCGGGAAGCTGCCAATGGTTGTTGTTGGCAGCAGTGGGAGCGACCATTTCTGCTGCTGCAGCTCACGTCGCTCCTGGAATGACGCGTCGCGAAGCAGCTGCTCATCAGCATGCACCCCTGCAGGCGCACCACTCAGGCGTGTCCGTGATTCGGACTCGCTCAGCAGGCGCACCGCTTCGGTGCTCGCCTGGGCGCGGCGGCTGGCTTCCGCCAAAGCCGCTGCCTGGTCCGCCTGCTTCGCACCGCCGGACAACAACGTGCCGAGCGTCGCTATTTCCTCCAGCTTCTCGTCGGCAAAGGCCAGGGCATTGCGCAGTACCGGATCAAGCGCGCTCTCTTGAGCGGCAGTAACCGGTACATGCAACAGGCTGCAGGAAGGCTGAATGATCAGCTTGCCTTCGGCTGCGAATTCAGCTACCTGCTCCAGCAGCTTCGCCGTCTCTGCGAGATCGGCGCGCCAGATGTTGCGCCCGTCGATGACACCGGCGCCCAACCATTTATCCTGCGGGAAGCCATGCTCCCGCAGGCTGGCGAAGTTGCCTTCATAGCCGTGGACCAGGTCCAGGCCGATTCCGGCAACAGGCAGAGCTGTGACGACCGGATAAGCTTCCACCGATTCGAAATACGTTTGAAGCAGCAGCTTCAACTCCGGTGCAGCTTGTGCCAAGGCAGCATACACCTGTTGCAGCAAAGCCTCATCTTCGGAAGAGACGGCCAGCGTCAGAGCAGGCTCGTCGATCTGTACCCACTGTACGCCTTCTGCTTGAAGCTCAGACAGAAGCTGGGCGTATACGGGAACGAGGCGAGTGACGATTTCTGCGAAGCGTTCCGCGTCATAGCCTTTGGCGAATCGTACATACGAGTACGGACCGACAACGACTGGTTTACCTTCCAGCCCAAGCTCCTGCTTCGCTTCGCGATAGGCGGCAAGGGGTTTATTTTCAAGCAATGCAAATGCAGTATCATTATGAATCTCAGGTACGATGTAGTGATAGTTCGTGTTTAGCCACTTGGTCATCTCACAGGCTGTTGCCTGATCATTACCCCGGGCCATGGCGTAGTAGGTAGATACGGATACGGGTCCGCCTGAATGGTTAAAGCGCTCAGGAACGACGCCAAACATCGCGGATACGTCAAGAATATGATCATAGTAGGAGAAGTCGCCTACAGGAATCAGATCGAGCTGCTGTGCCTGCTGTTTCTTCAGATCCTGCAACCGAAGCGTGGTTAGCTCCTGATGAAGCGTAGATTCATCGATCCGGCCAGCCCAGAAGGACTCCAGTGCTTTTTTCCATTCGCGTCCCGCACCGATGCGGGGGTAACCGAGGTTGCCTGTCAGTACTTGTGGCTGTTGTTGCTGTGATTGCGACATGTAAAATTCCTCCTCATTTATAATAAGTGAACCCATCAAGTTGAAGCTATTGTGGTGTGCTTCTTTTGAAAGCATCAAAAAAAGGCATTCCTTCCGATTCCATAACCCGAGAAACAGGCATCATGAATGACGACTGTGCACAAAGATAGAATGGGAAAGAACACCTGCTATAAGTAGTTGTAGCGGCTGCTCTAACACCTCCCTATCTTCCGTAGGTCATGCGATGCTGTCGAAACAGGCAGGTCTCCTGGCTTGCGGATCATGGCCATATGCATTCCTTCCCGGTGGTTGCACCAGTGGATTATATGCATAGACTCCCCGTATACAGTGGCGGGACCGCGACGGACTTACACCGTGCTTCCCTTTTAAGCCTGACCACGCATGTAGCGCGGTCGGCACCTGTTTCCGTGTGCAGAAATGTGCGTACACATCTCCGGCTATGAAATTGGCGACCAAGCATAGATGATAGATTGTATCATGATGCAAT
The DNA here is from genome assembly GCF_002750415.1 of Paenibacillus sp. LK1. Classification (NCBI taxonomy): domain Bacteria; kingdom Bacillati; phylum Bacillota; class Bacilli; order Caryophanales; family Paenibacillaceae; genus Paenibacillus; species Paenibacillus sp. LK1. The sequence continues at coordinate 121,076 of NZ_PEII01000007.1, forward strand.
CGTCGTATACTTGCTCTTCTGCTACCAATCATAGACGATAACCAACGGGCTTGCAACATATATCATTAATCCGATCGGAAATAAAATAATGTTCTATTAAACCTTGATTTAATGGCAGATTTGGCTCCTTAAAATGAAGCAAATCATCGCCCACGCTATGCTTGATTCCCCTAAATAAAAAAACGTTACCATGCATCTAACTGCATGGTAACGATTGTCTGGTCTGCCATTGTTGCACCCACATTAACGATGCGCTGATTACGACTGCCGCGAAAAGGAAGAGACACATCACGCTCAGCTGCGATATAAGGCCCATCGATAATGACGTCGCATAGCCGGGATAACTCCGCCCGCGACGGGTCTGTAATCAGTTCCTCATACACAAACCCCGTGTAGGCCCATACAGTCAGATCAGGTCGAGCAGCCCGAAGCTGCCGAACCCAGGAGGCGCATTCTGCGGCAGAGAAAAAAGGATCACCTCCGCATAACGTTACCCCTTCCAGCAAGGGATGTGAGGTCACTTCATGCAAAATCTGCTGCTGCCTCTTCTCCGTAAAGGGTTCGCCTGCCCGGAAGCTCCATGAGCCGGGACTGAAACAGCCCGGACAAGCGTGGCGGCATCCGCTGATGAACAACACGGCACGCAGGCCAGGCCCCTCATTCACTGATTCCGGGATGTAACCATACAGATTCACCGATGTTTCACCCGGTCTCTCACTTCGGCCTGCTTCGCGCCATTGAAGCGCACTTTATAGTCACCGGTCAGATATCCCGTAACCCGGCGCAGTCGCTGGAAATGCACATGGTTTTCATGAGCCTCACATCCGGGACATACATCTCCAATAACGCCCTCATAGCCACAGGACGGACAACGGTCAATCGGGTGATTAATGGAGAAATACCCGATGTCCTGGGCAAGCGCGTATTGAACGATTCGTTGGAAAGCGGCGGTATTGGCCCGTACATTCCCGTCGAGTTCGACATATGAGATCGCTCCGGCATTACATAGGGAGTGGAAGGGAGCTTCCAGTTCAATCTTGCGATAGGCATGAAGCGAATGATAGACCGGAATGTGAAATGAATTGGTGTAGTATTCCCTGTCGTTGACCCCTGCTATGCTGCCGTATCGCTCTCGATCGATCTTGGTGAATTTGCCGGATAGGCCCTCAGCGGGCGTAGCGAACAAGGTGATATTCAGGTTATGCTGCTCACTCACCCGGTCGCAGAACTCTCTCATCGTACGAATGATATTCAAGGCTTCTCGATGTACATGGAGGTCTTGTCCATGGTGACGGCCATATAGAGCGGTCATACATTCTGCAAGTCCGATAAAACCAAGGGATAACGTACCATGTTTCAACAGATCGGCCACCGGTTCATTCGGAGCCAAATGTTCACCGCCTTCCCATACTCCTTCCCGCATCATGAAGTCCGATGCTTTGGCAGGTTGGTTCATCTGAATTCGATACCTGTGTAGCAGACCGTCCGTAGCATTGTGCATGACCGATTCCAGCGCAGTATAGAAGCCAGCCCGGTCAGCAATGGCTCTTGCTCCCTGGCAGATCCCGTATCGAATGCCGAGCTTGACCAGATTGATGGTATTAAAAGACAGGTTCCCTTTGCCGCTCTGACGATTGCGTCCGAAGCGATCAGCCAGTGTACGTGTCCGGCATCCCATCGTCGCAATGATCGTATCGGGATCTTCCGGTTGATAATAGGGCAGGTTGAAGGAAGCATCCACATTGACAAAGTTCGGATACATGCGCCGTGAGGAGCAGGTCACAGCAAGCCGGAACAAATCATAATTCGGCTCTCCTTCAGATTGGTTAATTCCATGCTTGCACTGGAAAATATGTTGTGGGAACACGGGAGTTTCTCCGTTACCCAGTCCCCGAATGGTCGCTTCCAGCAAAGATCGAGACACGAGTCGACCTTCGGCTGAAGTGCACAGTCCGTAGTTCAGCGAAGTGAACGGAATCTGTCCCCCAGCACGACTGCTCATGGTGTTCAGATTATGGATCAGGGATTCGGCGGCCTGTTCGGTCTCCAGTTCCGTTTCTTCACAGGCAAAGGCAAAGGCTCGAGGACACTTCTCCTTTGCTTCATCGCTATCCAGATGAAGTTGCTCATCCTCAATTGGGGTGATTTCCCCAAACAGCCGTTGTCCCTTCCGGTAATGCTTACGGAACGAACGCTTCACATAAGGTGCGAGATCCCAGTCGATTTTATTGGCGGATACCCCGCCGTACTGGCTGTTCTGTTGGGATTGAAAAATAATGGCCACCAGTGCCATGGCAGACATGATTGTCTGTGGTGTACGAACCGAACCGTTGCCGGTATTGAATCCGGAGGCCAGCAGCCGGTCAAACGGAATAAAGATACAGTTGGTCGTACCAAGGGCATACTGATCCAGATCGTGTACATACAGATCGCCGTTCTCCACAGCTGTAGCGAGGCCCTTAGGCAGCACATGACGCAAAGCATGCCACTTGGCGGTCTCCGAACCGAGCCTGCTCATCTTGCCGCTGAATGAGTCTCCGTTCAGATTGGCATTCTCCCTCAGCGTATCGGCATCTTCAGCACCAATAATTCGTCTTCCCAGGTCAGATAGCAGATCGGATGCCGGTGGAGAGGCATACTCAAGCATGTTCATATCAGTTCCTCCTAAATAATAAAATTGAAATGTATGGGATAATGTCCATTCATTGAACACTACATGTAGAGTTTCTTTATCCATTTATAAACTATATATTGTTATTTAGGTGTGATAATGATCACATGGGAGAGGCTGGTCGACTGTCATGATTTATAGCCCTGAGTGATAAAGGTTTTCAAAGCTGGAGGGTAAGCGTATAATTTCTATTTACTGTGCAAGTTCAGTTGACGATGCTTGAAAAAAAGGATAGAAAACTTCATATATGAATAGTTTGTGACAGCTGTTTCGGAATATTTGAACCCTCGTTAATCGATTGAATCATACTGTGGAATACGGATTTGAAATGCAGCTAAGACAAGAGGGGTGAGTCATGGGAACGGTAAGCATTACAAGGGGCTTCTATGAAAATATACAGGAAGCCGCGTCCCATATTGTTGACGTATTAAGCGGAATCTTAAAGGTAAACACCATCTTCGTTGCCACGAATGATGGCGTGACCAATGTTATTATCGAGGCTTTTAACCGTGAGGAAGAGTTGATCGCCAAAGGTAGTGAACTTCCATTTGAAGCTTCATATTGCAGCCTGGTTTTAAGAGATAAGGGCAGCAGTCTGATCATCACGGATACATGTGAACATCCTCTAACGAAATCAATGGACGTAACAAGCGGACTGGGCAATCGTTTCTTTGTGGGGATTCCCATCATGCGGAGGTCCGGGGAAACGTTCGGTACGATCTGTCTGATGGATGATCCTGATTATGTGATCAGTGAAACGGATATGAAAACACTGCAAGCCATGGCCGTTTTTCTCGGGTATGTGGTGGATCTGGAAGATACGCTTCAAGTTCAGGAACAGAAGCTGAATGATTCGGAGCAATTACAAGAGCAATTGCAGGCAGAGAAGGAACGTGCGGAGTCTGAGGCGATGACCAAGACGCAGATGCTGTCGCTGATGAGCCACGAGATTCGTAATCCCCTGAACGGCATTCTGGGATTAACCGACCTGATGCGTACACCGGATATGTCGGACGAGCAGACAGAATATGTGAATATGATTGAAACCAGCGGTAACATTCTGCTTTCCCTGTTGAATAACATGATGAGTTTTAATAACGTCAATGACGCAGGCAAAACGGTCGTACATGATGATCCATTTGATCTGGTAGCGACGATTGAGAACACCGTTTATCTCTATGCGGGACTGGCGCTGAGCAAGAACATTGAGCTGGGATTGAACCTTGATCTGAATGTGTCCCAGGTTTTTGTCGGGGATGAAATCAAGATCGGGCAACTATTGGCCCATGTCATTCAGTATGCTATAGATTCAACACGGACAGGCTCGGTATTGATTACGGCAACCGTAGATGGTGGAGATGCAGAGGATGAGGGTATCCTTCAACTCCAAGTGAAATACACCGGACGCATGTTGTCTTCGGACAATAAGCTTAGAGTAATTAACAATTTGGACGGAAATATAAGTACACAGAAGCTGGTTGGAACCAATCTCGGACTGGCGGTCAGCCAAAACCTCGCCATCCTTATGAATGGCCGTATTCAGGTGCATGGCATGGGAGACAAGGAGACAGAATTCGAGATCTGCCTACCGCTCCGCAGACATTGGGAACTGCCTCAGCTTGCCAATATACAGCATCGACTGAAGGGCAAAAAGGTGCTGCTTGCCAAGGACCCTGACATTCTGCAAGGGGCCTCGTCCCTGATGCGCAGATGGGAGATGGATGTGCATATGACCTCGGTTACGACAGAAGCGTACGACTGGATACAGGATGGCTTTAAGCCTGACGTGGCCGTTGTGGATATGGGACTTCTGGAGGGCGGTGCTGTGGATTTTGTACACAAGCTGAAGCGCCTGGTTACAGATTCACCGGTCATTGTTCTGATTCCGTATGGTATGCATATCGATCCGCATGAAGCGGAAGTCTTCGATGCGGTCCTGACCAAGCCGGTGAAGCAGGCTGAGTTGTTGAATGCGTTAAGCATCATTGTGCATTAAGAACATGAGAAAATATATTAAACTAGGCGCACCTGTCACAGGTGCGCTTTTATGTTGTTATTTTGAAGGAAGATGAAGCTCGAACAAGCAGCTCCGAGTCGACTTTAAATACACGTTTATCCTGAAATTCATTCGTATTCATCGTATCAATCATCTTCTCCATAAGAATAGCCCCCATCGTATACTTGGGCTGGTTCACCGAACTTAGCGTAGGATGGATGTATTTACTGATTCGATTGTTATCTACACCTACGATAGCCAATTGCTCGGGAATACGTATTCCGTATTCCGTACATGCTTTGTATACACCTAGCGCCATCTCATCATTTGCTGCATATACAGCGGAGAAGGACAGGCCTTTGTTAAACAATCTTTTGATGGCCTCGTACCCACCTTCCTCATTGAAGTTCCCATTCTCGATCAGTTCGGGACGGAACGGAATCTGATGATTGCGCAGGGCCTTCAAGTAGCCTTCTAGCCGTTCATAGCTGTCGATCGCTTCAGGATAACCGTTTAGGAAAACGATATTCCGATGTCCGGCCTCAACGAGATGCTGAACAACTTCCTGGGAAAATTTCACGTTGTCTGTATATATACACGGGATCTGATCATGTTCAATGTATTTACCAACGATGCCAATACGATACCCCTTATCTGCAAGCTGGAATAATTCCTCATCCGCCAGCATGGGAGTGATAATGATGACACCGTCAATGGTCCGATCGAGTAACAAATTAAGATAATCGACTTCTCGCTCTTTCAGGTTATGGGCATCACATATAATGACCTTGTAATGGCGAGCGTAGGCGATGTTCTCAATGCCTTTAATAATTTCGGCATAATAGGAGTTGTTAATATCCGGAACGATGACGCCAATCGTCATGGTTCTCTGTGAACGAAGATTCTTGGCTGCTGCGTTGGGGTGATACCCCAGTTGCTCTATGGCGCGCATCACCTTATCTTTGGTCTTGGTGCTTACTTTGCTGTGCTGATTAATGACCCGCGATACGGTTGCCGGGGACACACCTGCAATGGCAGCTACATCAATGATTTTGACATCCATATTCTTCACAACTCCAAATAAGTGATTGACAATTAATTCAAATTCATTATAATTCCAATTGAAAACGATTACAAGTTATAACCGTTTGAAACAATAATTGGGGATAGTGGAGAGATAAAGAGTTTAATATTCAATAAAATGTAATCGATTTCACCACCCCTTCACTTGTGATAAATAGCGGACATCCATGGATCGTACCCTCCGTATACCCGCTGTTTATATAGCATTATCGTTACCCGTCGTGAGTGCTGCATCCTGGTTCAGTCATACCTCAAGATATGACCATTTAAGGGAGGCGTCAACATGTTGAAGAAGAGCACTATCATGCTGTTGTGCAGCTGTCTGCTGCTGGGCCTGCTGGCTTCGGCCGTAGGTTCACCGAAGGCCAGTGCGGCTTTTGGATCAGGGGATTTCCTGAAGGCTAACGGGACGGTTGTCCGCAATAATTCGGGAACAGGCAATGTGGTAAATCTGCGTGGAACAAATTTGGGTGGCTGGCTGCTGCAGGAAGAATGGATGACGCCCTCTGGAGCGGTAGATGAGTACACGCTGCGTCGCACGTTGACGAATCGTTTTGGGGAATCGGGTGCACAGAGTCTGATCAATGGATATCAGGACACCTGGATTCAGGCTGGTGATCTGGATAACATCAAGAACTGGGGCATGAACGTTGTGCGTGTGCCGATCTATTGGGAGGATTTTATGAACACCAGCGGTGTCATGAAGCCTGATTCGGTTACGTTCCGCAAACTGGATTGGCTGATTGATGAAGCGGGCAAACGGAACCTGTATGTCATTCTCGATCTGCACGGTGCACCGGGAGCAGCTTGTCCATGGCATTCCTGCGGGCAGGAAAATTCCAACCAACTGTGGACCAATTCTACATACCAGAACTGGACTATTCAGATCTGGGAACGGATGGCAACACGTTACAAAGGCAATCCAACCGTTGCTGCGTACGACTTGCTCAATGAACCTCTTGTGACCATGGGAACGGGTGAAAATGCTGCTCAAATCAAGCAAAAGATGGATTTCTATGACCGGATGTACAAAGCCGTCCGTGCCAAGGATGCCGATCACATGATCATCATCGCGGCATTCTTCGACTGGTGGGCAGCTTCTCCACCAACGACTTATGGGTGGACGAATGTGATGTATCAGACGCACCACTATCAATTCACGGATTATAACAACTGGGATTTGACCAATTCGGAGATGGATCGCTGGCTGAAAGATATGGCGTCCTATCAGAAGAATTGGAACGTTCCGGTGTTAGCGGGCGAGTTCTCGTTTGGTCAGGATGATCTGACCGAGAAGTGGCTATCCGGTCTGAATGCACTGAATGCTTCATGGACGAACTGGAGTTATAAGGTCAAAGGGGGCGGAACTTGGGGCTATTACAATAATAACAACGACCCGGCGCCGAACCTGAATACCGACAGCGCGGCAACAATTGCTTCAAAATGGAGCAAGTTCACTACGGCGAACTTTGCCTCTAATACCTCGTTCCAGAATGTGGTCAAGAAACATACGGGAACGGCTTCCTTTACAGAGACATGGTCCAATCTGAAAGCCAACGCCAATGGCACTTTTGTCAGCGCAGAGAATGGCGGTGCAGATGCGCTGGTAGCCAATCGGGATACTGCCGGACATTGGGAAAGGTTCAAAATCATCCAGAATTCGGATGGTACGGTATCTTTGCTGTCGATGAGCAATATTAAATATGTGCAAGCCGATCTGAATAATGGCGGGCGTTTGATCGCCTCGGCCACATACCCATCCACATGGGAGAAGTTTACCCGAGAAGAATTGGGCGGAGGACTGGTTGCCTTCAAATCCGTGGCGAACGGTAAATATGTCAGTGCGGATCTGAATAACGGAGGCGTGCTGTATGCCAATCGTAACGCTGTGGGCGGAGCATGGGAACAATTTATCGTAACAGCTAACTAAGACAAACTAGCGCCCAGTCATAAATAATATGAAGTAACCGTAACATAGTGACTTGTATCGTGGCTCCGCTATTTAGCGGAGCTTTTCATATTCAACCCTATCTATTTCCCAAATTCTGCTCCAAAGCCCTTTTAATCCGAGCCGAATACGATACAATAGAAAGGGAACTTCATCATTAATCAGTTTAGAGGAGGATGTGCATTCAATGGAATACCGTAGATTAGGTGGAAGCGGACTGAAAGTAAGCGAGATTAGCCTGGGAAGCTGGCTGACATATGGAGGATATGTGGAACGTGAAAACGCGGTGAAATCAATTGAAGCCGCATTCGATGAAGGTATCAACTTTTTTGATACAGCCAATGTGTACGAGCGGGGTGCAGCAGAAGAACTGCTGGGGCAGACGTTGAAAGCGTATTCCCGCGATTCCTATGTCCTTGCAACCAAGGTATTTGGTAAAATGGGTGACGGTCCAAATGACCAAGGGTTATCCCGTAAACATATTAAGGAACAATGCGAAGCCAGCTTGCAACGGCTGGGTGTTGATTATGTAGACATATATTATTGCCATCGCTATCATACCGAAACACCGATTGAAGAGACACTGCGAGCACTTGACGATCTGGTGCGCCAAGGCAAGGTGCTCTACGTAGGTGTTAGTCAATGGACCGCGGCACAAATGGAAGCTGCGTTGGGTACCGCTGATCGCCTGTTGCTTGATCATATCGTGGTGAACCAGCCGGTGTACAACATGTTTGACCGCTACATCGAAAGTGAAATCATCCCGTTGGGTGAGCGCAAAGGAATTGGACAAGTTGTCTACTCCCCGCTGGCACAAGGATTGTTGACCGGGAAATACACTTCGGTGTCCGATATTCCCGAGAACAGCCGGGCAGCGAAGCTGGGATGGGATGAAGGGAAGATTAACGCTGACCGGATCGGCAAGGTTCGCCAGTTAATTGAAGTGGCAGACAAACTGGACCTGAAAGTCGGCCAATTGGCTCTGGCGTGGATTCTGCGCCAGAATAACGTGTCCAGTGCGCTTGTTGGAGCAAGCCGTCCTGAACAGGTGAAAGAGAACGCAGCCGCTTCCGGAGTGAAGCTGGATGCTGCCATCGTTGAAGAAATCGAACAAATCTTAGCTTAAGGCAAACTCAACTCCACAGGTTGTTCTTGTACCCATAAGCGAGTTGATTCGAAGGATGCAAAATGTGAGATAAGAAAGGGATGTCCTGGCTAGCCTGTAGGCTATGGGGACATCCCTTTTTGAGTATGAGATTAGAATGAGCTTTGGCCGCTGGAGAGCGACCTGGAACGCAACGGAATGGCACATACCCGGTTCCGGCCCGTATTCTTGGCTTCATATAATGCACGGTCTGCCTGTTCAAAGAAATCGTTATCATCCCGGTCGTCACAGTGATCTGGAAAAACAGCGACCCCGATAGAGATAGTTAGCCGGATCGTATTGCCATCAGGCAGCGCGAAATGGTACTTCTCAACCGATTGTCTGATGGACTCGGCAATGGCCATGGCTTGGTGATGACCACAATCGAGCAATAGTATAGCGAATTCCTCGCCTCCGTTCCGAGAGACGATATCTGCTGAGCGGGCATGCTCAATGAGCAATTGTCCGAGTTGTTTTAGAACCGCATCACCTGAAGTATGACCGAAAGTGTCATTTACTTTTTTGAACCGGTCGATGTCGATGACTAGCAGCGATAGTTTTTGTTTGTACTCACGTGCCCGTTCTAGTTCAAATTCAAGTGATTTCTCAAATTGTCTGCGATTACTGAGGTTGGTAAGATGATCGGTGGTCGCTTTGCGTTCGAGCAGAAACAACATCTCATTCGATTTATTAATGAATTCTGCGATGAAATAAATAAAGATTCCACCGACAAAAGAAATGGTCATCTGTAAAGGATATACTTTCAATAGTGAGTTCATGCTGGTTGTATTTAGCATTAGGATCACAAAGATCAGCGTCATACCCAGCAGGTTCATGGTAATAATTTTGGTTAATCGGGACCAGGGAGCATAGGCAAAATATACACCGGACAGTCCGATGATCGTCATGACGAATGCTGCATCGATGGCAGCGGATGACATTCCAAACATGATAATACGCAGGATGGAAATGACAAGTCCTGAGATGACCGAAGCCAGTCCTCCTAAATATACGGCTGCTGTGACAATAGCCAAATGACGTAAATCTACAATGGTAGTTTCATTTAAAGGAAAGGAATAGTTCATCAGTACCGTTCCGTAGATCCCGAACAGCAGACCACCGATCATCTGAACACGCATCGAGGGAAAGGGAACGCGGATACGATAGAATTTGGCTATGATTCCGGACACATACATGAACGTGATCATGACACAGAGATTGACGAAAAACGTGCTTAGCAACAAGCATCCCTCCTTTAGCGCACATTACTATATTTTAGCTGAAAAGCAGTATAGTAGCGAACCATATTATCCCAAGTAGGGGTGATGGCCACGTAGAAGATGGTTTGGCTATTACTATTCATGAATAAAATAGTCGGATATTGACTTCATTATACAATGAGATTTATACTTAATCTAAATCAAAATTGATTTTGATGTTTCAGGGAATCATAGCAATCAGTAGATTGCTGTGTCATCTTATATACTATTGAATGGGTTAATAAAGGAGAATTGCTGGTGAGAACTCTAAATCTGACGATACAGCGTCAAGCCGTTTACGATGTAGTCCGTCATTCCGAAGACCATCCAACGGCAGCAGAAGTGATGAACCGTCTGGTGGAGCAAGGTTATAATTTGGCTTATGGTACGGTATATAATTCACTCCGATATTTAACAGATAAAGAATTGATTCGGGAGCTCAAGTTGGGCGAAACGGCCAGTCGTTATGATGCCCGCATGGACGAACATCAACATATTATGTGTGAAGTATGCGGCAAGGTAGATGAAGTCATGACGGAAGTTCCTCCCCAATGGATGAAGCAAGTTGCGGAGGAGACCGGGTATGCGATTGATCACGCTCATGTGGTCTTTGGAGGTGTCTGCGCGGAATGCAGAAACAAACGGGTCAAGTAAAAATCAACCTGTCCGGCCGTCGTCTGCCGCTCCGGGTCAAGCCTGCCCTTGCGGATTCAACTCCCCTTGTGGATAATTGCCCGGTCACGAGACGGGTCATTCTGATCAGTCCGATGCCCGGGCAGGTACATGAACTGGTCAAGGCTTTGACGGACAGCTGCTTCGATGTGCTGGTGTTCCACCGCTGGGAGCCTGATTTGCATGAACGGCTTGTATTTGATCTTTTAATCTATGACCTGTCTGTTGCTGGAACCATTGATGCTTTTGCGGGAATCAGCAGCCGATTGAATCGTGAAGCAGAACATGCAACACCGTGTCTGTATCTGGTGGGGGAGAAGATGATTGGCAGTGCCAGTGGACCGATGCTTCAGGAGGAATTGCTGGTCTGGCCGGCCCGTCCTCAGGAAGCGTTGTATCGTGTGCAACGCATGATTGGCAATAGCCCTGCAGCACCGAAACGCGGATTTCTCCCTCAGGAAGGCCAACGCATCGCTTTCAAGGATCTATGGCTGGATCGTGAGCGGATGAGTGTGCATCGCAATAATGACCGTATTCATTTGACCAAGACAGAATATGATCTGCTGCTGAAACTGATTGATGCCAAAGGTGCAGTGATTTCCCGTGAGGAGATGCTCAGCGATATTTGGGAGACTGATTTTACAGGTGGAAGTAATGTGGTGGATGTTCATATCAAAAGCTTACGCAAAAAACTTGGCGATAACGCGGCTTCGCCTCAATATATAGTAACGGTAAGAGGAGTGGGCTACCGCCTGGCGGATTAGTCCGCTTTTTTTTGTGCACACAAAATGCTGTTCATGTCACTCGTATGCGGGTATATCCACTAGATGGAGTAGATCAAGCCAATCGGAATGGCTCAATGCTCATCTTACTCCAAGTTGATGTTCATATTTCATTCATGAAATGAGCAAGAAACTCATCTTAATCTCATACGAACCTCATGCAAGGGGCGAGTGGGACATGTTAGAATCAATTTAACAGTTAGATCAAGTCTAAATGTATATTTAATCCGATGGCGAATATGATTTTAATAGAGTATATACAGCAGGCATGAGACCAACATGAGGAGGATAACGATATGACAGAACGCATGACAACCAATCAGGGCGCACCCGTAGGTGACAACCAAAACTCCCGTACCGCAGGAAGAAGAGGCCCCACATTACTTGAGGATTATCATCTGCTTGAGAAGATCGCACACTTTGACCGTGAGCGTATTCCGGAACGGGTCGTTCATGCAAGAGGTGCTGGTGCACATGGCGTATTTACGCTGGAGAAGAGCATGAAGGCTTATACGACAGCCGATTTCTTACAAGACCCAGGAACAGAGACGGATGTACTGGTGCGGTTTTCGACTGTAATTCACGGTACGGGTTCGCCGGAGACAGCGCGTGATCCACGTGGATTTGCCGTGAAGTTCTACACCCGTGAAGGGAACTACGATATTGTGGGTAACCACTTGCCCGTCTTTTTCATCCGTGATGCCATGAAGTTCCCGGATATGGTTCATTCCCTGAAGCCTGCGCCGGATACGAATATCCAGGACCCTGCACGCTACTGGGACTTCATGACACTATCACCCGAGTCGACTCATATGATGACCTGGTTGTTCTCCGATCTGGGTACACCAGCAAGTTACCGTGAAATGGATGGATTCGGCGTACACGCCTTCAAATGGATTAATGCTCAAGGGCAAGTCCATTATGTGAAATACAAGTGGGAATCGGCCCAAGGCGTACGAGGTTTCTCACGTCAAGAGGCAGCAGAGGTGCAAGGACAGGATTTCAACCATGCCACCCGGGATTTACACGATCATATCAAAAACGGGCAATACCCGCAGTGGAAGCTACAGGTACAGTTGCTGAAACCGGAGCAGATGGATGATTTCGCCTTCGATCCGCTCGACCCAACCAAGACTTGGCCGGAAGATGTACTGCCGTTCCAGACGATCGGAACCATGACATTGAACCGAAATCCACAAAACTTCTTCGCAGAAGTAGAGCAAGCAGCTTTTTCACCAAGCGCTTTGGTGCCTGGAATCGAGCCTTCCGAAGATAAATTGCTGCAAGGCCGCCTGTTCTCCTATCCGGATACACAGCGCCATCGGCTCGGACCAAACTATTTGCAGATTCCGGTGAACTGCCCTTATGCTCCGGTTCGCAATCATCAGCGTGATGGATTGATGAATGTGAATCAGGACCCGTCCCCGGTAAACTATGAACCGAATAGCTCAGGCAACAGCCCGGAGGAAGCACCTGAATATCGTGAAAGTCAAGTTCCGTTACAGGGCCATGTTACGCGTGAGAAAATTGAGAAAACCGATAACTATACGCAGTCAGGGGAGTTGTTCCGTTCATTCACGGCGGTGGAGCAGCAACATCTGCTTGATAACCTGATCAATGACTTGAAGGCAGTACCGGAACAGACCCAGCTGCGTGCCTTGTGCCATTTCTTCCAGGCAGATGGACAGCTCGGTGGTCGTTTGGCTCATGGACTGGGTGTGGATATTTCCGCATTTATGCCCTCACAGGATCGTAAATAAAGCACTGATCTCATCATTATTTCAGAAATGAATAGTCGATTTATGAATTAGACCGGGCAGGACTGCAGAATAGCAGACCTGCCCGGTCTTTAGGTTTTTTTAACGCTAAGCTGATCTTGTGCATCCAAATAATATTCTGAAATGGAAAACATATTTACAAATCATTTACAATAAATAGCTGACATAGAGGTTGACTTCTCGTTTGTTGGCACTACAATGGGTAGTGTGAGGGGTGTCTGAACATGAGAATACACAATTTTAAAGTGGGTGAGCGTGGACTGAACCGGTTTTTCGGTCCGCTGGAGGCGAAGATTATGGACATTTTATGGGCGCGTCCAGGCAGCAGCATTCGCGAAGTGCAAACCGCATTAGAAAAAGATAAAGACGTTAATTTCAATACAGTCATGACGGTGATGAATCGCCTCGTGGACAAGGAACTGCTCCACAAGTCGCAGAAGGGCCGAACGTCACTGTACCATCCGGTACAGAGCAGGGAGGAGTTTATGAACGACCAATCCAAGGAATTGTCACATGAGTTGGTGGATGAATTCGGGGTACTTGCTGTGAATCACATGCTGGATGCGCTGGATGAAGCAGATGCAGGGTTGATTGAGCGTCTGGAGCAGAAGATTAAGCAATGGAAAAAGGATAGCGATTGACATGTGGAAGGCCCGCTCGAAGCTGTTGTTTACCGTCGGGTTTGGCATTCCGTTATTCGTGTTCATGCAGATGTTCATGTACGCGATGTACAAAATTTTCGGTTGGGACATTCCGTTTAATCTGCTCTGGCTATGTAACCACTGGATGAGCAGGCTGGGTTGGTTATCCATGGGGCATGTTCTTATGGCACTGGTTCTCCTGACTTTTGCAGGTACAGGCTGGTTGCTGTTCGATCGGATGATGAAGACACGTGCAGCGATACGGAAGCTTCGGTCAATGGAAGATAGAGCCATGTCCCAGGATCTTCAGGCGCGGTACCGTCATCTGAAACAACCTGGATTCATTGTGGTGGACAAGCCGTCACCGGTGGCATTTACGATTGGTCTCTGGAAACCTTGTATTGTATTTTCCACAGGGCTGCTCACGATGCTGGATGCTGAAGAAGAAAGAGCGGTTGTGTATCATGAAGTGCACCATCTGTGGCATCGTGATCCACTCAAGACGACATTATTGTCGGTATTTGCCGTGATGATGCCTTATATTCCGGTGTTGAGGCATACTTCAAAACATTACAATATCATTAGAGAAATACTGGCTGACAATGAAGCAATTGAACGTACAGGGAACGCTGCGGGCATTGGTAGTGCACTGCTCAAACTGATCCGGGCTTGCCCTGAACCTTGGAGAATTAGACAGACAGCTATTCAATCGTCTTTTGCCGATACTTCGGTGAATGTACGTATTTCCCGTTTATTAGACCCGGAACAGGATGTTTCACTGTCGCTTCCCCGCTATGCGGTATTCATTTCTGCCACAGTGATCCTGCTGCTGTCTGTCTTGTTTGTTTGGTCAATTGGGTGAAAGGTAACGTTGAACTTAAACTCCAAGGAGGAAGATGAATATGAATAGAAGTGTGGAGATTGGTTTGTTTTTCTCAAGGATCATGATTGGTCTCATCTTTGTATTACATGGTTGGAGCAAATTCGAAGGTGGAATTAGTGGTACAGTCGGTTTCTTTGAAAGTATCGGCATTCCTGGTTTTCTGGCATCTGTTGTAGCGATCATTGAGCTTGTGGGTGGTGCAGCCATGATTCTGGGCTTGGGAACACGTGTATTTGCTGCATTGTTCATCGTAGTGATGGGTGGGGTTCTGCTCACTGCCAAAGTGGGACAGCCGTTCATGAGTGGTACCGAGTTTGATTACCTGCTGCTGGCGGGTTCGTTGACACTGCTCTTCACAGGCAGCCGTTTCCTAGCGGTGGATCATTTCTTCTCCAGACAAGGGAACGCTCGTCAGAATGTGCGTGCATAACGGGTTTATATCCATCCAATAGGGATAGATAACAAGTTCATTCAAGTAGGTATATCCTGCATAGAGGCCTTTTCTCGCTAGTTCGGATTACGCGTAATTATACGTGTGATCCGTTCGAAGCGGGAAATGGCTTTTTGTTTTGGACGACAAGCCCATCGATTTGTTACAATGAGAATAAGTATGCAACTAAGAAAAAATAAGAGGATATAAAGGAGGGTGCGCTTTATGATTAACGTCATTCCATCCGATTCCCGCTCCAGCTTCGACCGGGGCTGGCTGCGCGGCAATCACAGCTTTTCCTTCGGTGAATATCAGGACCCGGAGAATACTTCGTTTGGACCCATGCGGGTAGCTAACGACGATGTAATTGCTCCTGGTCGTGGTTTCGGTGCACACCCGCATAGTGATATGGAGATTGTGTCCATCGTGTTGAACGGGAAACTGCGTCATGAAGATAACCTGGGCAATGTAGCTGTAACATCATTTGGTGGGATTCAGCGCATGTCAGCAGGCAGTGGCATGATCCATACCGAACACAATGCCTCGGATTCTGAAGAAGTGCGTATATTACAGCTTTGGTTCATGCCACATACGAAAGGGCTTGAGCCGTCTTATGAGACAACTTCTTTTGATCCAGACGCACTTGCGGGAGCACTCGTACCCGTGGTATCCCCTGAAGGTGGGGCGCGTATCGCATCCATTCATCAGGATATGACCATCTATCTTGGCCGATTGGCCGCAGGCAAGGCATTAACATATGAACAGGCGGCAGATCGCCGTATGTACATTTTTGCCATTGAAGGCAAGCTTAGCTTGAACGGAGAGTATCAGTTAAATGAAGGGGATACGGCTCGTGTGGAACAGACGACATTCATGAACCTGGATGCAAGCGAGGACTCTTTCTATATGTTGATCGATCTGCCCTAGATTACCGAAATAGATTGAAACTCCAAGATCAAAGGAGGAAGAACTTTTATGACGCAGCAGGAATGGTTCATGGTTAAGCATGCAGTGACTGGGCGAGGGCTGGTTAACAGCAAAACAGACTCGATGTCCTATCGTTATCAAAAAGAAGGCACTGGTTTTGTTTTTACCGTTACGGGTCTGGAACAACAGGTGGTGGATAGCATTATGGAGCTTAGACAGGAGCTCAATGTGTTTCGCTTTGTACAGCGTAAAGATCAGCCCTTGGTGAAGCACTGGTATTACGTTCAGGGAGACCGGGTGCAGTATGATGGAGAACGCCATACATTGACGATATATGCGGAATCTGAGATCCGCTATATTCCTGAAGATTATTTTGCCGACTAACCGAATGATTAAAAAGACCTTCCAATTGGAAGGTCTTTTTCCTTATATACAATTAATTTTGAATTATATGTGTTTCAGGTTGTTTCATGAAATTTAGCAAAGGAGAAGCAAAGGAAGGTTGACATAACGAAATTAATATCGATATAATTACCCTAATTGATAATGAGTATCAATATCAAATGACACGAAGTAGAACAACTACAAGTGTTTTACGGCTATTGGTGAGGGGATTAGTAGAGAGATGAAGTTAGGCTATATGTTGATCGTACTGGCTTTTTTGTCTATCGTATACCTGTTTATTGGCAATTCAGACATTTCGCCCATGGATATATTTCATTTGACCCCAGTCCAGCTTCAGGTGTTACAAGTCAGTCGTTTTCCCCGCCTAATCAGCATCCTTGTCGCAGGTATCAGTATGAGTGTTATTGGACTAATCATGCAGCAGCTGACTCGCAACCGTTTTGTGTCTCCGACAACGGCCGGAACAATGGACTCAGCCCGGTTGGGTATCCTTGTTACTTTGATGTGGTTCCCTGGAGCTTCTCCACTGCAGAAAATGCTGGTTGCTTTTGCCTTCGCACTGGCTGGAACGCTAATCTTTATGCGGATACTGGAGAAAGTCAAATTCAAGGATACGATATACATCGCTCTCCTCGGTTTGATGTTTGGCAATATTGTAAGCTCAGTCACGACTTTTTTTGCTTACAAGAACGATTTGATCCAGAACATGTCATCCTGGCTGCAAGGTGACTTCTCCACGATTATGAAGGGACGTTATGAACTGATCTATATCAGTATTCCGCTGCTCATTATCGTATATCTGTTCGCTAATCGCTTTACACTTGCAGGCATGGGTGAAGATTTCTCAACCAACCTTGGACTGGCTTATCGCAAAGTGGTTAATCTCGGACTGATTCTGGTTGCCATGGTTTCAGCAGTCGTCATTATTACGGTAGGTACAATCCCGTTTCTGGGTCTTGTAGTACCGAATATTGTGACGTTGTATAAGGGTGACAACTTGCGGGATACATTGCCTCATACGGCAGTGCTCGGTGCGATTTTTGTTCTGGTCTGCGATATTTTGGGTCAATTGATTATTTATCCTTATCAGCTCTCCATCAGTTTGACTGTGGGCGTTGTGGGTAGTGTGTTGTTCCTGTATTTACTGCTTCGAAGAAAGGCTTATGAATTATGAGAATGAAGTATACGGCGAATACCTGGAAATTTGGCATTTTGATTACAGCGGCAGTGCTGTTGATTGGTGTATTTCTGGTCATTCAATCCGGGGGCAACTGGGATTATATTCTGCCTCGCAGAGGAAAAAAGATTCTTGCTATTGTGCTCACGGGTGCTTGCATCGCGTACTCCACTGCCATTTTCCAAACGATAACCAACAATCGAATTCTTACGCCTGGCATTATGGGACTCGACTCCCTGTATATGTTGTTTCAGACCTTTGCCGTGTTTGTGTTTGGGAGCACGCATATCAGCTTTATGAACAAAAACCTTAACTTTGCGGTATCTGTCCTGTTAATGACCCTGTTTGCCTTACTCCTGCATCAGTTCATGTTCCGTAGAGAACGGGGGCGCAATATCTATTTGCTGCTGCTCGTTGGCCTTATTCTGGGTACGCTGTTTCAGAGCATGTCCTCCTTCATGGAGGTACTGATTGATCCAAATGAGTTCCTTGTGCTGCAGGGCAAGATGTTTGCGAGTTTCAACAATGTGAATACGGATCTGCTGATCATCTCAATGGTGGCTATTATTTTGATCCTGCTGTATGCACAGAAGTTTACTAAGTATCTCGACGTACTTTCTCTTGGTAAAGATCACGCGGTTAATCTTGGGGTGGACTACCAATACATTGTGAAAAGGTTGCTGCTGGTTGTAATGGTTCTGGTGTCAATCTCCACAGCGCTTGTTGGACCAATCATGTTCCTGGGACTGCTGGTCGTGAATCTGGCGCATCAGATATTCCGATCACATCGTCATAAAGTGCTGATCTGGGGTTCAGTCATTATAGCCGTGGTTTCATTGGTCGGTGGACAGCTCATTGTGGAGCGGGTATTTACTTTTGCTACTACAGTAAGTGTCATTATCAATTTTGTAGGCGGTGTGTACTTCATCTATTTACTGCTAAAGGAGAATAAGTCGTGGTAGAAGTCAGAAATGTAACCAAACAATACGGCGGCGTCCGGGTAGTGGATGACGTATCACTGAATATTGCCAAAAGGAAAATCACTTCATTTATTGGCCCCAATGGTGCAGGCAAAAGTACACTGTTATCCATGATCACCAGGCTAATCAGCAAGGATGCAGGACAAGTCCTGATCGAAGGGCAAGAGATCGAAGGTTGGAAGAACAAGGATCTGTCGAAAAAAATATCAGTACTTAAGCAATCTAATCACATAAATATCAGGTTGACGGTGGAGGATCTGGTTGCTTTTGGGCGTTTTCCATATTCACAAGGAAGACTCACGGCAGAGGATCGGCAGTGGATTCAGGAAGCCATCGATTATATGGAACTGGCTCCATTCCGCAAAAAGTATTTGGATGAGCTAAGCGGTGGACAACGACAGCGGGCTTACATTGCCATGGTTATCGCGCAGAACACCGAGTATATTCTCCTAGATGAACCCTTGAATAATTTGGACATGAAACATTCCGTGCAGATTATGAAGGTGCTTCGCAAAATGGTGGATGAATTGGGCAAGACGATTGTTATTGTCATTCATGACATCAATTTTGCCTCCTGTTACTCAGACTATATCGTGGCACTCAAAGATGGGCGTGTCGTGCAGGAAGGTAAAACGGAGGACATCATTAATACGGATGTATTGCAGAAAGTATATGACATGCACATCCCTGTGCAATGGATTGATGGGCGTAAGATTTGTGTGTATTTTGCTTAAAGTTAAACCAATATAGAGAGAGCGAGAGGTGTCTATTTATGAAAAAGGGTTGGTTGTTTACGTTGCTTGTCGTGTTGTCGGTTGTTCTGGCAGCTTGCGGTGGAAATAAAACAGCAGAAAATACAGGTTCCAGCAGTGGCACAGGGTCAGAAGCGAATGCAGCAGCAGATCAGTCCAACGAAGAAATCGTCATTAAACATAAACTTGGCGATACAACAGTGAAGAAGAATCCGGAGAAAGTGGTTGTGTTCGACTATGGGGTGCTGGATACATTGGATCAGCTCGGGGTAGAGGTTGCCGGTGTACCTCAGGAGGGAGTTCCTTCTTATCTGGAAAAGTATAACGATGCAAAGTACGCCAATGTTGGCGGTTTGAAAGAGGCTGATTTTGAGAAAGTAAATGCCCTGAAGCCTGACCTGATTATCATCTCAGGACGACTGCAAGACTCATATGAAGAGTTGAGCGAGATCGCACCAACTATTTATATGGCGGTAGATACAGAAGATTATATGAACTCCCTGACTTCGAATGTGAAGACACTTGGAGAGATCTTTGGTAAAGAAAAAGAAGCAGAAGAGGCACTGGCATCAATTGATACCTCTGTTAAAGCTTTGAAAGATAAAGTAACGGCTGCTGGAAAGAATGCACTGGTTGTTCTGACGAACGAAGGTAAATTGAGCGCTTATGGTGCAGGTTCCCGATTTGGTATCATACATGATGTGTTCGGTTTTACTCCCGCAGATGCAAATATTGAAGTGTCCACTCATGGGCAGAGCGTTTCATTTGAATATGTTATGGAGAAAAATCCAGATTATCTGTTCGTGGTAGATCGGAGTGCGGTGGTTGCAGGCAGTGGTGAGGCAACTCCAGCCAAACAGGTTATTGAGAACGATTTGGTCAAAAATACGAATGCTTATAAAGATGGACACATTGTTTATCTTGACCCGGATTACTGGTACTTGTCCGGTGGTGGTTTGGAATCCATTCAAGAAATGATTAAAGAAGTGGACGAGAGTATCAATTAAGTGAATGAAGATTGACGCATTAGTTTAATTAGGCCCGAAGGTCTCTGTTATCCATACAGAGGCCTTTTTTTGTTGCCCTAGTTGAAGAAGGTATCTGGATTTTTATAAAAAGATCACATAATTCTGCGCGCTCTGGCACAAGCTACCTTGTATAAAAAAACAGGAACGGAGGGCGGCATATGGCGGACAAAACATCAGGGAAAAATGGTTCCGGGGATTCAGAAAAGAAGAAACACATCCCTTTGGGGCTGCCGTCTCCCCCTATTTTGAGGCAACCGATAAGCCTTTCACATGAAAGCCATATGTTGGCACTGGAAGACATTTTCTCGGATTGCTCGGATGTGGTCTTCCGCAATGTCAAGATTTCATCTGAAGTGGAAGGACTGCTTGTATACATCGAAGGCATCGTGAATTCGACGGACATTCAGGATCATATGCTTCGGCCTCTCATTCGGGGTCTGATCGAGCAACGTACTGATGAACCTGCGGCTCCTCTGGATGATACACGAATTGCTCTGACGCAGGTGAAGAAAGTGGATACCTGGGCAGACGCAGCGGAGGGTGTGCTGGAATCCTCTGCACTGCTGTTGATCAACGGAAGCAAAGAGGCTTGGCTATTTAACGTTAAGGGCGGTGTAAGGCGCGGTGTCGAGGAACCCCAGACCGAGTCGGTTATCCGAGGACCACGCGAAGGCTTCACCGAGACATTGCGGGTGAACACAGCTTTACTTCGTTTCAAGCTGAAAACACCTGCACTTAAGATGTTAAGCATGACGATTGGAACTGAGACCAAAACCAATGTCGTACTGACCTACATCAGCGATATTGCTGATCCCAAGCTGATTAAGGATGTCAAAAAACGACTCAACAAGATCAAGATCGATGGGATTCTTGAGTCCGGTTATATTGAGGAATTGATAGAAGATCATCCGTATTCCCCTTTTCCGCAGATGCATTATACCGAACGTCCGGATACAGTGGCGGGCAACTTGCTGGAAGGACGATTTGCCATTTTTGTGGATGGTAGTCCGTTTGTCCTTATTGCCCCAGTAACCATGTGGCAGATGCTTCAGGCGAGTGAGGATTATTACGAACGGTTCTTTATCAGCAATCTGGTGCGGTGGATTCGGTTTTTGTTTGTAGCTATCGCTCTATTTCTGCCTGCACTCTATATCGCCATTACAACCTTCCATCAGGATATGTTGCCTACCACGCTGATTCTGAGTATTGCCGGGGCAAGGGAGGCCATTCCATTCCCTGCACTGGTTGAAGCCCTCATTATGGAGCTATCATTCGAGGCTTTGCGAGAAGCGGGGGTCAGGTTACCCAAAACGGTAGGTCAGGCCGTCAGTATTTTGGGGGCACTTGTGATTGGACAAGCAGCAGTTCAGGCGGGGATCGTGTCGGCGCCCATGGTTATCATTGTATCGATGACAGGGATCGCGTCGTTCACCATCCCACGTTTTAACTTTGCCATTACGGTTCGGTTGCTGCGTTTTCCCATCATGTTGCTTGCCGGTGCGCTTGGCTTATATGGCATTGTAATCGGACTGGTGCTGATCTCGGTACATCTAACACAAATGACCTCTTTTGGAGTACCTTATCTGTCAGGTCTCAGCCCCTATAGCAAGACGGATACCAAGGATATTGTTATTCGTACACCATGGTGGAAGATGATCAATCGTCCTTCAACGGTTCATCGTGACCAGCAGCGGATGAATGAAAAGATCAACGGTTCGCCTGAAGCAGAAGAAGGGTGGTGAGCACATGGTTCTCATCCGTAAACGACGGGCGGTAGCCATACTGCTCCTATGTACTATTTTCATATCAGGTTGCTGGGATCGGAAGGAGATTAATGATATCGCTTTTGTCATTGGTCTCGCTATCGACAAGGAAGAGGATAATTTCAGAACCAGTCTGCAAATTGCCCTTCCCGGCCAGTCCGGTTCCTCTGGAAGTGAAGGCGGTGGTGGGGGCACAAGTGGCGACAAATCGTGGTTCATGTTATCCACTACAGCCAAAACCTTGCGCGGGACTTCAATTGAAGGCCAAAAGGCACTTTCCCGTGAGCTTTATTATGCACATCGACGTACCATGCTGATCGGAGAAGAGCTTGCACGTGAAGGTGTTGCTCCCATGCTGGACTTACTTACACGTTACCCGCTTAACCGACTCTCTGCGCTACCGATTGTTACCAAAGGATCTGCGTACAAAGTGCTGGATACCGATGCGCCAATTGAAAAATTCCCTTCTGAAATGGTACGCGAACTGTGTTTCCTGAATATGCGCAGACCACGTTCACTCAAGACATTTACGGATGCGATTCTTTCCGAAGGAGTAGATCCATTTCTACCGGTGGCTTCGACTGCTGACAATGTGCCGAGTAACTGGAAGGACGTTAAGACGAACATTAAGTTAGATGGGATCGCAATTTTCAAGAAGGACAAACTGGTAGGCATGATAGAGAAAGCTCCCGCTGATGCGCTTATTTTAGCCATGGGCGAAGCCAATGAGCCGGAAGTGATGGTAAAGGCTCCGCGTGGAAAAGGTGATGTGTTCATTAAATTAAACGAGAATAACTCCTCCTTGCATCCTCATGTTGAAAACGGGAAAGTCACGGTGACGATCGAGTTGTATGCGAAGGGAGTCATGGTAGATAACGAATCCAATTATGGTGATTTGCGAGACCAGGAGATGCAGAGCCTTACTCAGGCCCTTCACCAGAAAATTGAAGATGACATTAAGGAAGGGATCAGGCTGATTCAAAAACAATATCCTGCGGATATCTTGGGTCTGGGTCGTTCCATTCATCAGCAACTTCCTCGGGAATGGAAAAAAATGAGGGATCGGTGGGATGATATCTATCCGGATGTAAAGGTAATTATTGAACCACACATCATAATTGAAAATGTAGGGGTTATCAATAAACCGATTGGATTACAAGAGGAGGATATTGTCCATGATTAAGCCGCTGTTGTTCACTTATTTGGGTATGGTTATTGCCGTAATCATCATGGACTTCAAACATGTGAGGCAGGCAGCGGCCATTAATCGGTGGTTATCCTACGGAATAATCGCCATCAGCGCCGGGATTTGGTTCTATGTGACTAATTTGAGCAAAACCGTCTTTATTTCTGCTTGGCTAACCCAGTTAATTCAACGTTGGCTACCGTTACCTTAGGCTTTTCAACGAATTTTGAAGCATAAGACAGAAAGGAGGTATTCCATGAATCAAAAAGTGACCAGTCGTCAGTTGGTGCTGCTCATCATGCTGCTCGGAACTACAGGCACGTTGATGCAACCCCATGCACAAGCCATTTTTTATGCTGAACAGCACGCCTATTTATCTTATATCCCTGTGTTTCTTGTCATGGTGGCATCACTATGGATGTTAAGCCGTGTTCAGCGACGGTTCCCCGATCGGGATCTGTTTGAATCTCTAGTGGAGCGTTTCCCCTTTTTGGGTCGTGTGACAGGTCTGTTGTATATCCTGTTTTTTCTCTTTATATTTGCCCGTGATATCCGACTAATCGGTGACTATGTAAGTATTACCTTACTGGAGACGACCCCGATTTCCATCATTGTATTGAGCCTCTTGGTTATGGTTGTTTTTATCGTGAGGGGAGGGTTGGGGTCCTTAATAGGGATGTCCGAGCTCTATGTTACGTTGTTTGTGCTGAATTCATTGATTTTGCCGTTTATGCTCATTCAGCAAATAAACATGGATAATCTTATGCCCTATTTTGACATCGATGTTACTGGTGTTGGCAGGGGAAGCTGGTACATATTTTCTTTTTTTGGTGAGATGATTGCCATCCCCTTTGTAATTAAAGGCAGTGATTTTCGATTCAAATCGGTTATGTGGGGGATTACGATCACAGCACTGATCATGATGCTGATTGTCATCGAAACCATCTTGGCGGTGGGAGTACCCATTGCATCCAGACTGGTTTATCCTTCCTATGAGCTTGCAAGGCAACTGCAAATTAGTGATTTCCTTGATCGATTTGACCTTGCACTAGCAGCCGTAACGCTGCCTACGTTAATTACAAAGATCGCATTTGATCTGTATTTTGTCTGTTGGGGACTGAAACGAATGATTCCGAAGGTCTCGGGAAAAGTCATGACAGGGCCAGTTGCTTTGATCGGATTTGTCTGTGCCTTCTGGTTTTTCAAAAACGCTGTTCAGCTCTTCCGCTTTACACGTGAATGGACATGGATAGGGATTGTGTTCGAGGTGCTATTTCCCATCATACTCTTCGTGTTTCTTCGTCCTCGCAAAAAAGGTGCGAATGATCGACGGACAACAGATAACCAGAAACAAAAGCAGCAACCAAAAGAGGACAAACAAGGGAAAACATCACAGGACAGAGAGAATTCCGACGGGGACAAACATGAAGGACTTCAGGGTGGAGAACTACAGCCTTCCTGATATATCCCATCAAAAATCGTTATAGATGAACCACTGAAAAGAGGGGAAACTCGGTTTCCCTCCATAGAAGTACCCTGTATACTGTAGTCAGACTGATGACATTCGGCTGAATTAACGGGGGGAACATGGATGGCTCAACATTTGGCAGGTATACGCGTAGCATTGACAGGACCACGAAAATCCAAAGAGATGTCCTTGCTGGTTGAGAAAATGGGCGGGATTCCACTAGTTCGACCTGCACAGGGAACTGTTTTTCTGGACGATCGTAATATTCGGGATGGTCTCGTATCCTGGATATCCGACCCGCCAGACTGGACGGTATTAACCACGGGTATGGGATTGGACGCTATTTTTGATATGGCTGAGGATATGGAGATTGCTGATCAATTGCTGGACGTTTTATCGGAATCTTTGATTGCAGCAAGAGGGTACAAAACAGTCAATGCACTCCGAAAACGTAAACTGACCCCGCTCGTGCGGGATGATGATGGTAGCACAGACGGGCTGATTCGTGAATTTGCGCCTCATGAACTTAAGGGACAGAAGGTCATGTTGCAACTGCACGGGGAAACCGCGCCCAAGTTGGTCGGTTGGCTGGAGGAACAAGGAGCTCAAGTACGTCAGGTGCTTCCTTATCGTCACGTCCCACCCGAAGAGGGTGAACTGGAACAGTTGTTGAATGAGATTTTGCGGCATGAGGTTGATGCTGTCGCGTTTACAAGTGGACCGCAAGTACGTTTTTTGGTTGAGTATGCGGCATCAAAGGGCAAACTCGAATCCATGCAGGAAGCCTTCCGCCAAGGCGTGGTGCCTGCTTCGGTGGGCAGGGTTACGGCAAACGCGATGCGTGAAGAAGGGATTGAGGCGCTCGTAGTTCCGGAGGATGAGAAGATGGGAGCACTAATCGTTGAGTTGGGGCGTTATTACGCTGCCCAATCTGCGGACAAGGCTCATCTTCTGCAGTAACATGTGATCCCGTCTGGACTCATATGGATGCGTTGAATAAAACGCATTTAAGATGCCTCGTTGTTCCCGGTTCTGATCCGCTATACGGGTCAGAACTTTTTTTGTTTTTGTCTCTGTGACCGGTTCACTTTCTATAAGCTGAACGACTCTGATTCAAGGGAATCGACCTGAGACTTTGGTCGTGAAGTTAGTTGTACCCATTCATAATTAAAGGTTTTTGGATAATAATGTGGAATGAATTAAAGACAGATTAAGCTTGTGAGGGAGGGACAGCATGATGAAAACCGTATGTGTAACCGGGGCGGCCCGGGGACTGGGGTTGGCTCTGACGGCACAAATGCTGAAGAGAGGTTATATCGTTTATGCGGCAGGGTTGGACATGGAAGAGTCCCAAGGGATTCGTACTTTGACGGATGCCTACCCAAAACATTTACGCGTCATTGAACTGGATATTGCGGATGATCTGTCCGTAGCTTTGTTCACGGAGACACTTAAGCTGGATACTGAGCATTTGGATATGCTTATCAATAATGCGGCTATACTAGGAAGTATTACGGATCATATCCGCGGACCGTTAAATATGGCGGAGATGGCAGAAGTATTCAACGTAAATACCTTGGGGACATTGCGTGTGACTCATGCCCTATTGCCCCTCCTTCTGCAAGGGACTAACAAGCTGATTGTCGATATATCTTCGGAGGCAGGCAGTATTGAACAGTGCAGCCGGGATGGATGGTTTGCCTATTGTATGTCCAAATCTGCGTTAAACATGCAGGCTCGCCTTGTGCACAATGGTCTGAAGAATGAGGGTGGGCAAGTGATGCTGATACATCCCGGCTGGGTACAGAGTTATATGAGCGGGGAA
This sequence comes from Paenibacillus sp. LK1, assembly GCF_002750415.1. NCBI lineage: Bacteria > Bacillati > Bacillota > Bacilli > Caryophanales > Paenibacillaceae > Paenibacillus > Paenibacillus sp. LK1. Next base: position 147,874 of record NZ_PEII01000007.1, read on the forward strand.
TTGAATACCGATGCAGACCTCACACCAGATCAATCGGCTCAATATATCACAGCACTCATCGATCGCCATAAAGAGTTCATGGGAGATCAGCCTGCGTATGTAGATTACAAGGGGGATACCCTTCCTTGGTAATTCTGTTATAGGTAATTTGAAAGGAGTTTTTATTGATGGATCATCGTAAAAAAGCGTTGTTACTTGGTGATTATACTCATCCGGACTGGCATCCGCTGCAAGGTGTGGATGCGGAAATTAGTCGGATTTTTCACGATACTATGACTGTGCAGTGCAGTGAGAATCGCAACATGCTGCTGCAAGAAAATATAACCGGATTTGATGTGTGTATCTGTTACATGGATGATTGGAAGGGAAAAGTCTCTCCACAGCAGACAGCAGGCTTATTGTCCTATGTTAGTAATGGAGGTGGACTGGTCATTATACATAACGGAATTTCGCTCCAAAATCGTTATGAGCTGAAGCAGATGATCGGTGCCAAATTCCTGCATCATCCACCTTATGCCCCGTTGGAGTTCACAGTAACGGGAGAGAGCCATCCAGTGACGGAAGGCATTTCGGGATTTACGATGGAGGAAGAGCCTTATCAGTTCGAGTTCGGTTCATTTGCAGAAACGAAAGTTCTGCTGGAGTATCAATCCGAAGAAGGGCCGAAACCTGCAGCATGGGCGCATAGATATGGTCTTGGACGCATTGTTTACCTTATGCCAGGACATCATGTACCATCTTTTGCCCATGAAACCTATCGTCAGTTAATTCTGCAGGCAGGAAAATGGGCTGCGCGTTACGTATAGCCGGACCGTTTCTTTTGTGAGCAGCTGATTAGGGTTATACTATAGAGATCAACGAAGAGGAGGATGACAAGAATGAGCGATTTGTTCAAAAAGGCAATCTCGTTAGGGCTCGGTCTTACTGTTGTAAGCAAGGAGAAAATTGAGAAAACCGTGGATGATCTGGTCAAGCGCGGGGAACTGGCGCCTGGTGAATCCAAAGCATTGGTTGAACGCCTGATGGAACGGGGCGATGAAGAGCAGGGCCAGTTCAAAAGAATGATTCACGAACAGGTCAAGCGCGTCCTTCAGGAAGTGGGCGTTCCATCCGAGAGTGATGTAACCAGTTTGGAACAGCGTGTTGCCGTGCTTGAGAAAAAGCTTGCGGAACTGGGTCACACACCACAGCTTCAACCTGATGTATCCCCAGCTCCACTTGAAGTTCCTCCTCTCAAAGGAAACGAGATCGAGTAGATGGCTGTGCGAATCAAACATGTCGGCAGATACCGGGAAATTGCCATGGCGCTGGTGCGTCATGGCTTCGGTTATATGGTCGAGGAGCTGGGTTTGTTCCAGTTGCTGGCCATACCACGGCGGTGGATGTCGCGTGAAGCCCACACCACCAAGACATTGAGTGAACGCATACGACTCGTGCTGCAGGAGCTGGGGCCAGCTTTCGTTAAGCTGGGGCAACTGGCAAGCACAAGGGCAGACTTGTTGCCTGAGTCTGTGATCCGGGAATTGGTGAAGCTGCAGGATCAGGTCCCGCCGTTTTCCTCGGAGACGGCACGGGGTATTTTGGAACAGGAATTGGATACACCGCTGGAGGAGATCTTTTCCCGGTTCGAGGATACCCCTGTGGCTGCGGCTAGTATTGGACAGGTGCATCTGGGTAAACTCCGAAGCGGTGAGGCCGTAGCTATTAAGATTCAGCGGCCCGGCATATCGCGTATCGTTCAGCGTGATCTGGATATTTTACGAGAATTGACAGCGATGGCGGAGAAACGCTGGGATTGGGTGAAGCAATATCAGATCCCCCAAATGGTAGAAGAGTACGCCCAGGCACTGATGGCTGAGCTGGATTATACCGTCGAGGGCCGTAATACGGAAAAGATTGCACAGCAATATCAGCAGGAAAACAAAGTGAAAATACCAGTGATCTATTGGGATCAAACTTCTTCTCGTGTGCTCACGATGGAGTACATCGAAGGCATCAAGCTCAATGACCGTGATGAGTTGATTAAACGTGGGCATGATCTCAATAACATTGCTCAGCGACTGGTAGATTCGTTGTTGAATCAGATTTTCATTCATGGGTTCTTTCATGCCGATCCACATCCGGGCAATCTGATGGTTCTGAAGGATGGCAGGCTTGCCTTTATCGACTTTGGCATGGTAGGCAGTCTGAGTGATGAGATGAAGCAGCACCTGGCTTCGCTGATTATTGGTTTGATGCGCAAAGATACGGATAGCATGATTCGGGCGATTGAGAAGCTGGGCATGATGCCGGATGATATGGATCTGCGAGGGCTTCATAGCGATCTGGACAAGCTGCGCAGCAAATACTACGATATTCCCTTTTCCAAAATCAGCGTGGGTCAAGCATTGAATGATCTGTTCGGCGTGGCTCAGCGTCATCGGGTTGTGATGCCTGCCGACATTCTGCTGTTAGGGAAATCACTGCTCACGATGGAAGGTGTTATCGAACATCTTGATCCTTCCTTGAGTATCGTGGATATGGCAGAACCCTTTGGTCGAAAACTGATCAAGGAACGCTTCAATCCTGGGCGGATCAAGAATCGTCTGTTCCGCAGTGCTGCGGATATGGCCGAAAGTGTCATGGGTCTGCCTGGGCAGTTAAGGCAATTGTCTTCCATTATTAGCAAAGGTAAGTTGAGACTGGAGATCAGTGTCCCTGAACTGGACGCGCTCATGCGCAGAATGGACCAGATCAGTAATCGGCTGTCTTTCAGTATTGTACTGCTCGCATTTTGTATCATTATGGTTGGATTGATCATCGGTTCTTCGATTAGTCACCAGTCAACCATGCTGTGGGATATTCCGGTCATTGAGATCGGTTTTCTGGTAGCTATTCTGATGGTGGCCTTCCTGCTCTATTCGATATTTAAATCGGGGAGATTTTAGTATAACAACAAGACCCGTAAAGAGACTTTTTTAAAAGGATCTTTGCGGGTTATTTTTATTTGTGAAAGGGAGAGGCTTGTTTGAAAAAGATGATCAGTAACTTGATTTCATCGTTTTTAACTGGAATTTTTACATATTACGTAATTGCTCGGACCATAACCATGAATGCCATATTTGTTTGTCTAGCAATTACAGGAATTTTGGCTATGTTTTATCTGGTAAGATATTTATTAAATAAAAACGGTCGGGCTAAAGGATAGAGTCGCAACAGATTTTTATGAGAATAGTTTGTTTAAGAAGAGAGTATGTTGGAGGAAAATAACGCAATATTAAGATAATACGAGATATGCTTCTGTTTTTTTAGTTTATTTGTATTAGTACATATCGCTTACTATGACTATAATAATAGGTCAGTACATTAACGGACCCGGTTTTTCTGAGAGGGGAAAACCTAGAGACATCATGATTGGTTCACGATTTCTCGGAGGCAGGACACCTGAATGTTGGAGTGGAAATAAGAGGTATAAACTGGAACGGATGAGACATGTACGGACATGGTATCGGATGCCTTATCCAATATCATGGTTAATCCAACATGTAATTTAACTTATATAGACGAATTTTTGCGGAGGGTATTCCGCTGTTTTGTGTTGTCTGTTGTAGTTGGTCAGTGACGAACCATTCCATTGCCGTTCAGGTGATAAGAAAAATTTGAGTTTAAATACGTAGGAGGACCGGCAAAGGACGATATGAATACTTTAAAACAACAATGGTTTGGTAACATTCGCGGAGATGTGCTGGCAGGTATTACGGTAGCGCTGGCGCTTATTCCGGAAGCCATTGCCTTCTCGATTATTGCGGGTGTCGATCCGATGGTCGGATTGTACGCTTCAATTACGATTGCCATCGTGATCTCGATTGCAGGCGGAAGACCGGGCATGATTTCGGCAGCAACGGGTGCTATGGCGGTACTGATGGTGGGACTCGTCAAGGATTATGGCGTGGAATATCTGTTTGCCGCTACAATTCTGACAGGTATTATTCAGTTTATTCTGGGGATTTTCAAGGTGGGTCGGTTTATTACATTTGTGCCTCATTCTGTATTGACCGGGTTTGTGAACGCACTGGCGATTCTCATCTTTATGGCTCAGCTTACCCATTTTACGGGCGCGAACTGGATTATGTATGCGATGGTAGCGGGTACGCTGGCGATCATTTATATTTTGCCACGTTTTTTCAAAGGCGTTCCGGCTCCACTGATTGCTATTGTAATCATGACGATCATTACGGCGCTATTAAATCTGGATGTCAAAACGGTAGGGGATATGGGGAATCTCACGAGTACCCTGCCTATGTTCCATCTGCCGAATATCGACTGGTCTCTCAATACGCTAATGATCCTTCTGCCTTATTCGTTCACGATGGCTCTGGTAGGTTTGCTGGAATCTTTGCTGACTGCAACGATTGTGGATGAAATGACCGAGACCAAGAGCAGCAAAAACCGTGAAGTACGTGGTCAGGGGATTGCCAACTTTGTTAATGGCCTTTTCGGCGGCATGGGTGGCTGCGCGATGATTGGACAGTCGGTTATTAATGTGAAATCTGGTGGTCGAGGTCGATTATCCACATTTACGGCTGGCGCTTTTCTGGCCATATTGTTGTTATTGCTTAGCGGTGTGGTGAAAGAGGTGCCAATGGGCGCGCTCGTAGGTGTGATGTTTATGGTGTGCATCGGTACGTTTGACTGGAGTTCCATCAAGAACATTGCGCGTGTGCCACGTGCGGAAGCCTTTGTTATGGTAGTCACAGTTGCTATTGTAGTGTATACCCACGATCTGTCTATTGGTGTAATGGTCGGCGTTGTGCTTAGTGTGCTTCATTTTGGTTGGAAACAGACCAAGATTCGTGTGCAGGCAAATGAGGAGCAGGGGCAGAAGGTGTACCGTGTCCACGGACCATTCTTCTTTGGTTCATCTTCCCGCTTCGTCGATGAGTTCAATGCTGAGGCTGATCCGCAGGAAATCACAATTGATTTTGGTGGCTCACATATTTGGGATAACACGGCGGTTGTTGCCATTGGTAAAGTTAAATTCAAATATGCCAAGCTAGGCAAAACGGTACATCTGCGCGGACTGAACGAGGAAAGCTCTCGTTTGCTTGAAAAAAGTGGATTTGCCACGGTGCAAGGGCACAGTTCGTAATTTAATAGCTATAGCTGAATCCAAATGAGTAACATTGATAGATGATAAAAGGTGCTGTCCTGCAAGTCATGATGGATCATGACAGGGATGGCCCTTTTTTGTTATAGGGTAGCAAAATGCTTAATTAGTTGAGGTCTAAGGCCCCCTACAAGTCCTATTGCCTGTAATTTCAAGCTTCCGATATTCTAACGAACCGTAGGCGATTTATATGCCCGCTATCTGTATTTTTTCGCTAAATCTAGCCGGAATAGCAGGGCTGAAGTTCGTTACAATTCCTTAGAGTGTCATGATTGCGGTATAAGGTCTGTATGATTCGTTAACGCTTTAAACACAACGATCCGGGACATTTGTGGACAAATGCAGGAAAGTAACGCCCGATCCCCTTTTGTTTTGCTTGACTAACGTGTAAACTACAGGGTATGGAGAAGAAGAGCAACGGACCGATTGCTTTTTAAAAAATTCATTTCATAATCATGATTGATATACGGAAAACTAGTCTTGATTGAAGCCAAGTGAAAGCAATTATGAAATGGACTTATCTAAATGAATATACAGAGGTGTAACGATTGGCAAACTTTGAACAACTGGGCATTCGCCCGGAATGGTGCGAGATCCTGAAACATCAGGGTATCGCCGTGCCGACTCCGGTACAGGAGCGTTCGATTCCGGTATTGCTGGGTGGGCGTGATATTATTGCTGAGGCACAAACGGGTACAGGGAAAACGCTGGCTTTTTTGCTGCCGATTATTCAGAAAATTAATGTATCCGACCGCTCGCCGCAAGCACTGATTATTGCCCCTACGCGGGAACTGGCGCTGCAAATTACGGAAGAAGCGAAGAAGCTGACTGCAAACGACGATAAGCTACATGTTCTCGCGGTATATGGCGGACAAGATGTGGACAAACAGCTCCGTAAACTGCAAAACGGTACACAGATCGTGATTGGTACGCCGGGACGTCTCCTGGACCATCTGCGTCGTGGCACGTTGAAGCTGGATAATGTGAAAAAACTGGTGTTGGATGAAGCCGACCAAATGCTGCACATGGGCTTCCTAGATGATGTGGAGACCATCCTTCGTGAACTGCCACACAAACGTCAGACGATGCTGTTCTCGGCAACGATGCCAAAAGGCATTCGTATCCTGGCGAAGAACTATATGAAAGACCCGGAAGATGTGAAGGTATCCTCCAAGTCCGTGATTCCGATCAATCAGATTCGCCAGCAGGTGCTGGAGTGCACGGATCGTGGCAAACTTGAGGCACTTCGCGGCATGATTGATACGTATCGCCCGTACCTGGCGATTGTTTTCTGTCGGACCAAACGCCGTGCCTCCAAGCTGAATGAAGATTTGCGTGAAGCAGGTTATGCGAGCGATGAACTTCATGGGGACCTGTCCCAATCCAAACGTGAGAATGTAATGAAAGCATTCCGTGACGCGAAATTGCAGATCCTCGTTGCTACGGATGTTGCTGCACGCGGACTGGATGTTGAAGGCGTAACGCATGTATTTAACTACGATATGCCGCATGATGCGGAAAGCTATATCCACCGGATCGGCCGTACGGGTCGTGCAGGCGGCACGGGCCTTGCCGTGACATTTGCAACACAACACGACAGACCGGAGCTTGCTCGTATTGAGGAAGGCACCAACCAGAAGCTGTCCCGTATCCAATGGACAAGTGAAGGTCCGGTAGCATCAAATGGAGCCAATAGACGTTCCATCAACAGTCAGGGTGATGAAGAACGTTCTGGCGGACGCTCCGCTGGGACAGGCAGTGCCCGTCGCGGCGCAGGTCGTACCGGCCGCAGCGAAGGCGGACGTGGTGGTCGTGGTGGTTCCCGTGGCGGCGAAGGTGGACGCAGCGGTGGTCGTAGTGGCGGCCGCAGTGGCGACGAGCGCAGCGCAGGCCGTGGTTCCGCGCGCAGCAGCGACAGCAGTCGCGGTGCAGCGAGTCAAGGCGGACGTGGTGCAGGTCGCAGCGGCGATGAGCGCAGCAGCGGCTGGGGCGGCCGTAGCGCCGACAAGCGCAGCTCCGGGCGCAGTGAAGGTTCACGCCGACCGGACTCCGCAGGGCGCGGGCCGGCCAAGAGTGACCGCCGCGATTCTCGTCGCGGGCGGTAAAAACGATAAAACCCATGGCAAGTAGTCTGGAAGGACGCCATATATTTTCCAAATATCAAAACACCTCATCCTAGACCTAAGGATGGGGTGTTTTTTCGTCGAAGCTTATATGATAAAAACTATACAATGTCACGCGTGAATCCAATATGCATGCAGGGGTAAATGAATTTTGGTTCGTCTATATAACAGGGATTGAGTTTGCACTAATTTACATTTCGAGACCATTTACTACAGTTCTACACACGAACATCTGCGTACGAATCCCGATATTTCTCGTTATAGACCCGACCAACCGACTCCGCCAGACCACCGCGTGCCTTACCAGGATACAGCTCCAGAGTTCGATAGAGCCGCATAAACCGATCTTTGGGCATAAAGCGCGCGTAGCGGGTAATAAGACTTGGGAACAACTCAATATATTTACTTTTCCGTACAGCAGCGGCAGCTACAGCTGTCAGAATCTGAATCCCGTTGTGCAACTGCAAAATATTCACTTCGTACGTGGCGATATACCTGATCGCATCTTCACGGACCAATTCGGGCTTCAGCCGTGCGATTTCACCGATATATTCAGCGAGCAGCCGCTCGAAGCTGCGCAGCAGCAGAGGTTTGAGCTGCAGATCCATATCACTGCGCAGTACAAAGGATTGCAGCAGCGCAACCTGCTGCAGACGAATCCGGTCGTTATAGACGAGTGAACCGATTTCCCTGAGCATTTCATAGGCGAGCGCTTCATCCTGCTTGCGCGCTTCTGCGACAAGAGCCCAATTCCGGTTAATGCCTTGGCGAATCGCTTCCTCATCCTGACGCAGCATGCGTTTAAGTTCACGCTGCTGTTCGACTTGGAAGGATCGCTTTTGCATGAAGATCAATCCAGCCAGAAGCAGCAGGGAGACGCTGGCAGCCGCCATCGTTTGGTCTATGGTTTCACCAAAATAGGTAGCAACCGCACCAAGAATTACTGTGATGAACAGGTCGCGTGCGATCCGGCGTTTCACGCGGGAAGAGGCGCGTTCTTCCACTGTGGCAAGGGTGCCGCGCCCACAGGCAGTACAGTGATCCTCCCACAGGCAGGTATACTGGCCGCACCGCTTGCAGACACGCAACTTTTGAAACGCATGCGTTGTTCTTATAAAAGGTCTGATGGATACAACTTGTTTAGTGCTCATGCTCAATCACGCTCGCCATTCAGAATAGTGTAGAGGGTTCGATCGGCATCTTCCCGGGAAACGGGTCTGCGCCGATGAAGCAGGAACGCAATCACCTTTATAATGACAAAAAGAAACAATATGGCGAGGCATCCGTATGTAACCATAATCCGTTCCTTTCTAGGCATAGTTAAAATATGCGTAGTTATAATGTTTACTGATCAAGTCGTTATATTGCAGTTTGCTGGCAATAACTATATCATATTTCCATAGTTGGAACTTTCATGCCAGTTAATGACGTGGATTCGTCGATTTTTGTCAGTCATTACAAAACTGTAACTGAAGATAGGGGTGCTTTTCAGAATTTATTAGTAGACTGTTAAGATTTCCTTAAGGCTTGACGCCTATAATAAACTATTCCCATTTTAATCTCAAACGTGAAGGAGTACACCCAATGCTGCGGACAAGCAAAATACGCTGGCTCAGCGGAACTCTGGTTCTGCTGGCATTTCTAACGCTGCTGCTACCTCAGGCGTTGCTGCCACATGCTGCAGCGGCTCAGGCACAGACAAGCGGAATCGATGCGGTACTTGTAGCCGATGTAAGTAATTCAATGAATACAAGTGACCGTGACAAGATCAGCAATGAAGCCATGAAAATGTTTATTGATATGCTGCCGGTCCAGGGGGACAAGGTAGGGATTGTCGCTTACACCGATCAGGTGGAGCGGGAAAAGGCATTGCTGGAGATTCAGTCCGATGCGGACAAGAGCAGCCTGAAAGATTTTATTGATCAGCTCGGCCGAGGTCCATATACCGATATCTCTGTTGGGGTGGCTGAAGCAGTGAATGTGCTGAACCATGGAGCAGACGCGACTCACTCACCAATGATCGTGCTGCTGGCTGACGGCAACAACGATTTTAACAAAACGAAAGGTCGCACCCAGTCTCAATCCGATGCGGATCTGGCAAAAGCCGTCAAGGAAGCACAGGATCAGGGGATTCCCGTCTATACGATTGGACTGAACGCAGACGGCAAACTGAACAAGGACGCACTTGCAGATCTGGCTCAGCAGACCGGAGGCAAGTCTTTTATCACAGATACACCGGATGATCTGCCACAAATTCTGAGTGAGATTTTCGCCGATCATGCCAAACTGAATGTCGTGAAGCTGCCCTCCATTACAGGAAACGGCAGTTATCAGGAAGTTACCGTGAACGTACCGAATGACAGTGTACTTGAAGCCAACATCTCAATTATGTCTTCAAAACAAGTCCAGATTGAATTAACCGATCCTTCAGGCAAGGCCGTAGATCTGAACTCTGACGTAGCCAAGCTTTCGACTTCGAAGAGTTATTCCTTGGTGAAGCTGCTCAAACCTCAGGAAGGCGACTGGAAACTTCGGGTAAAAGGGGCTCCGAAAGACAGCATCGATATCAACCTGTTGTTCAACTATGATCTCCAGCTCGTTGTGGACCCAATTAAGACCAAGTCCTATACGAAGGGCGACAAAGTGGATCTGACCGCCAAGCTGGAGAATGGAGGACAGCCTCTACAGGATAATGATCTGTATGCCGATATGAAGGCGACATTGGTCGTAAACGATCAGGATACAGGCAAAAGCACAGAGCAGCCGCTCGAAAACACGGGCTCCGGGTTCGCCGGAACGTTCGAAGTGCCGGACAACCATAACTACGAGCTTGTTATCCGTGCAGAAGAAGACAGCTTCTACCGGGAAAGTGCTCCAATTACGATCAATGCGGGCGGAGCAGCCGGTAGCGGAACTCAGCCAACGACTCCTGCGGGCGATCAGGACAAGCCGTTTCCATGGATGCCTGTTATTTTGGGCGTGATCGCCTTGATCGTGGTAGCTGTGGGTGTATGGTTCCTGTTAGGCTGGTTGAAACGCAAAAACCGTGGATTTGTCGGACAGATGGTTGTCGAAATTCGCGATGAGAATACCGGGGACAAGTCGTACCCGCAATATAAAAAGCTGGCATCCTTCCGGGGCAGATTCCATCTGCACCAGCTGTTACAGCTGGACCCTGAATTGAAGGAAACCGAGAAATATGTATTTACGCCCAGCAATGGGGATCGAATTATAATCCGCAACACCGCAGGCGGAACGCTGGAGAAATCCGGCCGTGCCGTTGATGCAAGCTCAGGCGTTGAACTGAAGAACGGTGACCGACTGAGCATCCCGCTGCAACAGGCGGATAAGACCATTTTAATTGAGTATCTGGTGTGAAGAATTATGGCCTAAGTGAATGTAAGCTATATAATTTGATCTAACCATTTACACAAGAACGTAGAGGACAGAAATAACCTGAAGAAGCGGAGCTAAAAGCTTTCTGAAAGAAAGCTGCTTCGTAAGCATATGCTGCGCCTTTATCCCCAGATTTTCACCTTTGTAAAATAAATCAAAAAATCAGGGGATAACAGCGATCGGAAGGTTGTTCTGTCATCGGAGTAGCAAGTGTAATTATGTTGTAGTTCCGACTGCGTTAATCTAAGGAGGACAACGAATGAAACCGATTGTTAGAGAACATATTCAGCAACTGGATGTATCGCTTGGCGGAGGGATTGTCAGTGAGAAAATCAGAGTCGATACGATTGATAACCCGATTCTGATTATCGGTCTTGGAGGAACAGGTATTGATGCGCTGTTGCGTCTTAAATACCAGATTAACCGACGTTTCAAGTTGCCACAGGACCCTGTATCCAAGAAAAAAATGGACAAACCGTCCAACGTGGAGTTTCTTGCTTTTGAAACCAACGAACAGGATCGCGCCAAAAAGTATAAAGGCATCGGACTCGATCCAATTAATGAATTCGTATTGCTGTCCAATGCCGAGATTGGTGGATTGCTTCAGAACCGCAGCGTATTGGAGCCGTATATTACGGACTGGCTGTCTCCGGAGCTGAGCATCACCGATGGCATGAACGGCGCTGCAGGGGTGCGCCAGGCTGGACGACTGCTGCTTTTCACGAAGATTAACCAGGTCGTGCAGGCGATCGACAAAAAGATCAAAACATTATCTGTAGGCACCAACAAGAAACTGATGGTGTTCCTGCTGACAGGTCTTTCCGGCGGTACGGGAAGTGGTTGCTTCCTCGATATTTCCTATATTGTGCGCGGGATTATCGAACGCGATCACGGCTCTGCCGGGATTGACCGTGTGAACACGCTTGGATATCTGTTCACCCCAGACGTGAACCTGTCCAATAAAAGCTTGAGTGAGCACACTCGTGAGTACATCCGCAAGAATGGATACGCTGCGCTCAAGGAACTGGATTATTGGATGAACGTGGATAGCCGGGGGGAGCGTTTCTCTCAGAAATACGGCAACATTCTGACGGTGAATTCACCGCTGCCACCGTTCAACTTGTGTCATCTGATTTCCGCAACCAACACGGAAGGCAAACTGCTGGAGAACGCCTATGATTACTGCATGAACGTCACCGCCGAGAACATCACTAACTTTATGGCGAGTGAGGAAAAGCAATCCGGCGAGGAGTTTGCCATCCACGATTATATTAGCAACATTCGCACGAACATTGCACAGATGAACAAAGCCTATCCGGCCAACTATGATTACAACATTATCGGTGCATCCTCAGCGGTACTACCGATTGAAGAAATGACGACTTATCTGGCTTACCGCATGTTCGACAAAATGAACACCATGTTCTCCAAAGCACCGAACCAGGAGGATACCGAGAAGTTTGCCCGCAAGCTGGGCATTGATCTCGAAAGTGTGGTCAAGTCCTTTGAAGCCCGTGTGCCGGAGCCGCTGCCAGGTTATCAGAACAGTGAGCGTCTCTCCTATGGCAATGTGGTGAAATCACAGGTCGTGAACATGGACACCGAACTGGAGCAGAACTTCCTGGCTCGTGCCCGTGAAGAATATATCAAGGCGAAGAAGCAACTGCCGGGAGAAATTGCGGGTCAGTTCACCGAACAGATCCGGCGTATGTTTTTGCATCCTGAACAGGGTCCATTCTATGTCTCCCGTCTGATCTACACGGAAAAAGGCTTCTGTGTGCTGAAGATGATTCAGTCATACATTGAAACCCTGCGTGAAAATGCCTTCCGCATTCCGCGTGACATTGAGGCCGCTCAGGAGCAGTCCGAAGAGAAGCTGGGCGATGCGAAGAGTGCGTTTGTCTCCAAAGAGAAGAAGAAGAATGCTTATATTGAAGCAAAAATTCATGAGTACTGGCTGCACGCCGATGTGGAACGCAATGATCAGATGATCGAATTCTACGAGGACCTGTACGAATTGCTGAACCAGGAGAACAGCCGCATTTATAACGTATTTACTGAAACGCTGAACGCACTTAGCTCGATCTTCTCCAAAAACGGGGATATCCTGACACGCGGCGAAGAACAGTCCGATCACAAAGGCAACAAAACGTATTACTGGAACGTTGTAAGTGTGCCGGATATCGTCAGTGTGGTGGATGGACTGCTGGACAAGCGCGATACGGATGATCTGATCCGTGATTTCTCGCGTGAATTGCTGGAGAACTCCAGCCAGTGGGTGAAAGAAAACGAGATCGATATCGTCAGCTCCATCTCTGATTTCCTGACCGAGAAGTTCGGAGATCTGATTACCCGCTCGATGGAGGACTTCCTGGTTATCAAATATGGACAGGACGAGTCGGTCGAGAAATTCGTGGAACGCTTCATTGCAGGCAAACTGGATGATGAGGCAGTTCCGGTGTTCAATCTGAGCAACAGCACAGGCAGTCTGCATTTCCCATCCTGGGGATTCGTATCGGTGCCGGCACAGGCGCCGGGCATTCTGAGAGGGATTCGCAATTATCAGAATAATGCGGTGGGCAAATCTCATTTTACCGTTAAGGAAAGTGAAGTGCGCAACCGGATCTTCTGGCTGAACACTCGCAACGGGGTACCATTGTTTGTGTACACACCACTCAAAGTATATGAGGAAAGTTATGAACGTACCATTTTGGACAAAGAAGGTATCGGACGCCATCTGGTGCAAACCGAAAAGAATAACTGGACCTATCTGCCGTCGCCAATTCCAGAAAAGTCATGGGGAGATGTGTACGAGAACGCCCGGGTGAAGCAGTACAATGCCCGTGTACGTACCGAATTCGAGCAGGCGCTTGGATACAACATTGTGACAGCCAAATCCATTGATGAGAATACAAGCAACCGCTATGCAATTGTGACAACGGAACCGTTTGACCTGTCTGCGAAGCTGGGTGCCTACGACATGCGCCTGACGTCCACCACCCCGAACCTGGGTGAAGTGAAGCGGGCAGTCATGGAATTGAAACGCCTGCAATCCGAAGGATTGCCACGGGTGTCGGTGAAGGACATTTTCGGAAGTGTTAATGAAGATATGGCCAAAGAAAACCTTGTGCGTTCCCCGCAGCTGATCGCGCGGGTACGTGAAGAACTGGCGAAGATGAACGCCATCTCGGCCAAAGTCGCCGAGCTGGAAGGCATTCTCGCCCAGCATCAGGACGAGGAGCAGTGGTATGACCGCTTCATCGAAGCACTATACACCGATACCATCGTGAAGAAAGGCGCGCTGTACGTCTATGATCGTGATCCGGAAGAAGACGCGTGGGAGCCGTTTGCGAACCTGATGAAGAGCCGCAACTTTGCCGAATATGAAGTGTTTGGCAACTTCCGTGGATTGGCAGAGAAGGATCGCAGCACATTGCTGCGCAAAGCGTCCCGCCGCGATAACGACCTGACCGCTTCCGAAGATATCACGCCACTGCTTACGAAATTGGATGATCTGGCTGCATTGTTCATGGAGTCCCGTGATCGTCTGGAATACGAGCGAGTGGAACTGGCGAACGGGGAAGATATCTACCAGTTCTACAGAACGATGTCATCGAAACTGAATGACATTCGCAGAAGGCTGAAGTAAGATGGCGGCCGGGATGGAGTTCAGCTCGAACAATGCTCTGAAACGCAATCTGGAGAAGTATGCAGCACAGTATGCAACTGAGCAGGAGCGTCAAGGCAGCCTGGGTGATGGTCGCAGCAGCATCCATTACCCCGCGTTGTTCCTGTTTGTGGGTGACCAGGTCGCTCCGGCAGTGTCTGCTGTCCAGGAAATCAACCGGCTGAAGTGGGATAACGGAGAAGGTGTAGTCTATGTACAGATTGGAACGGAAAATCAGGAGCATGCCCAACATCGTGACCATGACCCCGCACAAACGAAGCATGACCATTACAGTGCGGGTGCTCATTCAGGATATGCGCGTGTTAACGGCTTAAGTGATGCAAGGAATGGCAGCACTTCGGATGATGGTCAGGTGACACGTCACGTGCTTCCCTTGTCCACCATACAGACAGATCGACCTTCCAAAACGCTTCGCAAGGATGTGCATCGCAGTTTTCACGATTCAGATCAGGCACTCTTTGGTCTGAATCGTACCTTGCGGCGGGTGAGTAATCGTATTGCCGAATATGGACGCCTATATTCATCGTTCGATCGAATCTACGTGACCGTTGTGACCAGAGCAGATGATCCATTGAATGTATTGTTGCCGGAGCTTACCAAGCTAACTGAGACGATACTGGCTCAATCCTTCAAGTCGGTACAGACCGATTTGCATGTGCTGGTCAGCGAGATGGAGCAGGTCGATTCCTTTGGATATGCAAGCGCGGCGGGACTCGCTTTTCTGCGGGAACTGGATTACATGCAGGGGCTGGACTATACGTTCAGTGGCAATCTGCTGGTTACGGAGGACGGTATCTCCATTCCGGTTGTACATCCCGCTTCTCCGCTATTCGATCTCGTATATATTTTGTCAGACAAAAACGAGCGGGGAACTGGCGTACCTGGCGGGTGGATCGAAAATGCTGAGATCATCTGCCGAATCTGCCTGCTCAAGAACCGGAAGCAGGATGGAGATAACTCTGGTTCAGTGACAAGCACAGGGGCCAACACGTATAACAATACATCGTTCAAAAATAACATTCGTACGACCTCGGATCAGCATGGTTATGCCAGTGCAGGTTTTGCCGAGATTAGACGGCCGAACAAACCTATTGCACTCGCGGTGTTGTATCATCTGTATCGTTATTTGCTTGAGCGGATGCAGCAAGAACCTGAGTGGAGCATCAAGGACAAGCTCGCCTTTTTCGGACTGGATGGGGCTTCGGTAGAGCGCAAAGTGGAAGGGATTCTTACCGATGAGGATCTGGTGAGCGGCATGAGCGGCATTATGACGCATAACGTCAGCTTCTCCGATCTGAAGCCGCTCTCGCTGCGTGAAGCGGAGAGAGCACTGTTTGGGCAAGGCGCAGAGGCGTATTTCCGTGATAACGTGGTCCGTCTTGCCGAGGAACGAGTACGTCAGCGCAGCACAGAAGACTCCCTTCGTCGTAAAGCTGAGCAATCACGTACGGAGCATCCTGAGGTTGGCTATTTTCAGTGGGCCGCCTGGAGTGACAATGGGTTCGGCAGCGTGCGTGAGGCTTTGCTTGGACTGATTCGTGATAAATCGGTGCAGCTTGAATCTGTACGTGCCTTGCTTGAGCAGCGTCAGCAGGAGCGGGTAGAGGATCAATCGTTCAAACGGGCCTTGTTCCGTGACAAACAGAACGTGCGCAACTTAATCGATTGTTTGCTGGAGCGCGTGTATGTGCCCAAAGTTGAATTGCTGCGCCTGGAGAATGAATTGCAGCTGCTTCGTGTCTATGACACAGAGATGGAACAGCTGCATACGTTCAGCCGCAGCGTGACGGATACTCTGGCAACGCTGGAGCGTGTTTTGCGTGAGACAGCGGTAGAGAGCATAGCGGCTGCAGATGAATATATCGGTCAGAACGTAATGGAGTACTATGGCAAAGTGACGGAAGTGTTAATCGCAGATTTGGAAGCGAAGCGTGGACGGGATGTCTGGTTCGAGGACCGCTATATGGGGGACATGAACCGGCTTGCCACAGAAGGAAACGAGCGACTCCTTCAACGCCTGATGGAGGTATGTCATGTGATGCTGCTTACAGCAGAACCGCTCCGGGTACCTTTCGAAGAAGAATTGCTGTTACGGGCGAATGTTACCATTACGTATGGCGACAAAAATGTACTGACCCGTGATGATCTGTTCCGCCGATTGTATCGCACACTGGAGGAACAGGCAGTCGTTCGGGTAAGAGTATTCGACTATACGCAGGAACATCGTTATGAAGAAAAATATTTCTTTGGTGATCATCATAGTGCCTTCATGGACTATGCGGCGCATGCCGAAGAAACGTCACGGATCTATAAGCTGGGTGTGGTATACGAAGAACGGAGCAGTGGTGTGGAGAAGCTGAATCTGATGGGAGGCTTCCATCTGGAAGACCTGATGGTGTATCGCAATGGTCGGGTGTATTACGATTCGTATACGGAGAATGGTTACGAGCTCCATCCCTCCGATCTGGCCGAGAAGCTGTCACCCATGCGTTAAAACATAAGGCTGTATCTTATATGGACGGAAGGGAGGTACAGATGGATGACGGAACCAGGGGCCTGAAGCCGGGCAAAGTGCATCTTATTGGCTCGCTGTATCCGGGAGTGGCTTGACGTCGTCGATCTGTTTTCCGTTCATGAACATAAAATTTCTTGTTTTTCTTCATCCGGTTTCGTATTAATTCAGCCGTTCATCGGCTGGTTTGGAAAGGATGCATGCAAACATGCAGCGAAAAATTAATCTTCTCCTGGTCCTGTTCAGCCTAATTGGCGGAGCTGTGGGCTTTGCGGCTGGAGAAATCATGCTGCGTCAATGGCTCGGGGAAATGCCCCGTCTATTGCTGATGGGACTATACTTTGGCGTGTTGGCGCTTAGCGTCGGATTATTCTGTTTACTCGCAGAGATGATCTCGCCAAAGCTGAACGGAGCTTCCTGGAAGCTGCGATATCTGGGACTATCTTGGAAACTGCTTGTTCCAGCAACGCTGGCGCTGTTGTTTGTCGTCGGACTTGCCCTGCAATTGCTGTATCAGATTAACCCAGGCGGTGTGAAGCAAGTCAAGGATATCGTGCTGATGATCGATAACTCAGGCAGTATGAGTGAGACAGACCCGGATAACGGTCGCTTTGAAGCGGCCAAAACACTGATCAGCCAAATGGAAAGCGATAAACAGGTGGCTGTGATTACCTTTGATGATCAACCCGAGCTGCTTCAGTCGTTCACCCCGTTGGACAGCGAAGCTGCCAAAAAAGAGGTGTACAGCAAAATAGACAGCATCGTGACGACCTCGGGCGGGACTAATTTCGATGCAGTACTGCGGGAAGCGATGGAGCAGATTAAGGGCAAACAGGACCCGAAACGCGGAACGGTAGCAATCCTGTTATCCGATGGATTCAGTGATGCAGACACATCCGGCATTTTGTCTGAGTATGCGAATGAACAGATTGCCGTTAATACGGTAGGTCTGAGTCTGGTGGACCCTTCCGGAACCGACTTGCTTCGTCATATCGCACAGCAAACGGGCGGTATGTACTATGATGTACCGGATTCCGGGGGACTGAATCTGGCATTCCAGCAAATTTACGATACGATTGATGAACGAACGCTGGTGACCGAACGTACAGGCATGATGGAGCACAGTACGTATCTGGCTATTTTCCGAGTGGCTGCCTTACTGTTGATTGGTGTCGCACTGGGCGTGTCGCTCGGACTTGTATTCGATAACCGTCATCTCGCACTCAGTTTCGGAATTGGTGGGGCCGTGTCTGGTTTATTGGCAGGACTTCTGCTCGAATGGGGCCTGGACGGATCAACGGTTGGCGATACATTTGTAAGATTCGGAGCGATGCTCATCTTATCTGGTGTGTTAACCCTGTTCAGCTGGATCATTCCGATCAAGGAAAATACACCGCGGAAGACGCGTGGACGCCGCGATGCTGGTGGAGGAACCAATTCGGTGGAAGGATTCGGTCAGCGGGCAAGAGATTCGCGCAGCAAAGGATTTTAACGTCTGGAGGTAGGCGATAGATGCGTTTTACGGATGCAGACCCTTCAGCGCCCCTGATTCGCAGACTGACACTTGCAGTGGATGAGAGCCAGTGTACACTTCGCTGGCTCTGGCCAGAGAGCGTGGAAGCTGTATATGTTGAACGGCTGGAGCTCGATATGATGGGTGATGATCGTACCGGGGAGCAGGCTGCACAGGGCAAGCTGAAGTTATACACAAAAGAAGAATATAAGGCGAGCAATGGATATATGGATCGAATCACGGGTTTTGGTGCCATCCGTTATACAGTGTATGTGTGTCAGATGGAGGAGGAAGGGCCAGTTCTGGTGCGTCAGCGTGATGGAGACAACACGGTAGTTGCCAGTGCAGGCAAGGCGGATATTCACTTTTCGATCCGATACAAGAGCGGTTTTTTTCAGAAACGAAAAAGTGTATTGATGACCGTTACAACGGAAGCACCTGTTCCGAAGGAGGCGCTCTGTTATGTTCGCAAGCAAGGCGGAGTTCCGTTGAATAAGGAAGATGGCACGGTGTACCCTTTTGTGAGTGATTTTGCTCCCGGGAGAAATGAAATGCCACCCGTCGAGGTAGCCAAGGACGATTACGTGAGGCTATTCTTCACGGACGGACCAAAGTATGGAGCCGCCTTTAGGCTTATATCAGACTAGATGGTTAGGCTTATAGTCTAACTGATCAGGGGAGGGGAGTGGCTATGAGCTTTTTTAGTCGGTTTTTGAAGAGACAGCAGCCGGAAGAGCGGCCGTTGTTTTACGATATCGTATGTCCGTATTGTTTCAGCAAGTTTTCACCGGAGGAGGTTGTGTTCCGGGCTGCGCATCATCGCGACGACGATGAGGACTACGCACTTGGGGAAGATGCGAAGCTCAATCGATATCGCGAACGGTTTGGACTGGATACAGTGTTTGATATGGAGGCCGTGCTGGCTCCGCATGATGTACCTGAGGAACATCGCATTTATTCGGATAACATTGTGATGGGATTGAACGATCGTTACGGTGTGGTTACACGGCGTCGGCTGTGCCCACAGTGCCATAACGAGCTGCCTGTCACAGCAGGCAAAGCACCAAGCAATATCATTTCCATTATCGGGGCATCCCAGGTGGGTAAATCCGTCTACATGACTTCATTGATTCATACATTGCAGCATTACACAGCCGATCATTTTGATGCGGCCTGCATGCCGCTGAACGCGGAGATTAGCCGCCGATTCCGAGCCGATTATGAAGAACCGCTATTCGAGCGGGGCGATTTGCTGGATTCAACGCAGAAGGAGAAACTGCAGGAGCCGTTTATTTTCCAATTTGTTTTCAAGGATGAAGATAAAGCTCCGCTGACACTGGTGTTCTTTGACGTCGCTGGTGAAGGTATGGTGGAGCAGGACTATCTGGGACTTCACGGGCAGCATATCAAGAACTCCGCAGGTATTCTGTTCATGGTGGACCCGCTTCAGATTCGTTCCATTCGGGACAAAATCCGCATCAACCTCGGCAACGAGCCAGGCGAGTGGACGCCAAGATACGATGAGCCGCGTGATGTGGTGTTAACGATGTTCGGTGACTTTATCGCGTACCAGGACAAAGCCAAGACGAATATTCCGACAGCTGTTGTACTCACGAAAAGTGACATGCTTCATTCCCTCAAGGACGAAGAGGGCGATTATATCAAATCCAACAGTAATGTGTTCCGCAACATGGTGCATCGCGATTGGTTTGACCTGACCGAATTCGAGAATATCGACGGGGAGATCCGGCGGTTTATCGAGAAGGTGGACCGTCCGTTTAAAGGCACGATGGATGTGTACTTTAAGGATACAGCTTACTTTGCGGTGTCTGCGCTGGGAAGCAATCCGGTGGATATGAAGCTGCAAGGCGTGGTTAGCCCAATCCGTGTCGATGAGCCATTCCTCTGGCTGTTGTACAAGCTGAAGTACATTGAGGGGAGAGTGGGATGATGCGTTCTTCCGTAACCCCGCCAATTGAACAACAGCTGTATACTCGAGAGCGGCGCGGGGTGTTCCGCACAACGGAGGGGTTCGATACGGTTGCCGCATCGCCGGGACTGGACCCTTCTTTTATCAAAAAAGTGCTTCATCCCTACTGCGTCTATGACGCTCCAGCGGAGCTGACTGGGCGGAGTGAGAAGGATGAGACGAAATTCCCGCCGTCCATTCATCTGCTGCATCTGGAGAGCGGTGAGACGATTCTTGGGCAAAATGTGTACCAGTCCGCTGATTTCACCGGGCTGCGCAGCGCCTTTTTCGCTCATAACTATGTCTTGTCTCCTGAACGCTCGGAAGAGCAGATGAAGCAAGGCGGCTGGCTGGATGCTGTGTTCGCCACGTCCTATGACATCGAACAAGGCACAGTACTGCCTGCGCTTACTGAATTGCCACGTGCAGCTGGTGTTGGACAAAGCTCCCCAAGCCAGATTCTTAGTGCTCTGAAAATGGACGAGGTGGTATTCAAGCGCTTGCTCTACGCCGTAATGCAGTCTGTAGCGACACGCAGAAAAGTATACATTGCGCTGGACCTTCCCGCAGAGGAAGTCACCGCAGGGGCCAAAGGATTGCTACGTTTGCTGTACACGGCTTTACCATACGCATTCCGGCGGCAGTTGGGATTCATGACGTTTGCCAAGGAGCCGCAGGCCAAGAAAGGCATTCACTTTCAGTTTGTAGAGCGGGGTACGTTGCGTCCGAAAGATCGGAATACGGAGAAGGATTTCACCTTTGATCTGGTATCGGGCAGAGTTACCCATGCAGATGCATCTGTGGCGAAGCTTCCATATGCGGAATTCGCTGGGTCATTGCTGTACGAACCTGGGGCAGCCGATTCATTTTATGCTTTTGCGGATGAGATGCTAACTGGAATGGAACCTGGACGGGAGCTCTCCATTGAAGCATACGGGGAACTTTCTATGTTCTATCGTCTGGAGCAGGGGATGGAAGAGTTGTACCTGGATAACAAAAGCGATGTCCTAAGTGGATTGCTCACCTACTTGAAACCGGAAGGCGGAGCGCATCAACGTTCACGCTTGAATGAGTTGTTCCTGACGTTGCTTAGTCGTGAGCTGGACAGCGTCAAACGGGAGAATGTACCTGATGAATCAGTTGCAGCACGCATCGGGGAGTATTTTCAGGTCGCTGCGCCAGTCGTACAGTCCCGAATTGTGGATTATTTCATCTATGGCATTAATAACGCCCGTTCGCAGAAACGTATGCGTGCCGTGCAGGAACTGTACGGCTTGCTGGATCGGGACAGCCTGTTAAGCCGTGCTTTCTTCGACAAAGTGCTCGCGAACGAATCACTGACCAAACTGTTGTTCGAGCCCTATCTGGATAATCAGCTGAAACGCACAGAATCAGCTACCGATGTTGTGGAAGTGATCCAGAGATGGATTACATCTCACCCGTCTGCCATCCACAATAGTTTCTTGCTGGAACGGACTGCTACCGAGTTGCGTGAACGTTTGTGTTCTGCACCCAACCCTGTTCAGTCTGCTAATGAGGCACTTAAGCGGGTTAGTGTATTGGATCGTTTACCAGTTGCAGGCTCCCTAGACACGGGTATTACCGCCCGAATTGGGCAGTCTGGAGCTTCAGTTCGCCCTAACCGGAAAGGTGGACCTGGGTCCGCTGTCCAACCACCAGCGTATCAGGAGGATTTAACCCGGCTCGCAGATAAGCTGGCTTACGTTATTAACTTGTTTATGATCCAGGATCTCGATCTGGAGCGGGTTAACCGTGAACAGCTGTTAAGCATTGATATTTTGTTGCACGGAAACGAGGTTCGGGACTGGGCTGCTCGCCAAGGCTCAGATGTATCTGCGCGTACAAACATGATGCTGGCAGCGAGAGCATGGCTTAGCGGTGAAGGGCGTGAGGAAGAGGAACTGGAATCCCTCTCTTTGGCCGAACGTAATGAGCTCCAGCGCTGGACGCGTCGCTGGCTTGCCGGAGAGCTTCGCGAGCGCCCGGATACGGCTTCATTTGAAGCACTGCCACTGGCTTTCTATCGCGGTGGTAGCGGCAGCAACAGACTCGATTATCCAGGCCTGATTGAATTTATCTACAGTAGTTCAGGACGTACAGAAGTGTTGTATCAATTTATGGAGTGGTCGGGGAATCAACGTTTGTTTATTCGCGGCTCCAACGCACATAAGGGATACTCGGATGCAATCGTGGCTTATTTCAAGTCCCATGATCGCGAAGCTTTCAAGTCAAAGTCAGCTTTCAAACCCTATTATGCCAGAGCAAGCAAGACGATGAAGCCGGCCTACGACCGCGCCAAAACAGAGTTGGCTTCCCCACTGGTGCGCATGCTGACAGGTAAAAGGAAGAACCTTTTTCTAGGATCGGTCATTGTCATCCTGATTCTTGGTATAGCTGGAGGCACGTACGCTTTGATGAGCGATAAGGCGGGGACACCTGCGGCATCACCTCCACCAACACAGGAGCCCGTTGTTCCCGCTGAACCGGTGGTGGAGCTCGCTGAACAGATCGCCTACCTCGTTCCTGCATCCGAAGCGGACGACGGTTCAAAGACGCCTGCCCAGTTGATGATACGTTACAGAAACGAAACGGACAGCAATGCTTTGCAAA
This sequence comes from Paenibacillus sp. LK1, assembly GCF_002750415.1. Taxonomy (NCBI): domain Bacteria; kingdom Bacillati; phylum Bacillota; class Bacilli; order Caryophanales; family Paenibacillaceae; genus Paenibacillus; species Paenibacillus sp. LK1. The sequence goes on from NZ_PEII01000007.1 coordinate 170,852, forward strand.
CGGACACTCTCCAATGGAACTTGAAAGATGGTACTACACAGAAGCTCAATGCTGAGGGTGAATGGGAGAGTTTCAACCGAAATGAGGAGCCGGATGGCGAAGGTACAGCTGGTGACAGCTCAGAGGGTACGCCTGAAGGAAGCTCAGCAGGTTCTTCTACCGATAATGTGGACGATACTCAGCAGAGCGGAGAAGCCGAGCAGGGGGCAGATTCAGCCTCAACGGAGGGCAACACTTCAGACCCAGCAGCAGGGAGCACGACGGATGCAGGTACTGGCACCGCCTCTGACACTACGGATGAAGGCACAGGACAGGGAGATGCAGATGGCACGGCTTCAGATCCATCTCAGTCTACGGGAGCAGATTCATCTTCAGTGGAAAACCTGACTGTTGCCGAAGCAGATCGTCTGTATCCTTATGGGCACCAAGTGGCGCTTCCGGCCGATTTTGATCTGAAGGACATCGTGAGTGTCCAGAGTGGAACGACTGTGATCAACCTAGTCCCGGAACCGAAGCTCTAAGTGGCATTAATTGAATATGTTATTAATTCGAATACAGCCACCTCGAAGAATTTCGTAGGGGCTGTATTTTTGTTTTTGTTCAAGCGATGGAGAATGACAAATATAAAAATGAATCAATACAGGTCTATTTTTCACAATTCGGACACATTATTCAGATGTTGGGCAAGGATGAACATACGCAAAGCGATGAAATGCACGTACACGATGAGAAAAGCTCTCACATAAAGTGCGGACAATCTGACCGATTTCTAGTAAAACATTTCAAAAATAGCTCTTAATCGTCATGGAATTTGGTATTTACTGTTGACAAATGATAATGATTATCAGTATCTTTAGAGTATAAGATCTTGTTGCGCCGGAAATACGCTGAACTATAATTTCGTTTTCGTTGTCATAGCCGGAATTACATAACCGGGATAAATGAGAGAGGGATGATCGCATGTTTCGTCTGGAGACGTCCAAGTTGGATATCGCTTATGAGGAAAGACTGATTGTTGAAGATCTGAATATTCAAATTCCCCAAGGAAAAATTACAGCACTTGTTGGAGCCAATGGTTCAGGAAAGTCTACCATCCTGAAAACAATGGCACGGATCATGAATCCAAAAGCAGGTAGTGTATTGCTCGACGGGAAGTCCATCCATAAGCAGTCCACGCGTGAAGTAGCCAAGCAGCTTGCGATTTTGCCACAAAATCCAACAGCTCCTGAAGGACTTACTGTAACCGAACTTGTGTCCTACGGACGGTTCCCTTATCAAAAAGGTTTTGGTTCGATGCGTGCTGAAGACAAACGCATGATTGAATGGGCTATCGAAGTAACAGGCATGACGGAGTTCCATGATCGTCCAATCGATCAACTGTCCGGTGGACAGCGTCAACGTGCCTGGATTGCCATGGCTCTTGCACAAGAGACAGACATTCTGTTCCTGGACGAGCCAACAACGTTCCTGGATATGGCTCACCAACTTGAAGTACTGCAATTGCTGGAGCAACTGAATGCCACAGCAAACCGTACCATCGTTATGGTTGTGCATGACTTGAACCATGCTTCCCGTTATGCGCATCACATGATTGGTATTAAAAAAGGTAAAGCCATCGCTACAGGTTCACCTGTAGAGGTTATGAACTCCGATGTGCTGCGCGAAGTATTTAACATTGAAGCTGATATCGTGATTGATCCTCGTTCCGGTGTACCGCTCTGCTTGCCTTACGCCCTTGCGGGTGAACGTCAGCAATCAGCACCTCCAGAACAAGTGCTCATGAACAGTGCAATGGTTCATGCTGGAGGACGGACAGAGCAACGCGTTCGTCACGCGACAGGAAGTTAATGAAACGGGCCATATGTGGTCCTAAACTATAGAATGAAGCCGCTGTGCGTTATGCACGCGGCTCATTCGCATTCTAGGAGGTCTACAGGAATGGGAGCAATCAACTACACCTGGTTACAGCAATATGGACGAATAACAACCGGGACGATCGATGAATCGGTCTTTGGCATGCCTTTGACGGCATTGAAACATCCGAAGCAGGCCAAACTTATGCTGGAAGCTTATAATGAGCATCTTCGGGCCGATTCTCTTCGCTCAGCGGCAGTATATTTTATGCATTCGGTTCGTGGCCTGATGATTGGGGTTCACTACATGACGGCGTTATGTGACACCTATCTGGATCTGTCTCTGGAGAATACAGATATGAAGCTGGAGTTAAAGGATGGCCGTCCGGTGATTGGTTTTCAACTGAACAATGCAATCGAGCAATCACATCCAAATCTGATGGACGGATCTCAAGTCGTTCCATCCTCCTGGCGTAATGATGTATTAACCGCATATTACGGTGAGCAGCTGCGTCCACTGATTGAAAGCGTGGCTGTTGCTGGAGGAGCAAATCCAGGCCAGATGTGGGCACAACTCGCATCCATGCTGAGATGGTTCAAAACGACAGCGTTTCAGATGAACATCACGGAGACGGAACGTGAAGCGGTTATACAAGGGTATGAGCATGTAATCGCAATGTCTCCAGAGATTCTGGGGTTGAAGAAGAACCTGCTAACCTTCAAACCGGTGGAGATTGATAATCCGCATCAACCTGGAGAAACCATGCTGATGAAACCAGTCTGCTGCTTACACCATCAGGTGTATGGCGGTCAGAACTATTGCTACAGTTGTCCCAAACTGACAAAGGCAGAGCGGCAAGAGCGTTATGATGCTATTATGGCGGCGAAGTCAGGCTAAAAGGGAATATGTCCAAGTTGATGGATGAAGAGTACTTCTACCAATGAACTCGGTCAGGGTTTAATCACAGATTTGGTAATTAATCGCCTCAGGTCTATAATATAGAGACAGGCTGTGTGCCGCATGGTCATTGGGTACATATATACAGCAGCCCAACCTACATCATAATCATGGGAGGAATCAGTCATGTCCGTATATTCGTATCAGGCGGTAACGACCGCCAATCAGGAAGTTCCACTCGATCTGTATCAAGGCAAAGTGTTGGTGATTGCCAATACTGCTAGCAAGTGTGGACTGACTCCACAATACGGTGAATTGCAGAAGCTCTATGATCGCTATCGTGATCAAGGCTTGGTTGTACTGGGTTTCCCTTGTAACCAGTTTGGCGGCCAGGAGCCGGGTACCAGTGAGGAAGCAGAATCCTTCTGTCAAATCAACTATGGTGTTAATTTCCCGGTGTTTGCCAAGGTCGACGTAAATGGTGAAGATGCACATCCTTTGTTCAAGTATCTGCGTGAGCAGCAACCTGGTGTTGGCGAAGACAATAGCATCCAATGGAATTTCACCAAGTTCCTCGTGAATCGTGAAGGTGAAGTTGTAGGGCGTGTTGAACCAAAAGAATCCCCTGAAGCCATGACTGCAGAGATTGAAAAGCTGCTTGGCGTATAAAATGAATGAACGAAGAAGCCTGCCTCCAGATTGGAGGACAGGCTTTTTTTGATACAATTTTTAGTACGAAACATCCTCTCCATATACGTGTCTCCGCGGTAGTTACTACGCTTATTTTGAGCATAAACCAGCCATAAGCAGGGAAAACTGAAGTCAATGAAGATGAGTCGATGACTCGCCTGATCGTAAAGAAAACCACATCCGACGAATTTATTTTGATTAACCTATTGCAATGTGAAAAATATCACATTATAATAAGTGTACAAAGTGAAATAAATCACATAAGCGCTGTTCGTTTAGAAGTGAAATATTTCACAACCACAATGACGTTATATTCAATTTTTTATTTATATACTCCAAGGGGGAACCTTATCATGAAAATCGCAGTTATCGGATGTACACACGCAGGAACCGCAGCCATCGTTAACACCGCCAAATTGTATCCGGATGCTACCATTACAGTGTATGAGCGCAATGACAACATCTCCTTCTTATCATGTGGCATTGCGCTTTATGTAGGTGGCGTGGTGAAAGATCCAGACGGACTGTTCTATTCTTCGCCAAACCAACTGGCCGAGCTCGGTGTCGTTACCAAAATGCTTCATGAAGTGACGTCAGTAGATGCTGCTGGTCACAAACTTCAGGCTAAAAACTTGAAAACAGGGGAAGAATTCGAAGATACCTTCGACAAGCTGATTGTGACCACGGGTTCATGGCCTGTCGTACCGAAGCTGGAAGGCATCGAGATGGACAACATTTTACTTTGCAAAAACTACAACCATTCCAACACGATTATTGAGAAAGCCAAACATGCCAAACGTATTACCGTGGTAGGAGCAGGTTATATCGGCATTGAACTGGTAGAGGCTTTCCAAATGAACGGCAAGGAAGTTACACTGATCGATAGCGTGGATCGAATTTTGAATAAATATCTCGACCCCGAGTTCACGGATGCCATTGAAGAAACGTTGACTGGACACGGCATCAAGCTGGCACTGGGCCAAACGGTTCAGAAGTTTACCGGAGAGAATGGCAAAGTGAACAAGGTCATTACATCCAAAGGAGAGTTCGAAACAGACCTCGTTATTCTGTGCATTGGTTTCCGTCCGAATACGGAGCTGCTCAAAGGCCAAGTGGATATGCTGCCAAACGGCGCAATCATCGTGGATAAATATATGCAAACCAGCCAAAAAGACGTCTTCGCTGCTGGAGACAGCTCTGCAATTCATTACAATCCAACCGGCAAGGATGCGTACATTCCACTGGCAACCAACGCGGTGCGGATGGGTACACTCGTAGCACGGAACCTGGTTCGTCCTACGACACGGTACATGGGTACACAAGGCACATCAGGTATTAAAATTTATGAGCAAAATATTGCAGGTACAGGTCTGACGGAAGCATCTGCTGCGGATGAGGGTTTGGTGGTTGAAGCTGTAACGCTTGAAGATGCTTACCGTCCAGAGTTCATGCCAACAGCAGAGAAGCTGCTGCTCAAAGTAATCTATGAACAGGCTACGCGCCGCATTGTTGGTGCGCAGGTCATGTCACAAGCTGATCTGACACAGTCGATCAATACGATCTCTGTCTGCATCCAGAACAACATGACGGTAGATGAGCTGGCCTTCATCGACTTCTTCTTCCAACCACATTACAACAAACCATGGAACTTCCTGAACTCGGCTGGTCTTCAGGCGTTGCCTCCAGTAGAAGTAAAAACACCAGCGATGGTCTAACCATAAATATCTGAGAACTGCCGCATTCATTATGCGGCAGTTCTTTTTTGTTTTTTAAAATAATCGGAGGTAGTTAGGGCTGGGAAATGGTGCTATATTATCAACTGTAACGTTATAAACGCAATGGAGTTGAAATGAAGGAGAGTGGCGCAGGCGTGCTTACAGAATCCGTATCCCGGTTGAACGTTCTCTTGCAATCGGTACCTCAGGAGTTCCTTGCAATGAATCCGGACGAGATTGTTCCACCACGAATGGAAGGAAAATGGTCCCGTCTTCAAATTTTGGGGCATTTATGCGATTCGGCTCTGCATAATGTCAGCAGATTTGTACAGATGCAGCACCAGACCGAACCTTTTAGTATAACTTCGTATCAGCAGGAGCAGTGGGTGGAGAGCCAACAGTACAAGAGCGCACCAATTGAAGATGTATTAAATCTCTGGATTAGTCTGAACCAGTCCGTTATTCGTGTTCTCTCCGTCTCGGTAGAGATGGGTCAATCGCAAACATGTATCCTCTCTGATGGAAGTGTGGTAACGCTAGAATGGCTGGCACAAGATTACGTTGAGCATCTGGAACATCATTTGCAGCAAATTTTCGGTGAGCATGAGGATCTGGGGACGGCGTAAGTAACCACCTCATCGATCGCACATCAAGTAAACTAGAACGAAACGTGAAAATGTAGTTTTCAGACTTTGTGATAAAAGTAACAAACCTCTTGAAACCTTCGCGATACAATGAACATATCAACAAAACAGGTTGAATTATGATGTTCATGAACTGTGAAGGAGAGGATCGTTATGGCAGCAAAAACACCTCTTGAGGTTGCACAATATACGGCGCATACGGGGATGAAGAAAGCTCAAAATCCGGTGTCCTCCGTATTGATACTCAGTTTTCTGGCAGGAGCTTTTATTGCGCTCGGATTTCTGCTGGATATTCGGGTTATTGCCTCTGCTCCGACCGAGTGGGGCAGCTTGGTTAATCTGATTGGTGCAGCAGTGTTCCCGGTAGGATTAATATTGGTGCTGATTGGCGGTGGGGAACTGCTGACAGGTAATATGATGGCCGTCCCACTTGCGACGATTGCACGTAAACTGTCCGCGGGCAACATGTTGAAGAATCTCACCTTAGTGACGATAGGTAATTTCCTTGGAGCGCTCTTTGTGGCCTATGCATTTGGGCATGTGCTCGGTCTGACGGCAGAAGGTGCCTATTTGACCAAAGTAGTGGATATGGCTGGACACAAGCTGGACGACAGCTTCCTTCAGGCTTTTATATCCGGGATCGGGTGTAACTGGCTGGTAGCTCTCGCAGTATGGTTGTCCTACGCATCGGATACGATGAGTGGAAAAGTACTGGGCATTTGGTTCCCAACGATGGCCTTTGTGGCTATTGGATTCCAGCACGTTGTCGCCAACATGTTCCTGATTCCTGCGGCGATCTTCGAAGGGCATTATTCGTGGGGGCAATACATCATGAATTTCATTCCGGTATGGCTTGGCAACCTGACGGGAGGGGCGCTATTTGTGGCGGCTGCTTACTGGATGGTGTACCTGCGCAAGCATGAGCCGGAAGTGAAGCCTGAGGTGGCAATGGCGGTGGCCCAGCCTGTGGAGACAGAAGCCAGACCGATGTGGAGCAAGCAGGCGTAGCGACATTTTTTCGAGTAATCGAGTAGCGTTGTAACCACGATAAGCCTGCAAAGACGAGTGCGAAGTTAAACAGGAACAGGGAAGTTAAACAAAATAGCAACAGAAATTGGCGAATCTAATCTCGTTCAAGTCATGGCTGTCTGCTGTGATGGGCGGGAGAGGAGTCGCTTTTTTTTATGTAAAAGTATGCACGCAAAATAAATTCGCCATGACAAGGTTCGGGGGAACGAAACCTGTTCATGGCGAATTTCGGGAGTGGTCCATGATATGGCATGAGGAGGAAGTGGGGAAACACTAGCCTAATGCCTTATTTTTAATTTACCCTTGAATTTCGAGATTGAATCAAGGGGAAAAAGATTTTTTTTGAAAAAAAATTGGAGCGGTTGTGGCAGTAAAAAAGACTGTTCTCTTTACGCGATTACCATGAAGAAGATATGATATGAGGATAACTTTGAAGGGGGAGGAACTTGTATATGATCGATCAGGAGAATGGCGTATTCCCGGCAGTTTGCCCGCTCGATTGTCCGGATACTTGCGGCCTGCTGCTTCATAAGGAGAACGGTAAGATCGTGAAGGTCGTGGGCAATCCGGACCATCCGATTACAAAAGGCGCCATCTGTAACAAAGTCCGAAATATGACGGAGCGGGTGTATCACCCCGAGCGGCTGCAATATCCGATGCGACGCATCGGAGCCAAGGGCGAAGGCCAGTTCGAGCGAATCAGTTGGGACGAAGCCATCGGCGAGATTACGGCGAGATTTAGTTCGCTGGCAGATACCTACGGACCGGAGAGCATCCTGCCCTACAGCTTCTATGGAAACATGGGCATTCTTGGTGTGGATGGCATGGATCGTCGATTTTTCAATGCGCTAGGTGCGAGCAAGCTGGAACAGACTATCTGTAATGCAGCGGGAAATACCGGCTGGAAATATACGATGGGTGCGAACCGGGGAACCTTGCCCGAGGATACAGAGCATGCGGATGTCATTCTGGTGTGGGGAGGCAACATCGTCAGCACCAATATGCATCAGGTTGTTCTGGCCGAGAAAGCCCGCAAAAAGGGCGCCCAAATCGTCGTTATTGATGTCCATCGCAATCGGACCGCCCAATGGGCAGACTGGTTCATTCCACTCTACCCCGGAACAGACAGTGCATTGGCACTCGGATTAATGCATGTATTGTTCGAGCAGGGACTGACGGATGAGGCTTTTATGCAAAAATATACCGTGGGCCATGAGGCACTGCGTGATCATGTCCGCAGCTACACCCCGGAGCGCGTTGCACGTATTACAGGCGTGCCGGAGGCGGACATCGTGAAGCTGGCTGAGCTGTATGGCAACGCACAGGCAGCCCATATTCATATCGGCAATGGCCTCCAGCATCACGACAACGGTGGCATGAACGTCCGCAGCGTAGCCTGTCTGCCTGCCATTACAGGGCAGTGGCTGAAGCGCGGCGGGGGCGCTATTCGTACCAACAGCTACGCGAGCACGAATAGCGATGCGCTCGAGCGTCCTGAGCTGCGGCAGAACCCGGAGCCGCGCGTGGTGAACATGAACCGGATTGGCGAAGCGCTACTGGAAGCGGAGCAGCAGATCCGGGCGTTGATGGTCTACTGCAGCAATCCACTGGTGGTGGCACCAGATACCGAGCGGGTGGAGCGAGGTTTTGCACGGGAAGATCTGTTTACGGTAGTCCATGACCTATTCATGACGGATACGGCGAAATACGCAGATATTGTGCTGCCTGCGACGTCTTCATTTGAAACGACGGATCTGTATACGTCCTACTGGCATCAGTATGTTCATTTGCAAGAGCCAGTCATTGCGCCTTTGGGTGAGAGCAAGAGCAATGTTGAATTGTTCTCTTTGCTTGGACAGGCGATGGGGTATGACCCGGAGATTTTCGGGGAGACACCGGAACAGATGATTGAGGAAGCACTCCAGGATACGGGTAATCCCTACATGAACGGAGTAACCTTGGAGGGGCTGAAGCAGCATCATTTCGTCAAGCTGGATATGTCTGCACATGACTCCTATTTGGATCAGTTGCCCACGCCTTCGGGGAAAATTGAGCTGTATTCGGAAACGATGGCACAGAAGGGATTGCCTCCTTTACCTACGTATAGTGCTCTCGTTGAGGGGTATGACGGGGAAAACCCGGCTGGACCTGCGGATGTCTATCCGCTGATGTTTCTGTCGCCGCCAAACCATAATTTCCTGAATTCCACCTTTGCCAATTCGGCCAAACATCAACGATTGGAGAAGATACCATTATTGCAAATGCATCCGGAGGACGCAGCCCGCAGACAGGTGAAAGACGGAGATGCGGTGGTCGTATGGAACGACCGTGGCCGGATCGAGCTAACCGCCAAGGTGAGTGAATCCATGCTGCCAGGAACGGTGATCAGTCAAGGCTTATGGTGGGATGGCAATGGCAAAAAACAGCGGGCGAATTCGCTCACGTCCAATCGTCTGTCTGACATGGGGAACGGGGCCACATTCTTCTCGGCCACTGTCGAAGTGAAGCGTCAATGAATGTGCTTGCAGATCGGATCTTTTCAGGTAAGATGAACAAAGGATAGATCGTAAGCAGAATGATAAAGAGCAAAATTCGGAATTCAAAGTACTACATTCTAAATTTCTAAATTCAAGTGGCCTTCGCTCTGGCTAATTATGCCGTCAGGGCAAGGGTCTATTTTTTATGGCAATATGCTTTTTGAAGGTACTAAGGAGAATAAACAAGATGATGAGATGGCTGGATACGTATCCAAAAGAAGTGAAAATATTTTTGCTGGCAAGTTTGGTCAATGCGACAGGTAGTGCCTTGATGTGGCCGCTGACCACGATGTATGTATTTGACGAGCTTGGACGCACGATGGCGAACGCGGGGTTTGTTATTCTGATTCAGTCGCTGGGCGGCATCTTCGGGCAATTGCTCGGCGGTGCATTGTACCACAGGGTGGGCGTCAAGAAGCTGATCATCGGATCGCTGGCGTTAAATGCGGTAGGGCTGTTTGCTCTGCCGTGGATTAGCGCGTATTGGGTTGTATTTATATGTGCCATGGGCTGGATCGGTCTATTCAGTTCATTGTCGTTACCAGCGATTCAAGCCTTTATTGGCTTCCGGTTTGCGGAGAGACGCGGGGAATTGTTCAATGTGATCTATGTCGCCAACAATATCGGTGTGGCGATTGGTACGGCGCTCAGTGGTTTCTTGGCTGACTTTTCCTATCATCTCAGCTTTGTACTGAACGGGGTGACCTCTGCCGGGTTTGCGATTTTCTTCTGGTATTATCTGTCGCGGGCGGAACCCGATCAGGGCGAAGTACATCTGACCAAGCGCAAAACGGTTCCCGATGGGCCGGGCGTCTGGGCGCTGCTAGGAAACACCAGATTATATCTGTTCATGAGCCTGGGCGTGCTGTTCCTGCTGTTCGGTAATTCCATCTGGAATACGGGTGTGTCTCCGTATATTATTTCCGAGGGTATGGAGAAAAGAATGTACGGTCTGCTCTGGACCCTAAATGGGGTGCTGATCTTTGTGGGACAACCCTTTACTAGCTGGGTTAAGCGTACGATGGCCCGTACATCGACCGCTCAGATGACTGCAAGTGCGGTGTTTTATGGCATGGCTTACATCGTCATGATCACCATGTATAGCTATCCGGGTATGGTGCTTGCAATGGTACTGGCTACCTTTGGGGAAATGTTGATCTCACCTGCTACGCCGGCATTCATCTCAGAGCATGCCGGAAGAGCGGCACCTTTCTACATCGGGATCTCCGGTGGGATCGGTGCGGTTGGACGGGTTATCGGGCCGTATGCAATGGGGGTCATGTACGACAAACAGGGACTGATCCCTGTAGCGTGGCTGGCGACTGGCACGGCGGTTATTGCGGTGCTTGGTTTTGTACTGCATGCGGTGCTGAACCGCAACCGTGAAGTGAAGGAGTACGGATTGGACGCTTAGCCTTTTCGGGTTGAGTGGTATGAAGGAGGAAGAGGGCAGATTGGAGTGGAGGGACAAAGAATGCCACTTGAATCTGTCGGATCATCCTGTAGATTTAGATTGACAAAAAAATCTTTTTATGCTATAATTTACATATAAAAATATTCCGTATATACTAAGGTTCTCCTGGCCAGGGGGAATCTTATTTTTGTTTGTACGGGAGGATGAAATATGAAGCAAAATGAGTCCAGCATCACATCCTTGATTTCGGCTTTTGGCCGAGCCTACCACTGCCAATACGACACACCTCTTATTTTCGATGATTATATAGCCAAAGAGCTTATCACTCCTCAAGAGTTTGCGGGTATTCGCGAGAATATGATTCAAGGCATCCATTTTTTCAACCCGGACATGGCTCAGCTGATCAAGGACGACCCGGATACGATTTTAAAATGGATTACGCAGGTACAGTTATCTCCAATAACATTGGCTCGGGCTGCCTATTGTGAGCATGTAGTGTTGCATGAAGTTGTGTTGGGATTGAAGCAGGTTGTCATTCTTGGCGCGGGGATGGATACATTTGCTTTGAGGCATCCGGAATTGAAGGACACTTTGGAACTATTTGAAGTGGACTATCCGGCAACACAGCAATTCAAGCGGGAGCGGCTGCATCAGGCCGATCTGATCATTCCGGACAATCTTCATCTAGTGCCAATGGATTTTACCCATGAGCCTTCGTATGAACGTTTGACTAATGAAGGCTTGAAGAAGCTAAAGACGATGGTTACTCTATTAGGCGTTTCGTATTATTTGACCAAAGAAGACCTGTCCATTTTGCTGCGGCATATATTTTCGGATCTTCCAACAGGGAGCTCTATTGTGTTGGATTATGCAGATGAGCATCTCTTTGAGGAAGAAGGAAGGTTTAACCGGGTTGAAAATATGGTTAAGATGGCTGCAATGGGGGGCGAGCCGATGCAATCCTGCTTCACTTACGAGGAGATGGAGCGGTTATTGGCGGATGTGGGACTTCTCATATATGAGCATCTATCGCCAGAAGATATACAGGATCGGTATTTTAGCAATCGTACAGATGACTTATCTGCCTTCGAAACAAACCATTTCATCCATGCGGTCAAAAAATAAAATCCTATTCCTGCTGTGATTATCACAGAATTTAGGATCTGAAAAAGAAAGGGATGTCCCAAAAGTCATTGAACATGACGGGGACATCCCTTTTTAGCATTAGTACTGTTTAACGAACCGAGCGCGTATTTTTAGCGCCAATTTCCACAGTTAGGCGATCCTGCCGCTGGTTTTGCGGGAATAACGTGACTGTATTTCGTTAAACTTTATAATCCACAATAATTCGCAACCTATCCAAATTGCGCTTGATGCAATCGGCTATATGAGCCCTGACGTGCCAGAAGTTCATCATGGCTGCCTTGCTCGGCTACGCCGCCATTTTCCACTACCACAATACGATCGGCGTGTCTGATCGTTGCCAGTCGATGGGCGATGATTAGCGTTGTACGTCCTTGTGCCAGCTCGGATAAAGCCAACTGAATGGCGGCTTCCGTTTCGGTATCCAGTGCGGAGGTCGCTTCATCCAGAATGAGGATCGGCGGATTTTTCAAAATCATGCGAGCAATGGATAGACGTTGCTTTTGTCCGCCAGATAATTTGACGCCCCGTTCACCAATTAGAGTATCGAGCCCTTCCGGTTGAGATTGTACCAGCTCTTCCAGTTGGGCCCTGCGAATGGCTTGCCAGATTTCTTCATCAGGTGCATCCAGTTTGCCGTAGGCAATATTTTCACGGATTGACCCATCAAACAGGAAAATATCCTGCTGTACAATCCCGATATGGGAGCGAAGTGACTCCAGTGTCATATCTTTTACCGGAATCCCATCAATAGAGATATGCCCCGCATCCACATCGTAAAAGCGTGGAATAAGACTGCACAGCGTAGATTTGCCTGCACCCGAAGGTCCAACCAGCGCTACCGTTTGTCCTGCCTGAATCTCCAGATTGACCTGATCCAAGGTTGGCTTGTGTTCCCCATAAGCAAATGAAACGTCATGGAAGGCGATGTCGCCTTTCACATGTGGGATGGATTTGGCTTGTGGTGTATCATCCACATCGGGCTCGGCTTCCAGCAGCTCCAGATATCTTTTGAATCCGGCAATGCCTTTGGGATAGGTTTCGATGACGGAATTAATCTGTTGAATCGGTCCAAGAAACACATTGGATAACATGACAAAGGCGATAAATTCTCCGTAGGTCATGCTGCCCTGAATGACAAACCACGTACCGCACACCAGTACAAACAGCGAGACAAATTTCATCAGAATGAAGCTGAGCGAGGAATTCCATGCCATAATCCGGTAGGTGATCAGTTTGGTAAGACGGAAGCGTTCATTATTTTCGACAAAACGTTTCACTTCATGCTTTTCATTGGCAAAAGCCTGTACTACACGAATTCCGCTCACATTGTTCTCTACGCGTGCGTTATAGTCTGCAATATCCGCAAACATACGCTTGAACGCTTTGGACATTTTGCGGCTGAAATAGAGAGACAGGAAGATCATTAGCGGTACGATGATGAAGGTCATGACAGCCAGTTGCCAGTTGATACCAAGCATTATGCCGAAGGCTCCGGCCAGCGTCATCAGGGCAATGAACAGATCCTCGGGTCCATGATGGGCAATCTCACCAATATCCATCAGATCGTTGGTCATGCGAGAGACGAGGTGCCCAGTCTTGTTGTTATCGAAAAAGCGGAAGGATTGCTTCTGCACACGCTGGAACAGTTCCCGCCGCATATCGGATTCGATGTTAATACCCAGCTTATGCCCCCAGTAGGTGACTGCATAATGGAAAAAGGAACTGAGCAGATAGATGCCCAGCAATCCGGCACAGGCTGATAAAATCATGGACCAGTTGCCTGCGGGAAGCAGCTGATCGACAACTTTGTTTACAGCCAAGGGAAACGCAAGCTCCAGCAGTGCAGCCAGAATGGCACAGGAGAAGTCCAATATAAAGAGTCCCCGATAAGGACGATAATAGGCCATGAAACGGCGAAGCATATGTAAGTCCTCCTCCATATAACGCAAATGCCCGGACAGGTTCCATAGCCTGACCAGACACTTGCATCTTTCATATGTTATTTACGATTTTGCTGTGCACGTTCTACGATCATATCAGCGAATTCTTCAGCCTGACCTTGAATTGCAATCGGGTCAAAGTACCAATAACGGTCTTCCAGCAATTCGTACACCTGATTGTTTTTCACTGCCGGCAGGGATTGCCAGATGGAGTCGCCTTGATAATTTTTATTGTTCTCCCCAACGGTCAAGAAGATATGATCCCCTGCATAATCACCAACAACTTCACGCGAAATCTCTTTCCACTGGGTATCACCCATCAGTTCTTTTTTGGTGATCTCGAGTGGGGCAAGTTGCAAAGCACTGTAGACCGCTTGTCCTCCTCGACCAAAATTATCTCCATATCCATAATAACTCTTGTCGGATACTTCAAGGATGGAGAAGGTTTCCTCCGGTTTGATGACGGTTTTCACCTTAGCACGAGCGGCTTCAATCCGTTCGTCGTACGTTTTCAGCCAAGCTTCGGCTGCTTCGGATTTGTTCATCAGCTCTCCGAATCCCCGAATTTCGTCATGTACATTGGTGAATGTACCATAAGGAATCACTACGGTAGGTGCGATCTTTTGATAACTCTCAATTTCGCTGGCCTGGTCGGAGTAGGTAATGATCAGATCCGGGTTCATGGCAATGACCTTCTCCATCGAGACCGCTGCCCGATCACCGATACTTTCAATGCCCTCCACCTGATCTGCATAGAACGGGTTTTCCAGATAATATTGAACAGCGCCAACAGGCTTTATACCGAGTGCGAGCAGATCACTTACGTACATATCCGTAACAATCCGTTTCGGTTCAGCCGGAATTTCCACATCTCCACTTAATGACTTGTAGATCCGCGTAGCACCGGAAGAGTCGTTATTTGTTTCGGTCGAAGCTGTTGTCGATTCTGAACCCGCCGCTGTTGGTTCCGTTGTGCCGGAACCCGTACCACTGTTACAGGCAGCCAGGATCATGATGATGGCGAGCATGAGCAGCAAGCCCGAAAAGCGTTTTTTTGCAGCAAACATATAATTGTTCCCCCTGTTATTTAATCAATAATGATTATTATTCTCATTACTAACATAGAGGATGACGTATCATTTGTACATGGACATCTATGATGACTAATGCATGGACAGATGTGATGTCAGTTTGTGCATGATGTGCTGTAATTGCTCCATAATCGAGATGGGGTCGAATCCATAAAACATATTCGCTTCAATCTCGTACAGTCGCCCTTCTCGGACCGCACTCAAGTTGTTCCAGGACTCCTGAGCGAACAGCTTGTCCACAGCATCTTGCTCCGATGGCTCCCTGGCATAGTCAATAAAAATATGATCTGCAGCGTACAAATGAATTTCATTTAGCGGAACATGGATGTAACCTGTGAGCAGCTGACCATCCTTTTCCATTCTTGCAGGAGGGGCGAAGCCAAGCGAGTGATACAAAATATGAGAAGCTCTACCCCATCCGTGACCATAGATGTACGCTCCACTCTCACCAATCATGAATATGCATACTGCTGATCCACGCACACCCATCATTTGATCAAGTGTACGATTGGCCTCTTGCTGAAGCGTATCATATTGGTCTAACAGCGCACGAGCTTTGGCTTCCAGGCCTGTGATGCGTCCCAAATGAATGAGTTGCTCCTGCCAGTCAAGTTCTTCAAAAGGCATCAAAATCGTTGGTGCAATCTGCCGTAATTCATCCATGCCGGAATGAGGTGCATAACCAAGGATGACATCGGGATGAGCGTCTGCGATTAGATCCGGATGATTAATAAGATCATGCTCATAGCACTGATCAAATTGGTCTTGTCCATTTTCAATAAGTCTACTTTTCATCCATTCTGCAACGGCACCCAGATGCGGGATGTGGCCCAGTGCGAGCAAGGAAGCGGTATAGTTGTATGTAAGACTTGCAATTTTTTTTGGCGTTTTCCGATAGAGAGTCGGTGCACAACCTACCGTTTGTTTAAATTTTCGACTTAAATAAAAGGTATCCCTGTATCCCGTCAACTGCGCAAGCTCTTGCAATGTGGGATTGGCAAACAGCAGGTGCTCCTGGGCAATTCGAATTCTTAACCGGGTAACATACTCCACGAATGTAAAGCCGGTGTATTTCTTGAATTCTCGTGAAAAATGCTCTGGACTCACATTAACCTCTCTCGCTAATTGCTCACGTGTAAAAGAATGAGTAACTCTTTCATGGATACGCGCGAGGACAATGTCCAGCCAGGAATGATCTTCATGAGCCAAACGCACAGCGTGATCTCGCAACGTATCCAGCAGCTGATAAAACAGCATATGAGGTTTGAATGGTCCCGACTCATCGCGTTTGGAGCTGGACTGAACCAATTCGGAGATCAGCTCGGCAATAAGGCGGCTTGTAACGGGAACAGGATGTCCGAATGGCCAGAGCCTTTGTTCGTTATCTGCAAAATCAAAGGCTATTGCAATACCCTGAACCGGGGAAAGGGAGCCACGCTTGCTTTCATGCTGAAGCAGAGTTCCAGCTTGGCGAACGACAGCTGATCCGGTATTTACCATCAGTTGACCATTCGAACTGATCAGTCTTGCTTGACCAGAGGTGATGACATAAAGAACGTGCTTGCTGCTCCACAGTTCATCGATACGGGAGAAGGCTTCCCGATCATGGAGCTGCACCAGATGACACAGTTTGAACATTGCGGGAGGCACGGTTGTGATTTGCTGCAAGAGGCCGGGATTGTTCACGGATGATTTATGAAAGCTTAGATCCAGATTGCTCATAACATAATGGACTCCTTATAGAGGATTGGACTAATAAGCAGTATAATACCACAAAGGTGTAATGAGGACCCTTCGAATCATTCACTTCACATATTTCTGTGAAAAATGGATAAAGAGGTTGAAATCGCTATCAACACCGACTATAATGAAAATGTCGAAACGTTTCAATCTATGGTTTACAGGCGTGTTCATTGTGATTTATAATGAATTCTTCCTCTTGTCTAATATTGGAATGTTGTCAATCGACTAAGCTATATGTACAATAAAAAGGTATATGATTCAGCAGTGATGCTTAAAAGACGTGAAGAGAAATTTTTTTTGAAAACACTTCGAAACGTTTCGATAAATGAGAATTGATGCCATTTCTAATGGATAATGCATAGGAATGTGTGGTTGTTGCAACCATTTACAGTATAAAATGATAGGTAACAAGAAAGTTAGAAGGAGCGAACGTGGAATGGCAACGATTAAGGATGTGGCAAAGCTGGCAGGCGTGGCGCTCTCGACCGCTTCCTATGCACTGAATGGGGACAGCAAGGTAAGTGCCAAGACCAAGGCAAAAGTGCTGGCGGCAGCACGGGAACTGAATTATCGCAAAAACGGCTTTGCCATGGACCTGAAACGGAGCCGGACGAACACGATTGCGTTGATTCTTACTGATCTGTCGGGTCCGTATTACTCCGAATTGATTCGCAGCGTACAGGACGTAGCGCTGGCTAACGGATATGATCTGATTGCTTGCAGCTCTATGGGAGGACGTGACTCCACAGCGGTTCGTTTCTTGCGGGAAAAAAGAGTGGATGGCGCTATCATCCTGGCCCATAACATCCATGATGATATCCTGGTGGAATCTGCAGGTGAACGTTTCCCTATCATTGTGATGGATCGGCAGCTGTCGAGTAGCCATCTGGTCAACGTGCTGGTGGACGGGGAGCAAGGTGGTTACCTCGCTACACGTCACCTCATTCAGAAGGGGCATAAGACCATCGCCTATATCAGCGGGCCATCCAATTCTTATGATAATGCTCTGCGTTATCAAGGATATTTGCGAGCAATGCAGGAGGCGGGCCTTGAAGAGAAGTCCAAATGGCGTCTAAGCGGTAACTTTGTACGTGAGGGTGGATATAGTGCAACCAAGATGATGGTTATGCAGGGCGAGCTTCCATCTGCTGTATTTTACGGGAATGATGAAATGGCGATTGGTGGATTGAAAGCATTTGAAGAGAGCGGCATTTCGGTACCAAATGACATTTCGGTCATCGGATTTGATGATATTCAACTGTCCGAATATGTTCATCCTCCGCTTACGACGGTGCGGCAGCCCAAGCATGAAGCAGGTTCATTGGCAGGGCATTTGCTCTTCCAGATGCTGAACGGTGAAGCTGTGAATACATCGTATACGTTAACCATTGATCTGGTTGAACGCGAGTCTGTACGATCGGTACAGGTTGAGTCAGGAATTCAGCCGGCCTAGGAAGTAACTCGTCTGATGGGATATGGTTTGGATACTGCTTACAGAAGTCATACCATATCCGGTCTGTATAGATTTGTGAAGTTGTTCTTTTTTAACTCGCGTGGTTGTAAAAGGGATTGGCCCTCTTTGAATTAAGAGTTGAATGATGGGGATCACCGTCCGAATTGGCCCGACAAAGGTCATTTCGCAGAGGTCCCCTATTCTTTTTCAGATTTATCGAAACGTTTCGATTTTATACTAATTGAAGGAGTGAATAGTATGACAACGATGATTAATGAACCAATCCGGCTGACTGCCGGGGATTTATCCTTTACCTTTTTGAACAGTGGGGACCTGTACCAAGCTAAATCTGGTACGACCATGTTGAATCAATTGCTTAGCAACCAGATTGATGGATCTTTGAATAACCTGTATCTGCGTGTACACGAGGGAGAGAAAATCAGCTCGTTCCCACTGCTGGGTGTGCATTCGAACAGCAAAGTGATTACAAGCAAAGCGCAATCCGGCAATCAACTGATCTGGGAAGGTACAGTACAGCTTGAAGGCAAAGAACAAGGCATTGGCTATCAGGTTGTGTTTACAGCCACAACGCAAGGCGTCTGGTTCTGGGATGTGAAGCTCACAGGACAACAACATAACGTTGACGTGGTATATGGACAAGATGTAGGTCTTGCTGATCCAGGTGCAGTACGTAGCAATGAAGCCTATCTGTCACAATATATTGACCATACGGTGTTCGAAGATGAAGCGAAGGGATATGTGGTATGTTCGCGTCAAAACCAGCCTCAGGGCGGTGCTTTCCCTTACATGCAACAAGGTTCTCTGACTAAGGCAGTTGGTTACTCGACAGATGGATTCCAATTCTTCGGTCTGTCCTACAAGGAAACAAACCAGCCTGAAAGCCTGAGCCATAATACATTGGCAAATGAGACGTACCAGTATGAATTTGCTTACACAGCATTGCAATCGGAGCGCGTAAGCTTGGACGGTGAAGCCCAAGTGGTCTTCTACGGGCTGGCCAAAGCAGATCATCCGTCCGGAATCTCCGCACTGGAATTCGGGGATGAAGTGACTGCAGCATGGAACGAAGTACAAGCATTGACTGTGGAGCAAGGCGAGACGTTGGAACAGGTGAAACTGTCATCCTTCTTGGGTGAACCACTTGCTGCGCTTGATTTGACACAAGATGAGATTAATGATCTGTTCCCTGATCGCCATCAGGAAGAGCGTAGCGGTGATTCGCTGTTATCCTTCTTCACGGGCAGTTATGAACACATCGTCCTGAAAGCGAAAGAATTGCTCGTAGAGCGTCCGCACGGCCATATCCTGATGAGTGGTGGCAATGTACAGCTTGGTGCGCAGGTTATTACGACGACATCGTATATGTACGGTATTTTCAACTCACAACTCGTTATTGGTAACACCAATTTTAATAAAATGATCAGTAATGCCCGCAACGCATTGAACGTGCCGAAGACGGCTGGACAACGCATTTATGTGGAAATGGATGGACAATATCGTCTGCTGACGATGCCTTCCCTGTTCGAGATTGGCTTCAACTATGTACGTTGGATCTACAAAACCGAATCGGATACCATTATCGTGACCAACTACACTGGAGCACACACCACTGAAGTGAGCATGAACGTACGCTCGACAAGTGGCAAAGCATATCGTTACCTGGTAACCAACCAAATTACGATGAATGTAAATGAATACGAGTATCCGCTGCATATGACGCAAGATGGCAACACGCTGATCTTCAAGGCTGATCCGCAAGCGATTAGTGCTGGAACGTATCCTGACCTGCAATACCGCATGTCGGTGGATGGAGCAGCCGTAAATGTTGGGGACGAAACGTTGCTGGCGAGTGGCATCCGCAGTGGATCTGCATCGCTGGTTACACTTAGTCTGGAAGAGAGTGCAGAATGGACGCTGAAGGTACAAGGCGTATTGGAAGGTCAAGCTAATGAAGCAGCCGGTTCTGTAGCAGTAGGATCCAACCTTACTTTTGAAGAGGAAGTTCAGGCGTACCGCGAATTCTTCGCAGGCGTAATGAACGGTTTCCGTTTGTCTCGTGGGGAAGGCCAAAGTGCAGAGGATCTGTTCAAAGTGAACGCACTGGCTTGGTGGTACACACACAACATGTTGGTTCACTACTCCGTACCTCACGGATTGGAGCAGTACGGCGGCGCAGCATGGGGTACTCGGGATGTATGCCAAGGTCCGGTTGAATACTTCATGGCAACGCAAAAATATGAGCAGGTTCGCGATATCATCAAAATGGTATATACCCACCAATATGAAGATGATGGCAACTGGCCGCAATGGTTCATGTTTGATAAATACTTTGCAATTCAGCAGGAAGAGAGCCACGGTGATATCATCGTATGGCCGCTGAAAGTGCTGGCGGACTACCTGACAGCGACTCGTGACTATGCGATTCTGGATGAGAAAGTACCGTATACCGTTAAGCATAGCTTCGGGTTCACGGAAGAAACAGCGACTGTATTGGATCACGCGAAAAAAGAGATCGAATATATCCGCTCACACTTCCTGCACGACACATTCCTGTCTTCTTACGGTGATGGGGACTGGGATGATACGCTCCAGCCAGCCAATGCACAGCTCAAACAATATATGGTGAGCAGCTGGACCGTTGCTTTGACTTATCAGTCCGTAAATGTGCTCGCACAGGCGCTGCAGCATAAAGATGCTGGATTTGCACAAGAACTGGATGTTCTGGCTCAAGGCATCCGTGAAGACTTTAATCGTTACATGTTGGGTACAGATGTGATCCCAGGTTTCGTATACATGGAAGAAGCGGATCAGGCGAAGCTGATGCTTCACCCAACAGATACGGAGACAGGCATTCAATATCGTCTTCTGCCGATGACGCGCAGCATGATCGGTGAATTGCTGAATGCAGGACAGGCAGAATCGCATTATGCGCTGATTCGTGAACAGTTCCTGTGCCCGGACGGGGTACGTCTGATGAATCGTCCAGCTCAATATGCAGGTGGTGTGAGCACTCACTTCAAACGGGCAGAGCAAGCGTCCAACTTCGGTCGCGAGATCGGTTTGCAGTATGTACACGCTCATATCCGTTACGTTGAAGCGATGGCGAAGCTCGGTAAGACGGATCAGGTGTGGAATGGTCTTGCCATGATCAACCCGGTTGGCATCGGCGAAGTTGTACCTAATGCCGAGATTCGTCAGGCGAACGCGTATTTCAGCAGTTCCGACGGCAAGTTCAACACGCGCTACGAGGCGCAGGAGCACTTTGACCAACTACGCAAAGGAACAGTACAGGTGAAAGGTGGATGGAGAATCTACTCCAGCGGCCCTGGAATCTACATGAACCAACTGATCTCCAACGCACTTGGCATTCGTCAGGAAGGCGGAGATTTGGTTATTGACCCGGTACTGCCGGCTGAGCTGAATGGCATGCAATTCGAATTCGAATATGCAGGAGAGCCAGTAACATTTATCTACCATCTGAACGAAGGTTCGGTTAACCGTGTAACGGTAAATGGCAAGGACATCCGCACCGAGCAAACGGCGAACCGTTACCGTCAAGGTGGAGCTCGTATCGCGCTGGATGAGTTCAAACAAGCGCGTAATGCTTCGGAGCGCACGATTGTTGAAATTTATATGTAAATTCAATACAAGCTCGATGTTTCACTAGAGTGGAAGGTCATCCTCCTTAACAGGCAGGGTGACCTTTTTTTATTTGAGAAGGTTTATTGGCAGATCAGGGGGAACTCGTTACGATACGATGATCATTCTAACGCAATGGAACGGCCAGCAACGTGTGCAGAAGCGCATTATGGCGTATATGTTTCGTCACATAGCCTGCGTCCTCCAGCGAGCCGCACAGGCCGTCCAGCAGCGGGAAATGACGTTCCTTTATTGTTTGTAACTGGTCCTCATGACCTGCTGCCTCAGCCTGTTGGATATACGTCTTGCGGTGAGCTGCATCAACAAACATGAGGTCTGTCAGGCAGATCCGTCCACGTGCAGTTAACACCCGCTGCATTTCCTGTAACGCCAACTGCTGCTGGTCTGGGCTCAGATGATGGAAGGCGAAGCTGGATACGACAAAATCGAAGGACTGGTCAGCGAAAGGCAACGCCAGAAAGTTGCCAAGCTTCACATGCATCTCGGGATATTTGGTGCGGCATGTACGCAGCATCTCCCGGGATTGATCGATGGCAGTCATCGCTGCGCCGCGCTCTAACAGTCTGCCAGCCAAATTTCCCGTGCCTGTACCGATATCAAGTCCTTTTTCGCCAGCAACAGGAGATATCCAGCTTGCTGTCTGCTCCAGCGCCTCATCATAGTTGTCATATATATTGAACGGTCCTGCACCTACTCTCAAATCTTTCGATCTTGACCCGGCATCTGCTGGATACGTTGTATCGCTGTTTGGCCTGTGTGCTGTCCGGCTATTCTTCTGGCTGCGAACTTCATCGCCGTTATGATCTGGTCCGTCTTTTCGATCCGACTCAACCGTTGCTTGCATGGCTTCAGGTCCCGAATCAATGCTGATGTTTGAGTCAGTTTGTCTCGGCAGACGGTCATTCGCCGCCTGTACGCGCTGATCGTGGATGGCTGCTTGCATATCGTAATTCCAGCGGTCATGCCAGTTCTGCCGAGCTTCTCTGAGGCGGCGCGAACTGTCTGCAAGATCATGCAGATGGCTGACATCCAGTGGCCCGTCCTGGCGGTTGAGATCAATCATGCGCTGGGTTGTATCCAGCATGCGCTTTAGCTCGACCCACTGGGCATACATGACCGCCTGCTGCAGCTCCAGATATTCTTCCAGCCGCTGCTGATTACCCTGGTCAATCTCTCCGAGCGCTTGGGTGATATCCTGAAGTGACATCCCAATTTCGCGCAGAGCTGCAATGGTTTGCAGCCGCCAGATGTCATTCTCGGTGTATGTACGGTATCCGTTACTTGTCTGTTTGACGGGGGAGATCAGTCCTTTTTCCTCGTAAAAGCGAATGGCTCTTGCCGATATGCCGAGTCTGTCCGCGGCTTCTTTGATGTTCATCACGCGCACCTCCTTATCAATTCAGTATAAACGATGACGTTACGGCAAGGTTAAGTGTTCATTTCTTTCCACTGGGTGAAATTTTAGTCAAGTCTGAGGCTATGCTACAATATAAAGCAAAGGAGCATTTTGCATCGTATTCAATTGCAAAATGTTGAAATGAATAAGGTATAAGACATTTTTTCTAACGCTGCTGTGCGCAGTGTTATCGACTATTGCACGAAAGGTTGAATTTTTATGCTTATCAGCCATACGTATACCATTCGACCATCCGAGATCAAGGATGCCGCCCAATTGATGGAACTGGATGCATTGGTATGGGATAAGCATACCTCTCCGGCCCCGTTTCAGTGGCGATCCAGACAACAATATTTGCAGCATTGTCCGCCAGGCAGTCAGCTGATTGCCGTTCAGGGAGAGCGGGTATGTGGTTATGTAGGCTTTTATCTGCCGACAGGAATGCCTGTTAACCGCCATGTATACGAGATTAACATCGCTGTTCATCCCCATGATCGACGCTGTGGTATTGCTACAGCCCTGATGGATGCCATGAAGCAGCATGCCTTTGAACAAGGCATCATCAAACTTAGGTTGCGGGTGTTATCAAGCAATCCAGGGGCGATTGCTTTTTATACACAGTGCGGATTTGTGACGGAAGGCAGACTGGTGTCGGAATTTTATATTGCAGGCAAATATGTGGACGATATTCTTATGAGTTATTTCATCCAGCCCAACGGATAGAACAGAGTAGAAGGAGGAACAACAATGGACATGGGACTTCGGGGTAAAAAGGCGCTGGTGCTTGCATCCAGTCGAGGACTGGGCAAAGCTGTAGCCGCTCAATTGGCGGCAGAAGGCGCTGATGTCATGCTCGCCAGCCGGAGCGAAGAGAAGCTTGCAGCGGTGAAGCAGGAGCTGTTGGCGCTGGGTGGCGGCGGACGTATCGAATATTGTGCAACCGATGTGACAAGCAAGGAAGATATTGATGCCCTGATTCGCAAGACAGGCGAACAGTTTGGGCAGATTGATATTTTGGTGAACAATTCAGGTGGCCCGCCTTCAGGAACATTCGAGTCATTGACGGATGAAGATTGGGAACGTGCATTTGAATTAAATGTACTTAGCTACGTCAGACTGATTCGCGGTGCGCTTCCTTACATGAAGGAGAATGGCGGACATATCGTGAACATTGCCTCCACCTCTGTGAAGCAGCCGATTCCCGGTCTGATTCTGTCCAATACGTTCCGTACGGGTGTGTTCGGATTGGCCAAGACCTTGTCACAGGAACTTGCGCCATATGGCATTCTGATCAATACGGTTGCGCCGGGTAGAATTGGAACGGATCGGATACATGAACTGGATGCTGCGCGTGCAGAGCAGAACGGAATAAGTGAGGAAGAGGTTGCCGAACAATTTCGTAAGGAAATTCCTCTGGGACGTTATGGTCAACCCGAGGAGTTTGCCAAAGCGGTTGTCTTCCTCTTATCAGGAGCGAATACGTACATTACAGGTACATCCCTTGTGGTGGATGGTGGCATGGTACGTGCGCTCTAAGAAGAAGTCGGATCTAGAGATTCGAATTTATATGGATGCATAAATGCGCAAAATAAGATAAGCCCCTCCTTATTCTCCACATGTTGTGGAGTAGGAGGGGCTTTAAGGGTTGATGTATGCATTGTGGAGGGCCGTCATTCGTAATGGAAGCTAGTCCTCCAACCATTCAAATTATGTAAGTCTAATTTAGCGTAAAAGTTCCCATTCATGCTGCAGCATGCCATACACCGCATGGTTAACATAGCCCTTAGGCAGTTTCTCAGCCTGGCGAATAACGCCTTCAAGGACGAATCCAAGCCGTTCAGGGATGGCCCGGCTCCGCTTGTTGTTGGTTGCTGAACGAATCTCGACACGGTTCAGATCCAGGGTGACGAGAGCGTAGTCGACCAGAACACGGCATGCGCTGGTCATCAAGCCTTGACCTTCAAAACCTTTGCCAAGCCAGTATCCGATGCTTACCGAGCGGTTGGTCCAGTTGATTTCGTGGAAGCCGATGATGCCTGCAAGATCGCCTTTCAGCCAGACACCTGCGGTGAACCCGCCGTTGTCAGCGCCCTGTTTCAATGCATTGCTGATAAAATTCGAAGTATGCTCAATCTCGGTCACGTTGTCCACCCACGGTAACCAATGCCTCAACTGATCCCGCGAGCGGTCCGTGAGTTCGAACAACGGTTTGGTGTGCTCCATGGCAAGTGGGCGGAGTTCGGTATATTCATCCAATGAATAGGTAAACATGAGTGCAACCTTCTTTCTTTGAAATAATGATTATCGGGAATTCTTCGGTAGCTTGCGCTCCAATGCAAACAGGTCTTCTTCCATCGAGGCCATGCGTTGATTCACCGTAGTACGGGCGTCACCCAGTGCCTGATTATATATGAAGGGAGCCAACTGGGTCATGAAAAGATCCAGCACACCCCAAGCTGCCAGATCGCCCAGTTCTTCGCCGCGTTCCTCTTCGAAATACGACTGGATGGTACGTATGGCTTCATCCTGTTGTTCTTTGGACAGTTTTAGCGCGTTCAATGGGAAACCCTCCCTTAAATTCTGTTTTTCTATCATGCTACATGATTCGTGCGAACCCGTCAAAATGGTTTTGGGCCTATCTTGTGTTTAACTGATCCTGATTTTGGGGCGTTATTTATTGAACTCCTCCCTCGTTAAAGGTATATTTAAATGAAACGCGTACGAAACTTTCCAAGAAAATAGATTTTTTCAGGAAATGACTTCGTTATAAAGGAATTTTAGCCGGAATTGCTGCAATTCCTGAAAGCTCCAATCAATTCATGAAAGGTTTGATACCTGTGGACAATCGTACAACCCCACCTAACTTTATCAAAAATATTATTACCGAAGATCTCCGGTCAGGGAAAGTCCAGGAAGTCATTACCCGTTTTCCTCCGGAACCGAACGGTTATCTGCATATCGGCCATGCCAAAGCGATCTGGATTAACTTTGCACTGGGTGGCGAATTTGGCGGCAAAACAAATCTGCGCTTCGATGACACGAATCCGGTCAAGGAAGATGTAGAGTATGTTCAATCGATTCAGGAAGACGTGAAATGGCTCGGCTATGAGTGGAGCGAGAAACGTTTTGCTTCCGATTATTTTGATGAAATGTACAGCCGCGCGGTCTTGCTGATTCAAAAAGGCAAAGCTTATATCGACGACCAAAGCGCTGACGAAATCCGTGCAATGCGCGGAACGCTCACCGAGCCGGGCAAGAACAGCCCGTATCGTGACCGCACTGTAGAAGAGAATCTGGACCTGTTCACACGGATGCGTGCAGGCGAGTTCCAGAACGGTGAGAAAGTGCTGCGTGCCAAGATTGATATGGCTTCACCGAACATCAATCTGCGTGATCCGGTCATTTACCGTATTGCTCATGCACATCATCATAATACGGGTGACAAATGGTGCATCTATCCGATGTACGCATTCGCACATCCACTTGAAGATGCAATTGAAGGAGTAACCCACTCCCTCTGCTCCCTGGAGTTTGAGGACCAACGTCCATTCTATGATTGGGTTATTGCCGAATGTGAGATGGAGAACCAACCACATCAATATGAGTTTGGCCGCCTGAACCTGTCGCAAATGGTGACAAGTAAACGGAAGCTGAAACTGCTCGTGGATGAAGGACATGTGGATGGATGGGATGATCCGCGCATGCCAACGATTTCGGGTCTGCGCCGTCGGGGATATACACCGGAAGCCATTCGTGATTTCGTATTCGAAACAGGCATTTCCAAAAGCCAAGGCGTTATAGACCTGCAAACGCTGGAGCACTTTGTACGTGAAGACTTGAAACTGAAAGCTCCGCGCACAATGGCTGTCCTGCACCCGCTCAAAGTGGTCATTACCAACTACCCTGAAGGGCAAGTGGAATGGCTCGAAGCAGAGAACAATGTGGAGAACCCTGAGATGGGTAATCGCCAAATTCCGTTCTCTCGTGAGATTTATATTGAACAAGACGATTTCATGGAGAATCCGCCGAACAAATATTTCCGTTTGTTCCCTGGCAACGAAGTTCGTCTGAAACATGCGTATTTCATCAAATGTAACGATGTCATTAAGGACGCAGAAGGCAATGTGACTGAAATCCATTGTACCTATGATGTGGAAACGAAGAGCGGCAGTGGATTCACAGGCCGTAAAGTTAAAGGTACAATCCACTGGGTAGAAGCGACTCAAGCGGTGCCTGCTGAATTCCGTCTGTATGAACCTCTGATCGCCGCAGAAGCACCGGAAGCCGATATCGAGCCAGAAGCTGCCGTGGCAGGCGCTGAGGTGGAGGTTGTGGAAGAGCAACCGGAGAAAACGTTCCTGGATCAATTGAATCCAAACTCTCTTGAAGTCGTTCAAGGGTTTGTGGAGCAAGAGATGAAGGAAGCGAAAGCACAGGATAAATTCCAGTTCTTCCGTCACGGTTACTTCAGCGTTGATCCGAAACATTCCGAGCCAGGCCGTCCGGTATTTAACCGGGTTGTATCCCTGAAAAGCTCGTTCCAACTGCCAAAAGCTTAAGGTAAAGCATAGAGGTAGAACAATAGGTGAAGTTAGAGGTTTAGGGTGAGAAAACAAGTTAGGGTTATACGCCTAAGCTGTAAACTTCAATCAATAAACTTCAATCAATAAACGTAAAAGGCGTCTCCAGGGCAATAAGCCAATGGAGACGCCTTTCTTTTTACTACTACTATTCTTAATCTTTTGTTTGATTGTTTGAACTTTATTTACACCATAACGGAGAGGACAGAATAAAGCTGGAGAAGCGTAGCGTTCGCCTTTATCCCTGGATTTTACCCTTTGAAAAAGGGAAACCAAAAAAATCCGGGGATAACAGCGATCGAAAGATTGTTCTGTCCTCGTTGTGCTCCAGTGTAANTAAAGCTGGAGAAGCGTAGCGTTCGCCTTTATCCCTGGATTTTACCCTTTGAAAAAGGGAAACCAAAAAAATCCGGGGATAACAGCGATCGAAAGATTGTTCTGTCCTCGTTGTGCTCCAGTGTAAATCTTGAAAGGTTCAACCTTTGCCAACAAAAGATTATCTTTCACCCATTTCCGTCAGCACTGTTGGCTGATAGCCATTGCGGCGGTTCGATAACCACATGATTGCAAAGCCAACAGCACCGATCAGGGAGAAGAATACCCCGATGTTATACATCACTTCAGCACCAAAGCTCTGGAACAGCCAGCCGCCGAACAGACCGGCAATGACACCAGAGAGGCCGCCCCAGGCCATCGTATACACGGCCTGACCAGAGGAACGGTAAGGCCTTGGAATGAACAGCATCGTCAGTTGAGTCCCTACATAGAAATACCCGCCGAACGTAATGGAGTGCATGAGCTGAATGAACACAATCTCTAACGGATTGTTCGCCAGGGCCATGAGCTGCCAGCGGATGGCGAACAGCAGACTGATCAGGATGAGCGACGAGAGAAGCATGCCCATTTTGCGTTTGAGAAAACGGTCCAGGAGCAAGAATACACCCACTTCAAGGATGGATGATGTGAAGATGGCCCAGCCAACCATCTGTTTATCGCCCCCCATTTCCACGATGTATAATGACATAAATGTACTGTTCATGGCGTTGGGTACGGAAACGAGTACCCCAAGCCCGATAAAGATCATAAAGTACGGATTGAACATCACCTTGCCGAAACGTCGAAAGCTCACAACAGGTGTATCTGAAGCGATCGGCTGTCTAGGTAGAAACAAGGCAAAGACAAAGGCAATGACAATCATGAATGCAAATACAATCGATACACTGCCTGCTCCCAAGCGGTCAATCAGCGGTCCGGCAGCCGCAGCAGTCAGAGCCCAACCCAGCGACCCCCAGAGCCGAAACGTACCGAATTTCTGATTCGTGCCATCGATATAACCGAGAATCAGGCTGTTGGTTTGGGCAAACAACGGACTTTGAAAAAAATAAAAAAAGATCATGGCTGCATAGATCCAGGCATACGTAGGCGCATAGAATACGGCCTGAGCAAGTACAAAGGTGCCACCCATCATCATCATCAGAATAATGCGAATATTGCGTGATTTATCGCTCCAGAAGCCCCAGAACGGATTAGCAAACAAGGATACAAACGGACCAATCGCCATCAGACTGCCAATCTCCAATTTGGTCATCCCGATTTCCTGCAAATACAACTGAAGAAAACCGGCGAAGATTGAAATGGCTCCATAAATGAAAAAGTTATATAGTTTCAGCGAAACCAAAGAGGGATTGCCTCTTCCGGGTGCATATCTATCCAATAGAGCCATTCCTTTCAGAATCATATTCTTCAATGTATCATTTGTTGAAAGGGTATTCAATGTATAGAATAAGTTTATTGAACGAGGAGGATTACCGTGAGCACGATGGAATGGACAGGTATTATATTGGCTGGAGGTTTATCCCGCCGTATGGGTTCTAATAAGGCATTGTTGGAATGGAATGGTTACAGCGTGCTGGAGCAGGTCATCCAAGCGATGGCACCAGCTGTGAATGGTATTATCGTTTCCGCAGGAACCAACACAGCTGCATACAACGCATTGCCCTACGACTGCGTTCAGGATGATTACCCCGGAAAAGGGCCGCTCGCAGGGCTGCATGCCGCGCTGGGAGCCTCGGGAACAGACTGGAACCTCATCTGCGCCTGTGATATGCCACTGCTAGATTCATCCTTTTTCAAAGGTATGAAGTGGCTCGTTGAATCAGGTCAAGAGCATCACGCGATCGTTCCGCGACTGGCAGGGCATGTTCATCCGCTTGCAGGTGCATATCATAGACGTGTTCTTCCCCAACTTGAACAGCGCTTAATAGATAATAAATTGAAAGTAACCCAATGGCTTGAAGAGATCGGTTGCCGATATGTCGACGTCGATGAGTTGGAAAGCGCTGGTGTCCACGATGTGGCCATTCAGCTTAGTAATATGAATACCCCGGAAGAGTACGAGCATATTCGTAACCGATAATCCGGCCAGCCCATCAGTTCATTCATTATCTCATACCTTTCTCAGTCCGGTTTGATCTCCCAACTCTGGTCCACTGGACCCGATTCGTTGGATAGATCCTGAACGGCGTTACGATATTGAATTGGACTCTGGCCAGTCCATCGCTTGAATTGCCGACTGAAGTGCGACAGATGGGTGTAACCCAGCTTCCATGCGATTTCCCCCAAAGAGAGCTGCGGCTGTTCGATCAGCACTTTGGCTTCCTGCAGCTTCAGGCTGGATAAATAGGCCCGTGGAGATTGTCCGTACACCCTGCGGAAGATCTGCAGCCCATATCCCGGACTGATACCAAATGAGGATATGATCTGCTCCACTTTGACGGTGGATACATTGCCCTCTTTGATTCGGAGCTGCGTATGGAACGCCTGTTTGATGGCTTCTGCGATGGCCCCTGCATAATGCATGGCTGCGGGAGCTGGAGCATTAGGCGAAGCATCAGATCGGGTAGGCAGCGGTTCACGGTCAGCTGCCTGGGACAGCAGGGCAAACAATTCAAACATGCGTGCCTGCATGATAAATTTGTCTGTGGAAGTGTATGCCTCTGATGTTCTGATCATGTTCATCCAGTTCTCCAGGACAGGGCGCATTTGCATGTTATCTGTGGTGCCTGCCTCATAGATTCGGCTGTGATGTGACATCAGCTTCAGGGTAAATACGGGATCATCCACATTGAAATGAGCACTGAAATATGTCATGCCCTCTGATGATACACATTGGTTTGTATGTTTGAATCCTGGTGGAATCAGCAGAATCGAACCTTCCTCAACCGTATAGGTATACCCGTGAATTACACTCTCCTGAGTCCCCTTTATAATCAGCATAATTTCAAAGCCCGGATGGCATTCTTCCGGCATCGCCCAACCGTATGGAACTTGTTGGCTGTGCGCTCCATAGAATTTAATGTTACAGTCGATAATAGGCAGCCAGTGAGCCAATGTATGATGTGGCATTTCTCGAAGCTGCGATCGGATATCCATGACATTCACCTCGGAAAAGGGTAAAAACAACTCGCCTTGTACAATCGGCACGCATAGTATACTTCATTATAATCAGTTTAACGCCAACATTGAAAATCGCAGAACAGGAGAGCGTTCGACAGATTGCTAAGTCTCTGATGTACTTCAATAGATAATAATGTAAACGTTATCATTTTTCAATTGCATCATTTCATTTTGTATAAATGCCAAGAGCTTCATACTTCCGGATGAAAAGGGGATTTTAACATGGACAAGTTATTGTACGGGGTAGCCTACTATGACGAATATATGCCTTATGAGCGATTGGACAAGGATATTCAGATGATGAAAGATGCAGGCATCAACGTGGTGCGGATTGCGGAATCAACCTGGAGTACGCATGAACCACAGAATGGCGTATTCGACTTCTCCTCAGTAGATCGTGTACTGGATGCCATGCATGCAGCGGGCATTCAGGTTATTGTGGGTACACCTACGTATGCTGTTCCGACGTGGATGGTCAAGGAGCACCCAGATGTTCTGGCAACAACGGCACAGGGACCGGGAAAATATGGAGCACGGCAGATCATGGATATCACACATCCAACATATCTGTTCTACGCGGAACGCATCATTCGCAAGCTGATCTCCCGTGTCAGCAAACACCCTGCCGTGATTGGCTATCAGACGGATAACGAAACGAAGCATTACAACACTGCCGGAGATAATGTACAATTGCAATTCGTCAAATATATGCGTAACAAGTTCAGCTCATTGGATGATCTGAACAAGGAATTTGGTCTCGACTATTGGAGTAACCGTATCAATAGCTGGGAGGACTTCCCGTCTGTTGTTGGTACAATCAACGGCAGTCTGGGAGCTGAATTTGCCAAATTCCAGCGCCAACTGGTAACCAACTTTCTGGCGTGGCAGGTCGGAATTGTAAACGAGTACAAACAGGAAGGTCAGTTTGTCACCCAGAACTTTGACTTCGACTGGCGTGGATACTCGTACGGCATTCAGGGGGATGTGGACCATTTTGCCGCATCCAAACCTTTTGATATCACTAGTGTGGACATCTACCATCCGTCGCAGGATGATCTGACCGGCATTGAGATTTCATTCGGCGGTGACGTGGCACGTTCCACCAAACAATCGAACTATCTTGTACTGGAGACGGAAGCGCAGGCTTTCTGGCATTGGGTTCCCTATCCGGGACAGCTTCGCCTTCAGGCGTTTAGCCACCTGGCCTCGGGAGCAAACATGGTTGCTTACTGGCACTGGCATTCCTTGCATAATTCGTTCGAGACGTATTGGAAAGGGTTGCTGAGCCATGATTTTGAACCGAATCCGGTCTACAATGAGGCCAAAACAATCGGTAGGGATTTTGCCAGACTTAGCCCGCAACTGGTGAATTTGAAGAAAACGAATCGGGTAGCTGTGCTGTTCAGCAATGAGGCGTTGACGTCGATCAAGTGGTTCGGATTTAATTTTACGAGTGACAAAAAATACAACGACGTTATCCGCTGGATGTATGACGAATTATACAAAATGAATATTGGCTGTGATCTGATTGATCCGTCCGTGGAGAGTTATGAAGGCTATGATGTGATCGTTGTGCCTGCTTTGTACGCAGCTTCTGATGCCTTGCTTGAGAGGCTGAACCAATTTGTACAGGATGGTGGGCATGTCGTTTACTCCTTCAAGAGCGGATTCGCCAATGAGCATATTAAGGTCCGCTCTACCCGCCAGCCTGGACTGATCAGTGAGGCTTGTGGCATCAGTTACAACCTGTTCGTTGAGCCGAAAAATGTGTCGCTTCGAGATGATCCGTTCGAGGTTGGAGAGGAACAGAATCAGATTCACACCTGGATGGAACTGATTACACCAACAACTGCAGAAGTGCTGGCCTGGTATGATCATCCTCATTGGGGAGAATATGCGGCAATTACCCAGAATGCCTATGGCAAGGGCAAAGCAACGTACGTTGGATGTTATACCAGCTCCGCGGTGATCCGCAACGTGTTGGAGCGTGTCATGAAGGAAGCCGGACTGTGGGGAACCGATCAGGAATTGGCTTTTCCAATTATCGTTAAGAACGGAGTGAATGAGCAAGGGAATACGATTCGGTATTTCTTTAACTACTCCGATCAGGCGACTTCGTTCGTATATGCTTACGGGGACGGAACGGAACTTTTGGCAGGAACAGCGGTGTCCGGAGGGCAGAATATGGTGCTTGAACCATGGGGGTTCTGCATTATTGAGCAATAATGGGAAATCATAAATGAATTGACAAGTCTGTTTTCAATGATTATAAAAAGAATACCAAGACCAAAGCGCCCTCGGCTTCATGCTGGGGCGTTTATCTTATTTTAGCTCATAGCTCAGGAGTGGATGCCTCGTGTTTACCGAATTATATCGGAAGCTTACTGATCCGTTCAAACGCAGCATTCGCAACAAATTAATCCTCACCATGACGTTTCTGGCCATTCTGCCCGTAATTGCCATGACAGTTGTAGCAGCCGAAAATACCCGTTCTTCCATGGAAGAAGAGGTCATGGAGACCAACCGTGCGAATATGAATTGGGCCTCCATCTATTTGGGTGAACAATTCGCGCGGATGAACAATCTCATCTATTCCATTCAGATCAGTGATGAGCTGCATCAGTATTTGGCATTGAATCAGGATGCTCCAGCTGCCAGTCGATTCGATGAGCAGAAGGCTATGTTCAACATGCTGAACAGTGTATATTATTCAGCTGGTAACTATGTTTTTGGCGTGGAATTATACCTGAAGGAACTGGACACGCTGTTCACCTTCAACTCAATGGAAAGCCGAATTCGATCGGTCCCGGACATTCCTGCGGCATACCATGAACTTTTTGAGCAGCATAAGGACTTTACGATTATTAATGATTCGAATGATCCGGAAAAGTTTCATATGACCCGCAGCATGAACCGTTTTGAGGATCAGGCGCAGATCGGCGCAATCAGTCTGGAAGTCAAGTGGGCCGAATTCAATCAAACGCTGGAATTGCTGGACAGCCGGGGCGATTATGCGGTGTACATCGCGGATAGTACAGGAAGCCCGGTTTATCAGCCAAACAAGGAGATACAGCCTTCAGCAGAGGCACTGGAAAAGCTTGCAGCTACGAAGGACAGTTCCGGCTTCATTCGAACAGCCAAGGAATATGTATTCTATCATGCCATTGATCCGTCAGGGATGCGTCTGATCAAAATTGTTCCTTCCCATGTTATCAATGAGAGTGCACTGGAAACGATGAAATATGGTCTTGTTGTAGGTGGGCTGGCTACCGTGGTTTCGGTGTTGTTGGCAGCATTTGTGGCTTGGCGAACATCTAAACCGATTGTCAGACTGGCGAATTCCATGAAAGGAATCCAGTTGATCAAGGACAAGGAAGTGGTCCGCAGTGGTCGGGTGGATGAGATTGGCCTGCTGGAGAAAAATCTGCATGGTATGGCAAGTCGCATTCGGGAGCATATCCGGGATAACTACCTCATGAATCTTGAGAAACAGACGGCCGAGCTCAAAGCGCTTCAGTCTCAGATTCATCCGCATTTTCTGCAAAATACGCTGCAGATGATCGGAGGTATGGTGTACTCACAGAAGCCGGCAGACAGTTACAAAGTTATTCGTGCATTGAGTGAGATGTTCCGTTATATTGTCAGAGCGCCGGATGGTCTCGTGCCATTGCCGTCCGAATTGGACCAACTGGAGCATTATATGCTCATCCAGAAGCAGCGTTTTGGCAGCAGACTTGAATATAAACTGGAGATTGAAGGCGGGCTCAGTGACTGCTACATTCCGAAGTTGTCCCTGCAACCGATTGTGGAGAATGCATTTGTCCATGGTCTGGAGAAAAAGCAGGGAGAGTGGAAATTGAACATTCAAGTTGTCCGGCTAGATCATGAGGTAACCATCCGCATTTCCGATAATGGGGTGGGCATGGATCAAGAAAGGTTGGCCGAGATGCAATCGAGACTGTCCAAGCTGTCCCAGCAAGGAGACAGAGTATGGAGCTCGAGCACCAGCATTGGCCTGGTCAATGCCGCATCACGCATCGTGATGCACTTTGGGCCTGCATACGGTATGAACATGGAGAGTGGGGAAGGACAGGGAACGAGTGTCACTGTTCGAATTCCTTGCCATACAGGAGGCGAGATCACGTGAACAAAGATCATTATAGAGTGCTATTAGTGGACGATGAGCCATGGAACAGAGATATTTTGCGCAATTTGGGCACGTGGGATGAGCTTGGCATGGTGGTAACAGGTGAGGCAGAGGATGGCGGAGAGGCGATCCGGTTGGTCGAGCAGCATCAGCCCCATATTATCATTACAGACATGCGTATGCCGGGTAAAGACGGGGTGGAACTGCTCCAGACGCTAAGTGCACAATATCCGCATATCAAAGTGATTGTGGTTAGTGGATATGATGATTTCAATTATGCGAAACATGCGATTCGTCACCGTGCCGCTGATTATCTGCTCAAGCCGGTAAATCCCGATGAATTGAATAACGTTCTGGCCAAGTGTAAACGTGAATTGGAAAAGACCGAGTCCGGGCCGGAGTCATGGGAACCTTATCCTTCCGCTTTTTCTGGCGAGTTCTCGTTGTTCCAGCAGCAGGCACGCCTACGTTTTAACGACTTGAACGTTCAGGGATTGCATGAGCTGTTCGGGCAGCTGGAGCACCGACTTGATACCAGTGATATCCGAAGACCGCAACAGCTGGGGCGGATCGCATATGAATTGCAGACGCTGCTGGGCGAGCTTTGTGTTTCCAACGGCTTATGCGAGCAACCTGTAGCAGCTGTACTCCCGCCGCCAACTGCTCTGGCGTCCATCACATCGGCAGTGGACTGGATATCAGCGCCTTATTATACTTCGTTGGAGCAGCTGATTGCGCAGCGCAAATTCAAGAACAAGCTGAACCTGGATGAGGTGAAGCAATACATCGAGCAGCATTGCATGGAGATGATTACGCTGGAGCAGCTTGCTCAGATCTTTTTTGTCAGCAAAGAATATCTCAGCAAGGTGTTCAAAAAAGAATATAACGTGAATGTGACCGACTATATTGTCCAGTTACGCATGGCAAGAGCCAAGGAATGGGTGCTCGATGATCAGATTCCATTCAAACATATTGCCGAGATGACGGGTTATGAGGATGTATCGTACTTTTACCGGGTGTTCAAGAAACACTTCGGGGTTTCACCTGGAGAGATGCGAAAGGGACAACCTCGAATATCAGGTAACAGCCCTAAATAATTCATTCACAGAGAGTTTACTATTGGATTAAGGTTTAAAATAATCCAATAAACGAGTCTAATAATGTCCAATGAAGCGCTTTCATTTCGTGATATATAATGATCCTATGAAAGACAAACCAGTTACACCGGGAGGTCATAAGAGATGAAAGTATGGAAAAGCGTAGCAAGTGCGGTACTTGTGAGTGTTCTGCTCGCAGGCTGCGGTTCCAATGCGGGTACGGATGGTAAGGAGGAGGGGACTGCATCGGGCAGTACGGTGTCCCTCAAAGTATTCATTGCACAGCCGCGGCTGAAAGAACATTACGATAAATATATAGAACAGTTCAAAGCCAAGGAGAAAGCCGAAAAGAATATTGAGGTTAATGTACAACTGGAGATGCCGCCAGCAGATAATGCGCCGCAGATTCTGAAAACACGACTTGCCTCCAATGATGCACCGGACGTGTTCGCACTTCATGCGGTCAATGAAATCCCACCGTTCAGCAAAGCGGGTTATCTGGAAGATCTGTCGGGTCAACCTTTTGTCGATAAATTACTGGATTCCGTTAAGCCTTCCGTAACGGATGCGTCGGGTAAAGTCGTGGCCGTTCCTTTGGAAACGTTGTCTTGGGGATACCTGTACAATAAGGATATTTTCAAAGAGCAGGGGCTAGAGGTTCCTACCACCTTGACGGAAATGAAAGCGGTCGTAGAAAAGCTGAAAGCAGCCAACATCACACCGTTTGAACTGTCCTACAAAGAGGCCTGGATTCCACAACTCTTCTTGCCACTTACAGTAGGTGCACTGACTCAGTCAGAACATAAAGACTTCTTGGATAAGATGAATCAGGATCAAGGTTCTTTCTCGGATATGAAATCCTTGTTCGACATCTTCGATCTCGTCAATGCCAATGGAACGGAGAAAGCACTCGAAGTGGGCGGCGATGATGGATCGGCAGCCTTTGCAACAGGCAAAGCAGCAATGTGGATTCAAGGACCTTGGTTCGCAGAAACCATCCTGAAGTCCAATCCGGATATCAACTTCGGCGTAGCTCCACTGCCGATCAATGACAACCCGGATGATACCAAAATCAACCTGAGCACATCGACTTCACTGGCCGTATCTTCCTCCAGCAAAAACAAGGAAGTGGCACTCGACTTCGTAAACTATGTTCTCGATGACAAGGATTCAAGTGCATTCTACGAAGCACTGAAATTCAATCCGGTTGCCAAAATTCATGACTTCAAAAGTTTCCCTTGGGTAGACGATGCCCTGAAATATGTTAATGAAGGCAAAGCGTATCAGGATCCATCCATTCCTCAAGCGGTTAAGGATGAATCAGGCAAAGCGCTGCAAGGTTACTACTCCGGACAACTGGATCAGCAGCAGGTGATTGATGCGCTCGACAAGGCGTGGAAATCCTACAACAAAGTCAACAAGTAAGCAGATGAAACGGCTGGCAGAACGGTCTTCGTTCCCCCGTTTCCGCGAGTCTGCTTATAGTGAAAAGGGGGAGAACCAATGGCTACGAATGTATTCAAGAAGTATCTGTCGCTGCTAGCGTTCACTGCGCCTGCCTTTATCATCTATGCCATTTTCCTGCTGTATCCTACATTTAGCGGCTTGTTCTACAGCTTGACGGACTGGAATGGTCTGAACCGGGATTATAGTTTTATCGGTTTGGGAAACTTCGTGGAGCTGTTCAAGGAAGATCCCGACTTTCTGAATTCCCTATGGTTCACGTTAAAATATGTGGTGTTTATGCTGATTCTGCAAAATGGAATTGCCTTGCTGCTCGCCGTGTTCATTGAGACACGGACGCGCAGCAAGGGGTTATTCCGGACCCTGTTTTTCATGCCGAACATGATCAGTACGATCATCAGCGCCTTTATGTGGACATTCATTTTCTCCCAGGTGCTGCCGCAGCTGGCCGAGAAGTTGGCGGTCTCCTTTTTGGACCAACAGTGGCTGGGTGATCCGAAATTTTCATTCTACTCCATCCTGATCGTATCGCTTTGGAATGGTGTGGGGTACATGATGATCATCTATCTGGCTGCACTCCAGGGTGTGCCGAAGAGTCTGAAGGAAGCGGCTGTTATTGATGGAGCCAACGCGTTCCAGGTACTGCGTAATGTCGTATTGCCAATGATTACTCATGCCGTTACAATCTGTTTCTTCCTGACACTGAACGGTGCCTTCAAAGTATTTGAAGTTGTGTACGGTCTGACAGGTGGCGGTCCAGGCAGAGCCACTCAGGTCATTACGATGAATATCTATGAAGAGGCATTCTCCAACAATTTTAGATACGGATATGCCAGTGCCAAGTCGGTTGTGTTATTCGTCATCGTGCTCATCTTCACGCTCATTCAGATTACGGTGATGAAGAAGAAAGAGGTGGAAGCATGAGGATGCAACGAATTAACAGCTACCTTATTCGACTGCTGCTGGTGCTGGGCTCCCTCGTCGCAATGCTGCCAATCTACATGGCGATTGTGAACTCATTCAAAACACAAGGCGAAATGTTCCAGTCCTTTATAGCTCTCCCAACAACATTTCATTGGGAAAACTACTCGGATGCATTTCACAAAATCAATCTACTGGGCAGCTCCTTGAACTCGGCGATTGTATCCTTCCTGGGGATTGGCGGTATTGTATTCTGCGCTTCATTGGCCGGCTACAAGCTGTCGCGTACTTCAGGCAGATTGAGCAACCTGATTTTCTTCCTGTTCGTGGCATCCATGCTCGTTCCATTTCACTCGATCATGATTCCGCTGACACGGGTTGCCAAAGGACTTCATGTCCAAGGAAGCACATACGGATTGGCCCTGATCTATATCGGACTTGGTGTGAACATGGCGATCTTCCTGTATCACGGGTTTGTTAAGTCCATCCCGCGTGAATTGGAAGAATCGGCACAGATGGATGGATGTAATGAGTTCCAGACGTTCTTCCAGATCATCTTCCCACTGTTGCTGCCAATTACGGTCACCATCGCCATCTTGGACTTCCTATGGATCTGGAATGACTTCCTGTTGCCGCTGCTCATGCTGACGGATGTGAATCGTTATACGCTGATTCTGTCCACGAACATGCTGTTTGGCGAGTACAATAAGGAATGGCCGTTGATTCTGTCCTCCCTAGTACTTACCGCGATTCCGGTGGTTCTCATCTATGCGTTCTTCCAAAAGTTCATCATGGAGGGTATTGCAGAAGGTGCGGTAAAAGGGTAAGGAAAACCCGCCTGCGATCTAGACTTATTAATACAAAAACTCAAAAGAACCGCCTTGATCTGAGGGATGTCATTCCTTCCGATCAAGGCGGTTCTTTCATTTTATGATGACATCAGTTTCTTGACTGCCTGTACCAGCAAGTGCAGACCACGCTCCATCTCATCCGGTGAAGCATAGGCATAGGACAGACGAATGTGCTCTGCATCCAGACGGTCATAGAGATAACCCGGATGAATCAGCACATGGTTCTCCAGACAGGCATGGAACAGTTCGCGAATGGAGAGAGGACTGGTGGTGAATCGGAGCCAGATATAAAAGCCTCCGGCAGGTACGCTCCACTCGGCGAGTTCACTGAAATCGCGTTGCAGAAGTTCAAGCATAAAGTCTCTGCGTCTGCGCAGTTCTGGCCGCAGGCGATCCATATGCTGCTCGTGGTATCCATCGGCAAACCAGAGTGCAGCAGCCTCCTGAGCGAGGGAACTAGTGCCATAATCCGTCTGCATCTTGATGTCTGCGAGGCGACGGATGACCGGCTCCGGCCCAACTAGCCAGCCGAGGCGCAGACCGGGGCTGACCGCCTTGGACAAGGTGCCCATGTGCAGCACCCGTCCTTCTTTATCACGCGCCTTCAGCGATGGCGGCGGGGGCTCGTCCAGCCACAGGTCGCTGTAGGCGGCATCCTCCAATATGGAGATGCCGGTGTTCCGCGCTGTGGCGAGCAGTTCTTCCCGGCGGCTGTCACTCATGACGGAGCCGGTAGGATTGTGGAAGCTCGGAATCGTGTAGAGCAGCGAGATGCTGTCCCTGTTTGCATTGTTCTGTACGGCATCTTCCAGACGCGGAGTGTGTATTCCTTCGGCATCCATCGGAATGCCACTCATTTTCAATCCTGCCGATTGGAAGGCATGAATGGAGTACAGATAAGATGGTTTTTCCAGCAGGACTGCCGATCCGCGGGGCAGAAGCCCAACTGAAATAAGGTGCAGTGCCTGGAGAGAGCCGGATACGATCAGAATGGAGTCAGGGGAGGCTTGGATGCCTCTTGCTTGCAAGTAAACGGACAATGCCAGACGGAGCTCCAGACTACCCTGAGGTTCGAGGTAGTTTAGTGTACGAGAACGACTGGATAGAGCATGGAGGATGTCGTTAAAAGCCTCCTGGGGCATCAGCTCAGGTGCAAGCTCACCTGTACCAAGCCTGATGATGCCTGGCTGGAACTCAGCCCGGTTAATCTGCTGTACCTCTGGCAGATTGGGGTAATACCAGCCTTCTTCGATGGCTTCCTCCCAGTTGGGCAGGGCTCCGTGAGCCAGCGCATGCCAGCCAGAGCCACAGACATATGTTCCGCCTCCATGTCTGCCTTCAATCATGCCTGCGGCGGCCAGATTTTCCAATGCAGTGACCAGCGTACTGCGGTTCACACCCATGGATTGAGCCAATGTTCGTTGGGAAGGAAGCCGATACCCTGCTGTCCATTCGCCGGCAGTAATTTTCTCGCTGATATAGACTTCAATCTGTCGGTACAGAGGTAGGGAATGGGAGGGGTCCGGCTTCCAGCTGCCCCCCTGTCGAGAATCAGAACGATTCATGGGCAGGTTTGCCTCCTTTATAGAATGAGTGATGGGATTTATGTTTTCTCTTATTTTGAACACTATATCATTTGGTTGGGTCCAGTGCCATCCAAGTGGTTGGTTACGCCTGACGTTATCTCTACTACTATGGAGACATATCTAAGGGGGATGAACGATGGGGGTAATTATTCACGCGGTGGTGCTGGCGTTTGGCCTGATTTTGCCACTCGGTGTACAAAATGTGTTTATTTTTAATCAGGGCATGAGTCAGCGAAGTTATGCACGGGCGCTGCCAGCGATAGTAACCGCAGGACTCAGTGATACGTTGTTGATTGGAGCAGCCGTCGGAGGGGTGTCCCTCATTTTACTGCAATGGCCGGTGCTGGCGAATGTATTGTATGCAGGAGGGAGTGTGTTTTTGCTCTATATGGCATGGAGCATTTGGAAGTCTTCCGGGCCTGCGAATAGTTCAGCAGCAGTGCTGTCTGCGGGAAGACAGATTGCCTTTGCTGCTTCCGTTTCCTTACTTAACCCACATGCCCTGCTGGACACGGTAGCCGTAATCGGCACCAGTTCACTTCAATACGAGGGGGTGGCACGCTTTTATTTTGCAATAACGGCGGCAGTGGTATCATGGGTATGGTTTCTGGGACTGGCAGGTGCAGGCAGGCTAGTAGGTAGAACAGATCGTACAGGCCGGATCAGTATTTTCTTCAATCGATTGTCTGCTGTAGTCATGGTCGGAATGGCAGGCATGATGCTGTGGAAGCTGATCGTATCGTAAAAATAGAAAAGAATCCCCTCACGGTAAACGTGTGGGGATTGTTTATATGCTGGCCTTATAGTTAATGCGCCAAATGAGTATTCTATCTTATTCTGCCTTCAATAGCATGGATTCAATAAAAGCTTTGAGATCCTGAGATGCATTGTTCAGTTGATCAATCACCTCGCTGAACTCGGTGACGAGTTCGGCCTGCTGGTTGCTGGATTGGGCGATGGATGTAATCTCCTGTTCCATCTGACGAATGGAATGCTGTACTTCCTTCAAGGAGCGTTCAATGTTCACTGTAGCTTCTTTGGTTCCGGTGGATAATTTGCGTACTTCGGTAGCAACAACGCCAAAGCCGGCTCCAGCTTCTCCTGCTCGTGCTGCCTCAATGGCAGCATTCAGACCCAACAGGTTCGTCTGCTCCGAAATTTCACGAATGAATGAAGCGACCTTGGTGACTTCACTGGAATTTTGCACCGCCATCCGTGTGTTGTCCAAAATCTGTGAAGATGAAGCGGTCAGTTGCTGGGATTGAGCCGCTACGGTCTGAACCATATCGGTTAACTTACCGCTGATTTCCCCGATCAATTCGGTGAAGTGCCCCAGTTTTTCCTCGTTTTTGAGTGAAAATCCAATGGCCAATGCGCCTACGATCTGGCCTGCTTCATCGCGAAGCGGGGTAGCCGCAGAGTTAATGGGAGTCCCGTAATGATGCGCTTCAATACGATTGGCTGAAGTCTCACCATGGATAAGTGCCCGGCGTAGTGTAGGATCTTCAAGCGAGATCGGATCTCCAGCCTTGATACCCAGATCAAGATCTTCGCTCCGTACGTAATACCGGAACTGCTCCATATCGGTAACAGCAATCATCAAATCATTTTCCTTGAGCATGATTTTAAAATACGGGCTTGCTGCAACAAGTGCTTCAACAATATTCAATTGGATCAACTCCTATATATGTGTGCGTATGATCGTGATGTATTGTATATTCATCGTCAGAATTGCGTCATTCTTGAAGGCCTAAAGAGGGCAAATAGCAGATTAATTTTATTTTAATTTTGGGATCAGGAAAATTGATCAACAAGGTTAGACAAAAGAAGAATACATGATAAAAAAGCTGCTGAGGATCATCTGACCTCAGCAGCTTTTAGTACATCGATAATGGCTGTATTTTGTGAAGTATATCGGGTGCTTACGTTTGTTATATCTGCCTGCTCTGATGCACATAAATATGGATGTGTTACCCACCAGATAACGCTTGCCTATCCGCCAATCTGGGACATGCGTCGTACCGTCGGTGTATGACTTTGCATTTTTTTCTCCAGAGCAAGCGCCATTTCATGATTCTTCGGTTTGGTGCCAAGAGCCTTGAGGAAAAGAGCTGCCATAGCATCGGGGGCATCTACGAAGCGGCGAACATTGTATTCATCCGACCAGTACAGACAAGCTTTGATATGCCCGTCTGCTGTCAGGCGGAGTCGGTTGCAGTTATCACAGAAGTGATCACTGACCGGATGGATCAATCCAAATGTTCCTTGTGAACCGGCAATCTTCATGTTTCGTGATGGACCATTACCTGCCGGACCTGCCGTACTTTCCACCGTCCAGCCAGCCTCCGCGCATACATCGGTGACTGCTTCCAGCGGCAAATACGATTTGCGCCATGAATCTGAAGCCTGCCCAATCGGCATATATTCAATGAAGCGCACATGCAGTGGCTGATCTATGGTCATGGCAATGAAATCTTTGATCTCATCATCATTGATGCCCTTCATTAAGACGACATTCAGCTTGATCGGAGCAAGTCCAACTGCCGTGGCGGCTTCAATGCCTTTCAGCACCTTATTTACATCCCCGCCGCGAGTAATCATGGAGAAACGGCTCGCTTGCAGGGAATCCAGACTGATGTTAATCCGGTTCAGTCCGGCGTCCTTAAGGGCCTGAGCCTGTTTGTCCAGCAGCAATGCATTGGTAGTTAACGCAATATCTTCAATCCCGTCAATGGCCGAGATCATACTTACGAGTTGATGCAGATCTTTCCGTACCAGAGGCTCGCCTCCGGTCAGACGGACTTTGCGCATTCCCATTGGAGCTAGCACTTTGAGTACCTGTGCGATTTCCTCGTAGCTCATAATTTGGTCATGCGGGGCAAATTCCATGCCTTCTTCGGGCATACAGTACACACAACGCAAATTACAGCGGTCCGTAACAGAAATACGGATGTAGTCATGTATTCTGCCAAAAGAATCCTGGAGCATTTCCATGCAGACCACCCTTTCATTGATTCAAATTGGTAAGCTTCTATATGAAATGAACCGACAATATCTAAACGAACAGTTGCATCAAATTTTAGCTATTTCTCCAATCCGCGTCAATGATGACCTCAGATAATCGCGTTTTTATCGGGATGGGTCAGTTGGAATTGTCCGACAAGCTGCTGCAAGAAGACCGTGATGGCTTCCACATTGTGCGATGAATGCTGAACGTGCAGCATGTCGTTAATAAGCTCGACCATCTCGGCTTCCACCTCCGAAGACGTGGAACGATTTTTGTGGCTGATGGCAGCGATATTCTCCATCAATACCACGACCTGATCCACAACCTGTGTTCTTTGAGGTTCTTCAGCCGTCGCACTTTGGAGTAACTGCGAAGCAGCCTGAACAAGCGTGGTGCCTTCAGCCAGCACCTGATCGCCTTCCTTGATGGATTGCGAGGCTGCTCCTGCCG
Source organism: Paenibacillus sp. LK1 (assembly GCF_002750415.1). Taxonomy (NCBI): domain Bacteria; kingdom Bacillati; phylum Bacillota; class Bacilli; order Caryophanales; family Paenibacillaceae; genus Paenibacillus; species Paenibacillus sp. LK1. The sequence continues at coordinate 215,641 of NZ_PEII01000007.1, forward strand.
CTACAGAGATATTATCCAGAATCTGATGAATATCTTCCGTGGAGGAACGGGATAATTCGGCCAGCTTGCGGATCTCACCAGCAACGACGGCAAATCCACGTCCGTGTTCGCCAACATGAGCTGCTTCAATGGAAGCATTCAGTGCGAGTAGATTGGTCTGTGCCGAAATTTCATCAATGACAGCAAGTGCGCGGTAGATATCCTGCATGGTCGCCATAAAGGATAAAATCGTATGGTTGGTGTCGGACACGGCTCCCGAGATCTGGGTCATTTTGTCTCCGATACGCTCCACTTCCTGACGGGCAACGTCAATCTGCTCGGTGGCAGACACTTCAAGCTGCTGAAGGGTGAGGCGCATTTCGTCGGCGGCTACTTTGGCCTGATCCAGATCCTCAAGCTGCTTGCGTATCCCCTGAATCATGGAGCCAAGTTTGAGATTTACACGTTCGGTTGTTCCCTGTGTAGTTTCCGTTGACGTCCGCATTTGGTGCTGGTTGTTCATCACATCCACGGTGGCAAGCTGTACTTTGAGCATAATTCCTTCCAGAGAGTCAATCATATTGTTGATCCATTTCGCCAGTTCACCTGATTCATCCTGGGCAAAAGCCGACGTATCCAGACGCTGGGTCAGATCGCCCTTGCCTTCTGCGTTAATTCGAATAAATCGGCTAATGCGGCGCAAATCCTCATGGACCCGTTGAACATGTTTCCGTTGCAGCTGGTTTGCGGTCAGAAATCCATAGATGATATTAAAGGCAGCGATGGCTGCTGCGCTCCATGCACTTCCAGTCAGCCCATATACAAGTGCTGCTCCTGCAATGCCTGACAACAGGATGTATAAGCTGTGCTGCTTGAATTGGCGCCAGCCAATGCTGCGTATACGATAAACTTCCTCCAGATCGCCTTCACACATCATGCCCCACAGATCCGGACAATGGGGGAGCTGGAACGTGATGCCTTTACCAATAACTGAAATATGACGATAGTCCGAATAACCTGGAAAAGCCACAAACAGATTGGAGCCATTGCGAATGGTATTCGCTACACCAGGATGAAGTTCGTTGGTGGAAGGATCGGTAAACATCAGTTCCAATTCGGTATGTTCTTTAACAGATACAACGCCCCATTCGGTGGTTACGCCGTCTTTCAGATTCTCCCCATGGGTGAATGTATGATCCTCGAAGCGGCTGCGGGACAGGGCAGTCCCGGGTTGAAGCGTGGGCCGCAGTTTTGATTCAGCCATAAAAAGATAATTATCCCCCGAATCAGGGTAGATGTGGCCTGATTCACGCTGGATCAGATCGCCCAATACATCATTAGGCACACGACTGCACAGGGAACCGATGTAACGGCCGTTTTCCATGATCGGTACGATAAACGTCAAGGTTACATCATCGTGAAACGTGGAAGAACGTGGTCCAATTTCTAGTGTGAGCGGATCAGAATAAGGTCCAAACAGGCACTTTTGTCCGTTGATATCCGCTTGGGTATACCTTAATCCTGGCCCGATCAAAGCATTTCCATCTTCGTAGACTTGTCCAATATGTTTCTTATATGTAGAAAATACAACCTGATTTTGCTCGTTAAGCATAAAAAGCTCAGTACAATCCGTAGCGCGTACATAACTTGCTGAGAACCATACCTCCAATCCGTGTACATCTTCTGTGCCTTGTAACATACCTTGCGGATGAACAGCTCGTACCTGCTGAAGCAATCGATCCAGATGATTCCACTGCTCCTCAGCCCAATCCATCAAGAGCTGCCGCCGGGTCTCGGCGATGCCCTCAAAGATTTCCTCTACGTCTTGCTTCATATTTTCATTCAACCGATACGACCGCCACAGCGGCCACCCTTTTCTCCATCCCAGCCAATCAAACATACGGACCACCCCGATTTCTGATTTTAAAAATCTTTTGCGAGACTGTTCGGAAACGCGATTATCCAGCCACTATGGGTGGTGGACGGGAATCAATGACACCGCCTTCATGATCCCAGAACCAGACACCGTATCGGGGCGAGATTTCACGTCCTTCTATATGAGCATTTTGCAAAATGCTGTTATCAATGTTTATACAAGAAAATCAACAAGAATACGAGGGTATATGTCATATTTTCCGAATATTTATTCAATAAATACAAATGATTATGCGCCTTTACTTGGATATTACAAGAGTTCTGTGTGAGTGAAGCAGATGTAAGATAACATACACGGACATTGACATGTTTAGGACTGAGAATCGGTATCATTTTACAATGTGTAACATGAACAGGCCCATACTCAAAACAGTCTGTATAATGTAATCCCCGCCCAAAGATATATAGTATTACCTAACAAGCAAAACCTGTTACGTTCGTGTATATAAACCTTCCATTCAGCCTTGGTGTGAAAAGATTGCGAGCTTCCCGCGAAAAGGAGAATGCCCATGTCCTCAATCATCGTCCCCGACACCTGCCATATTGAGCTGGATCACGTGTCCGTTGTATTTGGCAGTGGAGCGCAACAAGTTACCGCCCTGTCCGACGTTTCGTTTCAAATCCATTCCAATGAATTTGTCTCTCTGCTTGGCCCCTCGGGGTGTGGCAAGTCCACACTGCTGCGACTCGTAGCCGATTTGCTCCAGCCAACGACAGGCAGTATCTGGGTTGCCGGGGAAGAACCAGAGCGGGCGCGGTTGCAGCGCCAGTTCGGTATTGTCTTCCAGACTCCAGCTCTGTTCGATTGGCGCACGGTACGCCACAATGTGGAGCTTCCTCTGGAGCTGCTCGGCACAAGCCGGAAGGAGTGCCGCCGCATAAGTGGTGAACTGCTTGAAATGGTCGGGCTGACCCGCTTTGCTGACCATTATCCGTGGCAGCTCAGTGGGGGCATGCAGCAGCGCGTTTCCATTGCACGTGCACTCGCGCTTGATCCGCCATTGCTGCTTATGGATGAACCTTTCTCCGCATTGGATGAATTCACGAAGGAGAAGCTGCAACTGGAACTACTTGATATTAAGCGATCTACAGGCAAGACATTCCTTTTTGTTACACACAGCATCCCCGAAGCCGTATTTCTATCTGACCGCATCATCGTCCTTTCCGCACACCCCGGTCAGGTGCACTCCATTCATTCCGTCAACCTGCCAGCCGAGCGGGATCGAGAGCTGAGGGAAACCGAAGCCTTTTACCGCATGATGACCACCATCCGCAATTGTTTCTATGAGGAGCGTGATCCAATCCATGTTCCTGCACACCAATAAGCTGGGTTTTCGCTCCTGGGTAGTGATCTGGATTTTGTCCGTATTGCTGCTGTGGGAAGGTATCGCCTGGATTCTCCACTTGTTCTTGTCACCCCAGCAGGCAGCATCCCGTCTTCCTTATCTGCACGAGGTTCTAGCAGCCTTGTTTCGTTACTCAGGCACATTGGCTGAACAGGGGGCCGTAACGTTTGGGAATGCAGCAATTGGTTTTGCCGGTGGAACTGTGTTAGGCCTGTTGCTGGCCCTGCTCATGAGTGTGGCGGTTTGGGTGGAGCGTACCTTATCTCCGTATGTCATCTCTTCCCAGATGGTGCCCGTAATCGGTCTTGCGCCCATTGTCTATGGCATTATCCATAACGCCGAGTGGGCCCGAATTATAATGGCGGCTTACGTTACGTTCTTCCCGATTATCATCCACACACTCAAAGGATTAAAAAGTGCAGCGCCGGAGCATCTGGAGCTTATGCGTTCCTGTGGAGCTTCCCTGCCTGCTCGTTATATCAAATGTTTGCTGCCTTCTGCGCTACCGGGTCTGTTTTCCGGTATGAAAATAGCTGCTCCACTTGCAGTCACTTCTTCCATTGTGGTGGAACTAATGGGAGCGCCGGATGGACTTGGCGTACTGATGGTCAGCTCCTTGTATTACGGCAGTGCCCAAATCGGCATGTTCTGGGCAACCATCATGCTCAGCATTGGCATTGGACTCATCTCGTATCTTGCCATCAGCCTTGCTGAGCGCTGGCTAACCCCATGGCAGCCTGAATTCAGGGCCAAGGGAGGGCATTCTGCATGATGAATGAACGTGTGATGGTAAGCCGCAAAGGTGAGGAGGGTGCGACGGCAGCTGTCTCAAGCACGGCATCTATTGGGGAGTCTATCGCGGATTCGGTTAGGGTACCATCTGCTTCAAGTACGGATATCGATGGACATCAGGGACAAGCCGGACAGAGGCCGCTGGGCAGCAGTGTTCGCAAAAGATCAATTGGATTGGGCCTACTGCCGTGGCTTGCCGGAGCCTTATTTCTAACCCTGTGGCAGCTTCGATTGTTCCATCAGTTATTCTCGCTTGAAAGTTACCAATTGCCTGTTCCGTCAGCGATTGCAGCGTCCATCAGGGAAAATGCAGAGATGCTTTTCCGATACGCAATGTATAGCGGAACCGAGATGCTGGGTGGCTTTTTGCTCGGCTCCTTGCTGGGAGCCTTGGCCGCTGCGGGTGCATCCTTCTTCCCGACGAGCGGCAGGGCGGCGGTTGCCGTGATGTCAGCACTGAACGCCGTTCCGATTGTTGCGCTGGCCCCGATTATGAACAACTGGTTTGGGGATGGTATCTGGTCCCGAATTGCCGTCGTGGCTGTAATTACGATGGCTGCCATGGCTGTGAGTTTATTCAAGGGGTTGACCTCGATTCAGCCGCAATACAGTGATCTGATGGGTGGTCTTGCCGCCAGTAGGATGCAGTTTTTCTTGAAGCTACGCTGGCCACATGCGCTACCTTCCCTCTTCGCAGGTCTGAAAATTAATATGTCGACCAGCATTATTGGCGCCATTGTGGGTGAATTTTTCATCGCCTCCCAGGGGCTGGGTTACTTGCTCTCAGATCAGATCCGACTGGCAAACATGCCACTTGCCTGGTCCTGTATTGTTATCGCCGCCGTGCTCGGTATTGTGTTGTATGAAGCCGTCGTTCTGGCCGAGAAACGGCTGACCCCGTGGAATCGTGCACATACAGATCCTTAAAGCTCATTAAGATGCCAACCTTCCACAGATCGATTGACTCGTGAAGCAGGCTTCACAGTACCTGATTGAAGATCCTTATATAAACAGGGGGTTGTTCTGTATATGTACAAAACGTTAAAACCGGGTTTTCTGGTGTTGGTACTGTTGGTCGTTGCGATGCTGGGAGCGTGCTCCGCAAAATCAGAGCCGTCCGTCACCCCTGCTGCTGCCAGCTCGGAGGGAGCGGAAGGGTCAGATCAGCCCTTAATCAAAGTGAAGATTCAGCTCAAATGGGTGCCTCAGGCTCAGTTCGCCGGGATATACGCCGCTAAGGAGAAAGGTTTCTTTGCAGATGAAGGTATTGATGCCGAGATCATTCCGGGTGGCCCGGATATCGTGATCGAACAGCAGGTGGTTAACGGCGCAGCCGATGTGGGTATCACCGGGGTGGACAGTTTGCTGGTCAGCCGGGATAACGGTCTTCCGCTTGTCTCCCTCGCCCAGATTTCGCAGAAGAGCAGTTATCGATTGATTGCGAAGAAGTCCGTGGGTATTACCGATCCCGCCCAGATGAAAGGCAAGAAAGTGAGCACATGGTTCGGCAGTCAGCAGTTTCAGGTTCTCGCTTTTATGGAGAAGAACGGCCTTGATCCAAAGAAGGATATTGAACTGGTGAAGCAGGGCTTCACGATGGATCAGTTCTTCAACGATCAGGTGGATGTCGCCACGGCAACGATCTATAACGAATATCACGTGGTACTTGAAAGTGGGACGAAGGAGTCCGACCTGGATGTATTCAACATTGAGGATGCCGGGGTAGGCATGCTGGAGGATACGCTGATCGCCAAGAAGGATTGGGTGGACAGTAATAAAGAGCTCGCGGTGAAAGTGACCCGTGCCGTTCTGAAAGGCTGGAACTACGCCATCGACAATCAGAGTGAAACGGTAGATATCGTGATGAAGAACGTAACGGACGGCAGTACGACCCGTGAACATCAGGTGACCATGCTGGAAGAGATTGCGAAGCTGATTCGCCCGGAAGGGTTTACGGATAAACAGGTGGGCAGTTTTGTGGATGAATCGTTTACCCGGACTGCGGATATTGCCCTGAAGTATGGCCTGATCAAGAAAGCCGCTAACCTGGACGAAGCACTGGAGAAAAGCGTCTATGAAGAAGCGGTGAAGGATGTGACGAAATAAATAAGCGTGGAGCGTTCGGAATGGGGCACTGCAATCGGAGTGGTCAAGTGTAAAGTCCATAGGTTCAGGTTAGAGAGGAGGATGACGAATGAGCTCAGTGGATCAGCAACCCCAACCGATTGGTGGTACAAAGGAAGAGTGGCTGGAAAAGGATCGCAAATATGTGTGGCATCACATCTCGCCTCATAATGATCATCCGATGATTGCCGTTAGCGGGGAAGGCAGCTGGATCACGGATCAGGATGGCACACGGTATCTGGATGCGATGTCGGGACTGTGGTGTGTGAACGTCGGGCATGGACGCGAGGAAATTGCTCGAAGTGCCTATGAGCAGATGAAAGCTCTCGCGTACGTGCCCATGACCCAGAGTCATGAGCCGGCGATTCTGCTGGCAGAGAAGCTAAACGACTGGCTGGAGGGGGAGTATCGCATTTTCTTCTCCAACTCGGGTTCAGATGCCAATGAAGTGGCGTTCAAAATAGCCCGTCAATTTCATCACCAGAATGGTGAGCCCACCCGTCACAAATTCATCTCCCGTCACCGCGCCTACCACGGTAACTCCATGGGCGCACTGGGCGCTACCGGGCAAGCCGCCCGTAAAATCAAATACGAGCCGCTAGGTGTAGGCTTTTCTCATGTACCACCTCCTTATTGCTACCGCTGTCCATTTGGACGAAACAAGGAGGGATGCGGACTGGAATGCGCCACTATCTATGAAGAGGTTATTCGCTGGGAAGGGCCGGAGACGGTAGCTGCGGTCATTATGGAACCGGTCATTACAGGAGGTGGCATGATTGTCCCGCCTCCGGCGTACATGCGTATCGTGCAGGAGATTTGTGAGCGTTATGGGGTGCTGTTCATTGTGGATGAGGTCATCTGCGGATTTGGCCGCTCCGGGCAAAAATTCGGTCATCAGAATTATGGCGTGCAGCCCGATATCGTCACGATGGCAAAGGGCATGACGAGTGCGTACGCTCCACTATCGGCGACAGCCGTTCGAGCGGATCTGTATGACACGTTCAGAGAACCCGGACCCGATTCACATTTTCGTCATGTGAATACATTCGGGGGCAACCCTGTATCCTGCCGCGTGGCACTGGCGAATCTCGAAATTCTGGAACGAGAGAATCTGGTCAGCCGTGCTGATGAACTTGGATACCTGCTTCGGGATAAGCTGGAGCCGCTGCTGGAGTTATCGGTGGTTGGAGATATCCGCACATTTGGCTTTGCCTGCGGGGTGGAGCTGATTGAAGCCGATGGTTCGCCTGCTCATGCGGATAAGGTCATGAAAGTACTGGCAAGCTGCAAACAGGACGGTGTCCTGATTGGCAAGAACGGCGATACCGTGCCGGGATTTGCGAATATTTTGACCATCTCACCGCCGTTCGTCACCACTGAGGAAGAATTGGACCTGATCGCTGATAGTTTGCTGGCTGCACTACGCAGTCTGGATGCAGGGTAGTGATGGAGGAGAAGTGGAATCTAGGCAGGATCTTCATTTATATAGTGCTTATGAATATGCGTAAGGAGGCGATGGAGGTTGCAGACCACTACCGGGAAAATCATCAATCAGCTGCGTCTGGATGATCGAATTGAACAGTTGTCTTGTATTGGCCGAATTGTGGAGACGGGTGTCTGCCGACTCGCGTTGACTCCGGAAGATATGGAGGGCATTATCCAGGTTCGCCTCTGGATGGAAGAGGCCGGGCTTGTGACTCGGCTTGATCCGTTTGGCAATCTGATTGGTCGCCTTGAAGGTACAGATTCGTCCCTGCCGATCCTCATGATCGGTTCACATATCGATTCCCAGCCGTACGGCGGTCGGTATGATGGGGCCATCGGCGTCCTTGGCGCGCTGGAAGCTGTACAGTGTCTGATGGAACAAGACATTCGCCCTCGGATGCCCATTGAGGTCATTGCTTTTTGTGATGAAGAGGGCTCGCGTTTTAACAAAGGATTATTTGGCTCACGTGGCATAACCGGACAGTTGGAAGAGGGAGAATTGGAGCGAAAGGACAAAAATGGGGTGACCCGACGAGAGGCATTGGAGGCCTTTGGCTGTGCACCAGAACAATTTGCCGAAGCGATCTATCCGGCTGGCTCTATTGGCAGTTATCTGGAACTGCATATTGAGCAAGGACCTGTTCTCGAATCGCTGGCCGCCCCGTTAGGTCTGGTGACTGGCATCTCTGGCCCGCTGTGGCTCACGGTGACAATGAAAGGCATGGCAGGGCATGCCGGTTCCGTACCGATGGGGATGCGTCATGATGCGCTGGTGGGCAGCGCCAAGGTCATTGCGGCTTTTGACGATATGGTCAGAGAAGAACCGGAAGCTCCGACAGTAGGGACCGTGGGGAGCCTCAGTGTCTTCCCGGACTCACGCAACATCATTCCTGAACAAGTCAGCTTTACGGTTGATTTGCGAGATATGGAGATGGAACGCAGAAATCGGCTTGAAGGAAGGTTAATGAGCCTCTTGGATGACATTAGCTCGGAATATGGGCTGACCTACTCCTTGACCGAAGATACCAACAGTGAACCGCGATATTGTGCAGAACGAATCAAAAATGCCATTCGCTCGTCTGCCGAAGAGATCGGCCTGCCTTTACCAGAGCTGATGAGTGGTCCGTTCCATGATGCACTTGCCCTTTCTTACGTGTGTGACTATGGCATGATCTTTGTTCGCAGCAAGGATGGGGTCAGCCATCATCCAAGTGAGTATTCTTCGCCCGAGGACATTGCTCTCGGTACAGAAGTGTTGTACCGCACGATCAGGCAAATGTGCAGCCCGGAAATTGCGAGTAACGGGACGGACGTGTAAAAGCTGTTCATATCAAACCATTTCCCAGGGAGGCGATGTGACATTATGGGTAAAATCAGTATCGGATTGATTCAGGCTTCGCACGAGGTTGAAGGCTCGGCCCCAGTTGAAGTGCATAAGGAGGCCGCCATTCAGAAACACATTGCGCTGGTACGTGAAGCGGCTGCTCGAGGAGCACAAATTATTGGCTTGCAGGAAGTGTTCTACGGACCATACTTCTGCACGGAGCAGAGCCCCAAGTGGTATGCATCTGCCGAGCAGGTGCCGGAAGGACCGACGACTAGGCGTTTTCAGGAGCTTGCGAAGGAGCTCGGGGTAGTCATCATCTTGCCTGTATATGAGGTAGAAGGAATTGCTACGTACTACAATACGGCGGCTGTTATAGATGCGGATGGCTCCTACCTGGGGAAATACCGCAAACATCATATTCCGCATGTGGAAGCAGGCGAAGGCACGAATGGATTCTGGGAAAAATATTATTTCAGACCCGGTAATCTGGGCTATCCGGTATTTGATACAGCCTACGCCAGAGTGGGTGTGTACATCTGTTATGATCGTCATTTTCCGGAGGGAGCACGACTTCTTGGGCTGGCTGGTGCGGAGATTGTATTCAACCCTTCCGCAACGGTAGCCGGAACATCGGAATATTTGTGGAAGCTGGAGCAGCCTGCCCATGCGGTAGCTAATGGCTATTATGTGGCTGCCATTAACCGAGTGGGAGTGGAAACGCCATGGAATATGGGTGAGTTTTATGGTCAGTCGTATCTGGTGGACCCGCGAGGCAGGATGGTTGCCATGGGCAGCAGGGATCAGGATGAGGTTATCATTGGTGTGATGGATACGGAGTTGATTCTGGAAGTACGCAATGTGTGGCAATTTTACCGCGATCGACGGCCTGAGACCTACGAACATCTCGTTAACCTGTAGCAGTGGCCTGGAATGAAAATTTGGGGATAACAGAGATCAACCTTGGAGGTGTAAGACATGATGAACAGCACAGGAGCAACGTTGTCCGATTACGGATGGGAGAGTCGTTTTACCGAAATGAAGCCTGCAATGACAGGCAAGGAAGCGATGGAGGAATCGAACCGATGTCTGTACTGTTATGATGCACCGTGTATCAAGGCGTGTCCAACCGACATTAATATTCCTTCGTTTATCAAAAAAATCTCGACAGGTCACCTCAAAGGCTCGGCTCGGACCATTATGGAAGCCAACCCGGTTGGTGCTAGCTGTGCACGGGTCTGCCCCACAGAGGAACTGTGTGAAGGAGCTTGTGTACTGAATGAGTCATCCAAGCCGATTCGAATCGGTGATTTGCAGCGATATGCAACAGACTGGGCACGGACGAAGAATGAACCGTTATTCAAGGCAGCGCCTGCCAACGGAAGAAGTGTTGCAGTTGTAGGCGCAGGGCCAGCGGGACTGTCTGCGGCCAGAGAGTTGGGGCGTGCAGGGTATGAGGTGACGATCTATGAAGCCAAAGCGAAAGGCGGAGGGCTGAACACGTATGGTATCGTGTCCTTTCGCCTGCCAGAATCCGTAGCTTTATGGGAAGTCGAACAGGTGCAGGCACTGGGTGTGCAGATTCGGTATGGTGTGCGTATTGGGGTGGATGTGTCCGCTGAAGAGTTATTGGAACAGCACGAAGCCGTTATTCTGGCTTGCGGGATGGGCGCTGTTCCGATGCTTGGCATTGAAGGAGAGACGCTGGAAGGTGTCTATGATGCCATTGAGCTAGTGGAATCCACGAAGCAGGGTGTGCCTCCGGCGCTGAACGGTCTGAAGGTTGCCATTATTGGTGCGGGCAATACGGCAGTGGATGCAGCGACCTGTTCGGTACGCCTGGGGGCCGAGCGTGTGCAGATGCTTTATCGACGCGGGGAGAGCCAGATGACAGCTTATGCCTTTGAATATACATTTGCGAAGCAGGAAGGTGTGGGATTTCGCTGGTTCACTATGCCGAAGCGCATTATTGGAGACGAGAATGGGCGAGTTCAGGCTATAGAGTGTGTGAAAATGAAGTTGGTTACTCCACCTGGAGGTGGTCGGGCACTGCCTGTGCCGATAGAGGGATCGGAGTTCATGCTTGAATGTGACACTGTTGTTCGAGCCATTGGACAGAACCGTTTGCTGCCATTAATTGAGGCATTTGGCCTGCGTCATCACTGGGGCGTTGTTGAAGTGGAACCACAGACGTACCGTACGTCCCATCCACAGATCTACGCGGCAGGAGATGTTATCTTCGGACAGGGGCAGGGCGAAGCGATGGTGGTCTCCGCTGCACAGCAGGGCAAGCTGGCGGCTGCATCGGTGATGAAGGCGTTGCCCGGACAGGTGGAAGAGACGGCATGAGATATATTTAGTTATAGCTAACGAATCTTATGCACCAAGCCTTCTACGATTCGTTAAAACGCTCACCTACCGCATGTGCACCAAACAGAAGGTGCACGGTTCGTTAGAATGTACACCAACAGTTTATAACAGCAGGTTGGCAACACCAATCACTCATACTAACCCTGATCAAGCAGGATTCCTGGGTCATACGAGAGATTCCAGTCTATCTTGTGAAGTTCAAACAAACACCATTGTGAGTTCAAACCACACCAAGGAGGGATCGTTATGGCTGACTTATCTATTAATCTGGCAGGTATTCGATCGCCCAATCCATTCTGGCTGGCCTCGGCGCCGCCAACGAATACCGGATACCAGGTTCAGCGCGCCTTTGAAGCAGGTTGGGGTGGTGCCGTCTGGAAGACGTTGGGCGAGCCGATCATTAATACCTCTTCGCGATTTGCAGCCGTTCATTTTGGCGGACAGCGCGTCGCGGGTTTTAACAATATTGAGTTAATATCCGACCGTCCGCTCGAGGTGAATCTGCGGGAAATTGCCGAGACCAAAAGGCGTTTCCCGGATCGGGCAGTGGTTGCTTCACTCATGGTTGAACCGAAACGGGAGAAGTGGCATGAGATTGTGAAGAAAGTCGAAGCTGTCGGCGTAGACGGGCTGGAGCTGAACTTTGGGTGTCCGCACGGCATGGCTGAGCGTGGTATGGGAGCAGCGTCTGGTCAGCAACCGGATCTGGTCGAATTGCAGACGATGTGGGTGAAGGAAGTGGCGACCACACCTGTCATTGTGAAGCTAACGCCTAATATCACCGATATTACGGCGACTGCCCGGGCGGCCGTGCGCGGCGGTGCGGATGCTATTTCCCTGATTAATACGATCAACTCCTTGGCGGGTGTGGATCTCGATTCCTGGAATACCGTGCCGCATGTAGGTGGTAAAGGGGCGCATGGCGGCTATTGCGGTCCGGCCGTGAAGCCGATTGCGCTGAACATGGTTGCTGAGTGTGCGCGCAATCCTGCAGTTGGTGTGCCCATCTCCGGTATCGGAGGCATATCCGATTGGCGGGATACCGCAGAATTTTTACTTATGGGCGCGACGGGGGTCCAGGTATGTACTGCAGCCATGCATCATGGCTTCCGTATCGTGGAGGACATGATCGATGGCTTGAACGATTATTTGGATGAGAAAGGTCTGCGAAGTGTATCTGAATTGATTGGCCAAACGGTTCCGCGTTATTCCGATTGGGGCAATCTCGATTTGAATTACAAAGTGGTAGCCCGCATCAACCGCGATGTCTGCATCAACTGCAACAAATGCCATATCGCCTGCGAAGACACCTCGCATCAATGTATTGATATGCTGTCTGATCCCTTTGGCTCCTATCTGGAGGTAGTTGAGGAAGATTGCGTCGGATGTAATCTGTGCTCGATTGTCTGTCCGGTGGACGGCGCAATTGAGATGGTAGAGATCGCACATGAACAGGAACCGTTAACCTGGAATGACCGTCAGTCTGCGATTGCCCTGCTGCAATCGACCAGAGATCAATCCACCAAGGAGGCGATATCATGAGTACCCGCAAATTGATTCGTAATGGAATGTTGGTCACAGCGTCGGATACGTTTGAAGCGGATATCTACATTGAAAACGGAAAGATCGTGCAGATTGGCATGGGACTTGTGCCGGATGAACGAACGGAGGTTGTGGATGCATCTGGCTGTTATGTCATCCCTGGCGGGATTGATCCGCATACTCATCTGGATATGCCGTTCGGCGGAACGGTGACGGCGGATGATTTTGCAACAGGAACCGCAGCTGCTGCCTTCGGCGGCACAACGACAGTCATTGATTTCTGTTTGACGCAAAAAGGCCGACCTTTGCTTGAATCCCTACAGGAATGGCATACCAAAGCCGAGGGCAAAGCCGCCATTGATTATGGGTTTCATTTGATGATTGGCGAGATGAATGATCAGGTGCTGGAGGAACTGCCACAGATCATTGAAGAAGAGGGTGTGTCTTCCTTCAAGGTGTTCATGGCGTACAAAAACCAGTTCCAGGCCGATGACGGCATTCTCTTTCAGACGCTGCAAAAAGCCAAAGAGTACGGTGCACTCGTCATGGTGCACGCTGAGAATGGCGATGTTATTGATCTGCTGGTCCGGCAGGCGCTGGCGGATGGAAGAACCGAGCCGATCCACCATGCACTTACCCGACCTTCCGTGTTGGAAGGAGAGGCTACAGGGCGTGCGGCCCGATTGGCAGCACTTGCCGATTCACAGCTCTATGTGGTGCACGTCACCTGTGCTGAAGCCGTGGAGCAGATCGCGCGTATGCGAGACATGGGTTATCGAATCTGGGGCGAGACCTGTCCGCAGTACTTAACCCTGGATCAATCGAAGATGGATCAACCGGATTTTGAAGGCGCGAAGTATGTCTGGTCCCCACCGCTGCGTGAAGCCCATCATCAGGAAGTGCTGTGGAATGCACTCAAGAGCGGTCAGTTGCAGACGATTGGCTCGGATCATTGTTCGTTTAACTTCAAGGGACAGAAGGATCTAGGACGGGATGATTTCAGCAAAATTCCAAATGGCGGACCTGTCATTGAGGATCGGCTCAGCATTTTATATTCCGAAGGGGTAGTGAAGGGGCGGATTTCGCTTAATCAGTGGGTGGATTTATGCTCTACACGGGCAAGCAAGTTATTTGGGTTATTTCCGCAGAAAGGAACCCTTGCTGTGGGGACAGATGCGGATATCGTTATTTTTGACCCATCGATCTCAAGGGTGATTTCGGCAGCTACCCACCATATGAATGTGGACTATAGCGCCTTTGAGGGCATGCAGGTTCAGGGATGTCCAGTGACGGTGTTATGCCGCGGGGAATATGTGATTCGGGACCGGCAGTTTGCCGGAGTGGCAGGCGCGGGTCGCTATGTGAAGCGTGACAAATATGATGCCGATGCACCATTACCTGTAAAACAGCCTGTGACGGCAGTGAATGGAGGGTGAAGCTGATGTCTGATCATGAAGTATTTGAAGCGGAAAAGATAGCGATTGAACGAATGGTGGCACAGGGTTATCGCATTTATGCCGTTCGGGAACATCTGGAGGGTGCTCATGTCGTGTGGGGGCACCCCGACCTTCCCGGAGAAAAACAGGAGCAATATGTGGGTACGGCGTCTGGGCGGAAGTGGTTCAGTCATATCCTGATCAGGCAGCTTCAGGAGCAAAAAGGAGCGTAGAAGGTCACGCGAGTGGTCCATGAACGTATTCGTATGCATAGATAGCCAGTTCGATGGCGACACGTTTCTCGGGGAGGGTGTAGTCATCACCCAGCAGTGTCTCAATTTTGTGCAATCTGTGATAAAGCGTCTGTCGGACAATAAACAAAGCCGTGGCCGTCTCCTGCTTGGAGCAGCATAGAATAAAATATTGTTTAAGCGTACGTAACAACTGACCGCCTTTTTCGGCATCATAACGAATGACTGGCCCGAGATATTCCTCAATGAAATCATCCAGACTGCCGCTCTGCTTCATGCTGGCAATAATGCGATAACAGTGAAGATTGCTGTAAAAGGGCTGCTGCATCACACCGATGTCCTTCTGAATGCGCAGGGTATCCTTTGCTGCCTCAAGACTGTCTTTCAGACGTGATAGATCAGAGCAGCTGTGACCGATGCCGAACAGACCCGAGAAGAGGCGATGGGTCTGTTCCTGCTCATGCTGCTGCAACTGTTCAATGCAGCGCCATAGACTGCTTTTTCGCTGAGATCCAGGCAGAGGGTCAACAATAATCAGAATGATCTGGTGGTTTAAAACCGTGCTGTACAGTGCAAATCCTTCCCGCGAGAACACGGAACGGGCAACGATGTTACGTTGAATCAGCAGTTTCTGCAGCTTGAGACTGTCTGTGTAGCTGGGATTGCTATCGAACAAAATGACGGTACCTTTTCCGGTAGCAAGCTGGACGTTGGCGGTAGATACATATTCATGAATTTCTTTCGCTGAATGATGTCCGTTAAGCCAGTCAATGACCCACATATCTTCCTTGTAGCGTCGTTTTTCCTCCATGTATTTGGTGCGCATCCAGTCCTGAGCAATGGCTGCTGTACAACGTTCCAGTGCCTGGATGATGAACTCTTCAGAGGGTCTGTTATGCAGATCCTGATCGTGATCCGACAGCTTGTCGAGCATCAGCACCAGATCGGCAAATGCATAATCAAGCGCCTGTACAGGCAGAGTGAGTGCACCCGGTGAATGCACCGAATGATTCCTCTGCACGGAATGATCTCCCAAATGCTCTCCCTCGTCCGAATGACCACGACGTGACAACCACTCCTGCCGACGAATCTCCAATTGGGCTGGAGGGCAGTAGGGAACGGCACTTGCTTCCCCATCCAGTGGATATAGCGCTACAGGGTAACCCGTTGTTCGAGACAACAGTCGGAGCAGTGGTTGTACACCGTCTCCATTCAAAAGAAGTTGGTTGAACGAGGTAGTGAGGCTGTCGAGATCAGCGAGCATACGCTGGTGGCTGCGAATCAGGGCGAAATGCAGGTCCTGTGTAATATCGATATAACGTACTTGTTCGTGGAACCAGATCAGTGGAAAATCCTCTTCTGCTGCAAGTTCCTTCATAGGTCCGAGCTGGGACTTGGTGTGAGCCCCCAGTTCGATACAGAGTCCCGCAGCTCCACGAGCAATTAACTGGCGCATGAAAGACAGTCCCTGCTTTTCATCATCCTGCCAGCCAATGCCAGTCGTTAGCACCAGTTCCCCGCCATTCAGCAAGTTACCTACTTCGGTAACCTCCATAATGTGCACCCAACGCACATATCGCTCCAATGCCCGTTCACTGGCGAGTACCTCAGCCTTGCGGAACACTGGACGTTTCAGCATGTCTCTCATCTGAATATGCAGCGTCGTTTCCCCCACACAACCACCGTCCTTCCCTCAAATACATGCAGTTTACATACCCGCTTTGTAAGTCGAGCTTCTGAAGAGCGTTTGTCTTGATTATAAGTCTGTTAACAACAGATGAGCTGAAATCTCACGTTCATTTGTTTTATTTCACAAAATGATCTCTTCCTTTTATGAAATAAAACAAATGGGATTATTCCTATGTAGATCTATCTAACATGTAAATGTTGCTGTGACTATTCAAGAGATCGTATCTAAATGTAAAACACCCCTTAGCCGGAGATCAGAATGTACAAACCATTCTAATGCGGACTAAGGGGTGTTCTATGTTAGAAGTTCATCTTAATTCTGAATGATGATTTATTGATCAACAGAAGGTGTCGATTAATCTTCAATTCTTTTCTTTTTGAACTTCATCAGGAACTCATACACGATTGGCACGATAACCAGAGTCAGCAGCGTGGAGCTGATCAGACCGCCGATTACGGTAATACCGAGACCTTTCGAGATGATCCCTGCGCTTTCTTCAAGTCCTGTCACCAGTGGCAGCAAGGCACCAATGGTAGCCAGAGCTGTCATCAGAATTGGACGCAGACGCGTTGCTCCGGCTTCCAGCAAGGCTTCACGAGTAGGCATTCCCTCTTTTTCCTTGTGAATAACACGGTCGATCAGGACGATGGCGTTGGTGACCACGATCCCGATAAGCATCAGTCCACCCATCATGGCAGATACGTCAAGCGTACCACCAGCTACGAACAGGCCGACCATAATACCAATGACGGTAAATGGCAGGGAGAACAGGATGGCAAATGGCGCCAGTCCACCACCGAACGTAACGACAAGCACAAAGTACACAATCGCAATGGCTGCCAGCATGGCCAGACCAAGTTGGGTAAACGTGTCATTAATCTGTTCGGTTGTACCACCAAATTTCACTTCAACACCATCTGGCAGGTCCAGTTTGTCGATGTTCGCCTGCAAGTTTGATGATGCTTTTTGCACATCGGAAGCCAGAATGTTGGCTGATACCTGCACAACGACTTTGCCATCAATACGCATGATGGAGTTCGGTGAAGTACCTTCTTCCACTTTCGCGACATCTTTGATAGGTACTTCAATGCCGAGTGGTGAAGTGACTTTTTCGTTTTCAATATCAGCAATGCTGGTAAATGTCTTTTTGTCAGTCTCTACATAGACTTTATACGTTTTGTTCTCGATATCCACTTCTGTGAGCACAGGGCGTTCACGTGCAGGACTGAGCGTCATAGCCAGTTGGCCAGCTGTCAGACCCAGCGAGCTCAGTTTCTCCTGATCCGCGACGAGCGTGTATTGCCCGTAGGTATCGGAGAGCGTAGTGTCGGCTTTTTCAAAAGATTCGGTATCTGCTTCAACCAGTTTCAGAATTTCATCCGAGACAGGTTTGATCTGATCTACATTGTCACCATAGATGGAAAGGCTTAAGCTGCTGCCTCCCAGACCCCCGGACATATCAAGCTCATTCCAGGTTCCTACAGTCACTTCTTTCTTCAGACCTTCCACAAGCTGTTCTTTCACTTTTGTAAAGTCTTTCGTATCTTCGTTATATTCGATATAGAAGAGAGCAGAGTTGGAGCTACCTCCACCCATGCTGCTCAGTGGATTACTGCCGCCGATGGAATACTGCATTTTCTCCAGACCTGGCTGCGTCAGCAACCATTTCTCGGCTACGAGTGCTTCTTTTTCTACATCTTCACGCAAAGCTCCAGTTTCCGGGCTGTACGTAATGGTCACATATTTGTCTTGTTGTTCCGGCAAGAAACTTGCACCGATGAACGGATACAGGAACAAACTGCCGACAAGCAGCAATACAGCAACGCCGACGGTGATAAGTTTGTGTGACAATGTCCAGTTCAAGAGTCGTTTGTAAGCTTCCGCCATCTTGCCTGGTTTTTCCTCATGATTCTGCTTGTTCTTCAGACCTTTGCGGAACAGCGTGTGTGCAAGCATAGGTACAATCGTAACAGCTACAATCAGGGATGCCAGCAAAGCAAAGACCATCGTCAAGGCAAATGGCATGAACAGCTCACCGACCATACCACTTACCAGTGCCAGCGGCAGGAATACCGCAATGGTTACGATCGTGGAAGAAAGGATCGGAATGAACATTTCACGAGTAGCTTCCCGGATCAAATCACGGCCTTTAAGTTTCTCTCCCTTGAGTGTCAATCGACGATAGATATTCTCGATAACAACGATGGAGTCATCGACAACCCGTCCAATCGCAACCGTCATGGCACCCAGGGTCATCATGTTCAGCGTAATGTCCATCATATTCAGTGCTGTCAATGCAATGAGCAAGGAGAGCGGGATGGAGATGATGGAAATAATGGTGGAACGAATATCACGCAGGAACAACAGAATAATCAAAATGGCGAACAAAGCACCAAACATCGCTTTGAACAACATCGTGTTTACGGAGTCCTGGATAGGTTTACCTTGGTCGAGCAAAACAGTCAACTCTGCGTTTTTGAATTGCGTCTGCAACTCTTCCGCTTTGTCTTTAACCGCCTTCACGACATCAACGGTATTGGCATCATTGGACTTAACGATGGAGATCCCGATGGATTCCTTACCGTCTGTGCGGGAAATGGATTCCGCCTGACCAATGACTTCAATTTTGGCGATCTCGCTTAATTTAACCGTTGGAATTCCAGGTGCATTAGCGGCACCTGAAGTGCTGCCCACACTGGCATTTCCGCCAGCAGCTTGTCCTGCAGCCTGGTCAGACCCTTGTGCAGAGCCTTGAGCTGCCCCGCCAGCTTGTGCGCCGGCGCCTTGTGGTGCTGTGGCCGAACCACTGCCTGCTCCTGCACTGCTTGGTACAACTGGAATGGCGAGATTTTTCAAATCATCCAGATCGATGATATTGCCATCAACAACAACAGCTTTCTGCGCTTTGTCCAGTTCGAACAGTCCGAGTGGTACACGGACAGAAGAGCCTTGAACGATGCCGTTGACTGTATCTTCAGTCAAACCGAGTTCATTCATTTTTTTCTGGTCAAACTTCAGTTGAACTTCCTTAACATATTGGCCGGAAACTTGGACTTGAGCTACACCGTCAATATCTTCAAGTGCAGGCTGGATATCCGTTTCAACCAGTCGAGTCAATTGCTCCAGATCGCCGCCGTCCTTGTCAGACAAGCTGAGCGAGACAACCGGGAAGGAGTTGATGCTGAACTTGGAAATGGTTGGTTTCTGTACACCATCCGGCAACTGCACCTCATTCAGTGCCTCGCGAACCGCTGCGGTAGCATTATCCAGATCGGTACCATAATCAAATTCGAGGGTGATGGAAGAGGCATTCTCCATGGAAGTGGAGGTGAGTGTCTTAATTCCCTCTACATTTCTTAAGGTCTGTTCGAGTGGTTTGGTGACATCCTCGATAATACCTTCAGGAGCTGCCCCTGGATCAATGGCCGTAACACTCAAGAATGGCACATTGATGTTTGGAATGGTCTCCTGTTTCATCGTCAGTCCGCTGTACAAACCGGCGAAGGAAACGATGATGGTCAGAATCCAGATCGCAAACTTGTTGTTCAGTGAAAAATTAATAATTCCTTTCATACGATGGTTTCTTCTCCTCTCTGTTTCTCCCTATATTTCTTTATTGTTGTGACGAGTCAGCTTGGATAAACCGGCTATACATGGCATCCATAATATGCTGAAGCTCGGAGTGCAATGGCTGGATGACAAGAATCTGATCCAGGTTGCGCATCATGCCCAGAATAATGGCACGTCGCGGTGTGAATTCCATCATTTCCTGTCTCAGGATGGCGATGGTCTCCAGCGCGTCATTGCGTAATTGCCCTGGAGGCATATCAGAAGTGATGATATCCTTCATTTGTTTGATGATATGAATGGGGTGACGCATCATTGTCGAATCTGTATCTGAATCGCTGCTCCATGCTGGCCAATGTTCCAAAGGAACCAGAGGGGCGGGGCGTTGATCGAGCAATCCGCGAGCTGCATAATCAATCGTTTGCAGCATGTTGCTTGCCATCTTGGATACGGTAAGGGAAGGCATTTCCGTAAACCAGATTTTGACGTAGGAGAGGAACAGACCATGCGTGAGCATGATAAGGTCTATGGTATAGGGTTCAATCTCCGGTCCGTACAGATCCTCCAGTTTGTCCTTAAACCAGTGCAGGGTACGGATCTCCAGATCCTTGTTTTTCGGTTTGCACTTTTCCTTGCGATGCTGCTCTTCATCCATCATCATGCTGCGCATTTGCACGCGTAAAAATTCCTTCAGCTCGGATACATGGACAAGCAGTGTTTCAATCTGTTTGTGCAGACGTTCTCTCGAAGTGAGCCCAGCTTCATGTTCAATCTGGGACATTTCGTCCATGAGCGTGAATATGCAGTATTCCATCGTGCTGGCCTCTAATTCCTCTTTGGATTTGAACATGAGGTAGAGGCTTCCTTTTGACATCCCACATATCTCTGCAATCTCCTGCATGGAGGTTGCAGCACTACCTTTGGCTGAGAACAGCTTGAGTGCTGTGGTAATAATGAGCTTTTTCTTCTCATTCATTTCATGGATAGGGTTCATTAACGATACATCCACCTCACCTACGGAACTTACGAGTTCTTGAATTGACTTTAGGGTCAAACCAAGTATAAACGATAAAGACAACGGAATTCAAATGGGAGAAAAATGGAAAAAGAAGAGGCGTAATATGAGGGGATTGGAGCATTTTTCCTATAACATGTAGACGCCATAAAGGCTATATAATGAGCGACGAATGTTCATTGCAATATGTATGATAAGTATGAGTACTCAGGTTAGTTAGGGCGAGCAAGCTGAATAGGATGAGTTCAAAATAGTCTATATCAGGCTCCGCCCTTAAAGACGTAAATGGCTAGAAGGATGATGGCTACAAGAGCAAACAAATAAAAGGCTCCGACAGCGATCAGAAAGAAGTAACCGGTAAAAGAACCCATGCGCGCGAACAATTTCTTCATCATCACGACATCCTTTCTTACGTAACAGAGTGTGAGGAGGTTTCCTTTTATATCATATCCCAAAAAGACGACTTCCTGAACGAAGTCGTCTTTATTAATAATTAAATATTATAAAAAATATAATGAAGGTATTTACGTAATCAGTTTCAATCCGATTGCCGCCACCAAAATCATGGCAATAAACAGCAGCCGCTTGGCTTCCTTCCGCTCACCGAACAGGAACATCCCTGTTAACGTACTGCCTACCGTACCAATTCCAGTCCAAACCGCATACGCGGTACCCATGGGAATAGACATCATCGCATAGGATAGTAGGGAGAAGCTGAATACGAACGATACAAGCATGAGCACGATATAAGGCCAGCCCTTCCGGGAAGAAGCACCATTAATGCCGATGACGCCAAAAATTTCACATATGCCTGCACCCACAATTGCCATCCAAGCCATTATGCTTCACCTCCTTTTGCTGATTGTTGATCCGTGACCAATTTCAGTCCGACCACACCACATAGCAAAAGACCGATTAGCAAAACTTTGGCGAGTGAGAATGCTTCACCAAATAGCAGCATTTCAGTCAGTACCGTACCTGCAGTACCAATCCCCGTAAATACGGCATATACCGTTCCCACAGGCAATCTTTTGGAAGCAGCGATGATTAATCCAAAACTGAGGATGATGGCTAGGGCCGTCAAAGCCCACTCCCAAACATTGGAGGCGTGTTTCAGCCCACTTACCCATACAATTTCAATGAGTCCTCCGATAAATACATATAACCAGTTGCGGTTCATGATGATGAATCTCCTTTCGGCACAACGGGCTGTGCCTCTTGTTTCAGATGATGAATGCCATGCCAGTAGACTGGCCAGGATGCTTCAATCCGTCTTCGGTATCGACGTGAACTTCCATAAATAATCTCAACTGTGATGCCATCGAGAAAAGTCATATAAGTAATCGCAGCTTGTTCTGCTGGAACAGCCTGTAGTTCTCCCCTGCGCGTCGCTCCTTGCAGCATTCGTGTCAGTGACCGTTCCATACCGTCCAGAAACGGATAAACGAGATCCATCACTTCGCTATATAGCGAAAGCGGCGGGAAGTAACACATACGCAGCATAAAACGAGCAGAGGCATTACAGTTATACTCCTGCTCAAACCATATCAGTAAACCCTTCAACCTTTGTTCCAGTGGCAGATCGGCGTGATCACGAAAATATTCCAACGTTCGACGCTGAACATCCTTAAACGCATGCGCAAGGGTTTGCAAAAACAGGTCATCCTTGCCGCTAAAATGTGCATATATGGACGGTTTTTTAATCCCGACTTCGTCAGCAATTGCTCTTAAGGAGGCTCCTTCATATCCATCTCTTGCAAAATGGAACAGGGCTGCATCCCGAATCAAATGTGCAGTCATTATTCTCACCTTCCTAACGGTCGTTAGGTAACCTATATTTTCACACTTTATATTCCCTGTCAAGCCACAAAAAACGCCTGCACGATAGTGTACAGGCGGGTTTATGCTAGAGATTTCATTTTCAATTAGAAGGTCGTTAAACCCAAAATCAGCTGCAGCTTATATACGATTTCTTTCAAAAATGTAGTCTTCTCCTGAAATTCATCCAAGTCCAGGGTGAACTCGGCATCTTCATTATTCCATATCCGGTCAAAATAATTCGCGACATCATGAGTGAATGAGTTGTCTGGTGGGGCAGCAACCCAGAGGTCATTTTCCAGATTATAATCATTCATGTTTCTGGGGGTGAAGTTGGTCGATCCTCCAAGGACGATATGATCCCCGGTAGCTTTGGCAATATACATCATCTTGGTATGATATTGTTCCTTTGTTGTGTTATACCAGCGAATTTGGATTTTGCCATCTGATTTATCATGTAACTCAGCAGCTACAGGGCGATTGGGAATACCAGTCTTCTCCTGACCAAAGGCATTTTCGTTCGGGTCGAGTACAAGCCGTATCTCGGTTCCCCGTTTCGAGGCTTCGAGCAGGGCGTCCAATACTTTGGGGGAAGCAATGTAGAACATGCCCATCCACAAGGTGTCCCCTTTTGCCGATTGATTGATCTCATGGAGCACCGCGTCATTCACTTTGCCCTCCGTTAGATAACGAATTCGCAAATCTCCCTTATTCGGATCTGTAGAAGGAGCTGTATAGGAAGGAAGTTTTCCCCCGCCTGAGAAATTCAGCACAGCCTGTTCCGACTCAAGGATATCGCCGATGATCGGTCCAGTTATTTCAAAAGCGATGTTTGAATGGTAGGCACTGGCATCATGAATATTACCCGAAGAGACGATGGCCGTTTTTTCACTGACCACCACTTTACGGTGATTGGCTTTCACATTGAGCAACTTAAGGTAGGAACGCACGGTGACATCCGGTCCGTCGGTTGCCATCAGGTTCGGAATCCATCCCTTCCCAGATTGGCCAAACCATTGGAAGAAGGTTCGCCAGACCGCGGAGTACACGGGAGTGGAATCGCGTAAAGGGTCTACATCTGTGATCACTACATGAATTCCAGCCTGTTTCATCTGCTCTAGCAGTGGATTGGGTGCAGAGTTATAGTTGGTGTTCACTTCATCCGTAATGAACCAGATATCCATGTCCGGGTTCTGATTTTTTTTGGCGACGAGTGTTTCCGTGAACTCAGTGCTGACGGGTGGAAAACTCTGACCTTTGTGCTGGTAGTTATTGAATAAAAACATATCAACGACGACGAACTGTTCCGCGTCTTCAACGATCTGTTGCATGCGCTGGAAGATCTGCTGTTCGTGCTCCATCTGTCCGTCAGCAGAGGGGTAAGTCAGATCATGCAGAAATTGCACCTGATCCACACGGTATTCACGACTTTCATAGGAAACGCCGGCTGGTAAAGGTTTATAGGTCTGGTATAGCATGACGGCGATGAGCCATAGGACCAGTAGTACGAGACCTGTTCGTATGTATGGAAATTTGCCGCGTGAAGACTTGCGGCCTGATGTCTGGCGGCGATAATAAGAAAACAACAATAACTCCCCTTTCTGAACTTGCTGACTTCTATTACCACCCGGATGACAACATTGAAGCAGTGCAAAACCAATTCGATCGATTCAATCGACATGCATATGAGCGTTGTGTATAATGAGTGTATTATTTTTGTGGAATGTTCGGATTTGCATATACCTGACAAGGACGGGATAAGGATTCGTTTAACCTATGAAAGTCCGGCTATTTCAGGAAAGAAAGTAGGTAATAAGGTGTATTCCATCAAACAAGTCGCTGCCATGCTGGGTATTCCGACGGTAACGCTCCGGGCTTGGGAGAATCGGTACAGTGCGGTCACCCCTGAGCGGACGGAATCGGGTTATCGCTTGTACACGGAAGAGAACGTTGCAGATCTGCGCTGGTTGAAAGAGCAAGTGGAGCGGCACCAGACCAATATTTCGGAAGCGGTACGCATGCTGAAGGTGAACAAAACCAGTTCACAGGAAGCTGCTGCAGTGCCTACGTCATTTACGCCACCAGTACCCACGATGGAAGAGGCATATGTACGTATAGCCGATCAGATCTACGACTCGTTATACAACTTTCAGGGCGAACGGGCCAATGGTTTGATTGATTTTGGCTTCACCATGTACGGATATGATTCAATGTTTTATCATGTGCTGGTGCCAATTCTCGTTCGTGTTGGGGATGCGTGGGAGCAGGGCAGGGCTTCGGTCGCTCAAGAACATTTTATGACTCAATTGATTTCACAGCGCTTTTATCAGTTTTTCCATCTGTTCCCGATCTATCCGCATCTGCCCAAAGTTCTAGCCTTGTGCCCGGAAGGGGAGCATCATCAGGTTGGCTTATTGTTGTTCTCCCTGTTTATGCGTAAAAATGGTGCAGAAGTGCTCTATCTCGGAGCTAACACACCTGAAGAAGGAATATACCCAATTATCCGGGAGCAGAAAATTCGGTTGATTTGTCTTTCGATTACCAGTTCAGAACTGCTTGAACGGTGTGATCAACTCATAGGACGAATTTTGGACGAGTTCCCTGATATGCGCTTTGTACTTGGAGGGAAGGGCTATGAGCGTGCAGAGAACGCACGTTATCCGCAGTGGATTATGCCCGGAGATTCAGCGGATTGGCAATCATGGATGGAACGTGAGTATTTTGTTGAACATTCGCCTGGGCGAAGATAACGGATTCGTATCTTTTTGAAAATGTATTTTAAAATAAAATGTATAGGTTTAGATATACAGGACATCCTTTGACGCAAGAGCGCGGAGGGTGTTTTTTTTGCTTTCTAAAATATCTTAATAGAGAATTTGACCAGCGGGTCATTTTTTGATTTAATAGGTTGTATAATATTTGTACTACATTTGTATAATGTTTTTGCGTTTACCCGCTTGAACAGTTCAAGGGCGGTTTAATAATAGGTTAGAGACTATAGTACTAGAGATAGTTCTTAACATAGGAAAGGTGAGTGGCATGATACCGAATCAGCAACGTAAACGTGCAGCAGTCATTGGTGCAGGTCCGGGTGGACTTGCAGCAGCGATGTTATTGTCCGGCCAGGGGTACGAAGTAGATGTATATGAGAAACAGCCAGTCATCGGGGGACGTTCTTCCAGACTGGAGCTGGGCGAATATCGGTTCGACCGGGGTGCGACGTTTTTGATGATGCCTCAGCTGATTGAAGAGATGTTCGATGTTGTGGGACGCCAATTATCCGACTATGTGGAGATGAAAGAGCTGACTCCGCTATATGCATTGAACTTTGGCGATAAGGTGTTTAAGCCTTCACGTAACCGTGAAGATACAGCCGCACAGATTAAGGAGCTTTTCCCCGGCAACGAGGACAATTACCTTCGATTCATGCAGGAAGAGGAAGTGAAATTTGGCAAAGTTATGCCTTTGCTGCGCAGACCTTTCGGCAAGCTGGCGGATTATTTGCGAAGAGATGCCATGACAGCTCTGCCAAAACTCGATATTAACAATACGGTCTATGGCATTCTGTCCCGCTATTTCACGGATGAGCGCTTGCGCTGGGCATTCACGTTCCAATCCAAATACCTTGGCATGTCTGCATGGGATTGCCCGGGTACGTTTACGATTCTGTCGTTTATTGAGCACAACTATGGTTTGTTTCACCCTATTGGCGGCGTCAATCGCGTATTTCAAGCTATGGCTGATGTCGTTGAAGAATATGGAGGACGAATACATACATCCTGTCCGGTCAAACAGGTCATTGTTCGCAATGGTCGTGCAGAAGGCGTATTGCTTGAAAATGGCGAACGCATTGAAGCAGATCATGTCGTCGTTAATGCGGACTTTGCGCATGCCGTGAACCATCTGTTTGAACCTGGCGTACTTAAGAAATATACACCAGAGAAAATGAAGCGTAAAAAATTCTCATGCTCCACAGCCATGCTGTATCTGGGTGTGGACGGTGAAGTGGATTTACCGCATCATTCCATCTATTTTCCCGAGGACTATCGACTTAACGTCGACGAGATTACGAAGCATAAAGTGCTGTCTGCGGATCCATCCCTCTATATTCATAACCCTTCCAGACTCGATCCGACGCTCGCACCGGAAGGAAAATCTGCATTATATGTTCTCATGCCTACGCCGAACCTTACCGGAGACATCGATTGGGAGATCGAACGGGAGAATGTGCGGGAGGCGATGATGAAGCGGATGGAATCGATTCCTGAGTTGTCAGACATCCGCAGTCGTATTGAAGAATCCATGATGTTTACACCGCTGGATTGGCAAAATGAACTCGACGTGTACCGTGGAGCAACATTTAATATGGCTCATAATCTTGGGCAGATGATGTACCTGCGACCGCATAACCAGTTTGAAGAGTTGAAAAGGTTGTGGCTGGTGGGTGGTGGAACACATCCGGGCAGTGGATTGCCGACCATCTTTGAATCAGCTCGAATCAGCGTGAAGCTGATCCAGGAAGAGGACGCTCGCAAGCGCTCAAAACCATCCTCGTATGTGAAAACGGCGGAAGCAGGAGGCCATTCATGAAACGGGCAGCCATTGTAGGTGCGGGTATTGGCGGACTGACTTCAGCGTTGCTTCTGAATCGACAGGGTTGGGACGTAACCGTATATGAACGGGGTTCCAGAGTTGGTGGTCGTATCGGCTATGAGCAGGAAGGGGACTATCGGATCGATCAAGGCCCGACCATCGTACTTCTGCCTGAGATGCTGCTTGGCATTTTGGAGGAAGCAGGGGTGGATCGTTCGAAGATTGAGCTGCTGCGTTGTGATCCATTGTACAGGGTGCATTATAGCAGCGGTCGTGTGATGACCAAAATGACGGCACGTGAACAGCAGGCCGAAGAGATTGAACGTCTCTTCCCTGGAGAAAGTCAGGGATTCTCAAAATTTATGAAAGATATGGACACGCTGTTTCCTGCGGGACGGGCTGCGTTTCTGGAACGGGCTTTTCCGCGAAAAAGGGATTTCTTCACTCCGTCTCTGATGTCCTTGATGGGCCGATTACGCGCACACAAGAGTGTACGGAAGGCTGTAGGTGATTATTTTCAGCATGAGGAACTATTGGATGCATATTCGCTGCAAAGTCTTTATATTGGTGGATCTCCCTTCGGTACGCCGGGGATTTACTCTCTGCTTCCTTATGCAGAGCACGAATATGGCATCTGGATGGTGAAAGGCGGCTATGCTGCATTACCTACCATACTGGAACAGGAACTGATATCACGTGGTGGTCGCATCGTATTAAACACCGAAGTGACGGGACTGAATATTAAAAATGGTGTATGCGAAGGTATAGAAACCGCCGCAGGCGCAGAAAATGTGGATGCAGTTATCTACAATGGCGATTTCCCCCATCTGTCGGGTCTGCTTGGTCAGACGCCTGATGGTTCACGCAAACGAAAGCCATATCGTCCCTCATCGGGATGTGTGTTGATCTACGCGGGTGTAGACAAAACGTGGGATGATGCAACGACGCATCAGTTTTTCCTGCCTCCAAGTCTGGACGGCAGTTTACGGGAAGTGTTCGACCAGCGCCGCATTCCGGCGAAGTCCTCTTTTTATGTATTTAATCCGGCTGCATTGGACGAGACGGCAGCTCCGCCAGGTCAGAGTGTGTTGTACTTCCTTATTCCGGTGCCGGATGCCAATGGTGTCGACTGGTCTCGGGAGAGCGAGGCGCTGGCAGAGCGTGTACTGGAAGAAGCGGAGCAACGCGGATTTCCGGGACTTCGTGAAGCGATTAAGTGGCAAAAAATACGTACACCCGCTGACGCTGAGCGTGACGGGCTGTATGGCGGCGGCAGCTTTGGCATTGCACCCGTATTGTTTCAATCCGGTGTATATCGTCCGCAACCGAAGCCGTTCCCGGCAATCCGGGGACTATATGCAGCTGGAGCTTCTGTACATCCGGGAGGCGGGGTTCCTATTGTGATGCAAAGTGCACGGATGGCAGTGAATCTACTCATGAAGGAGATGGAAACATGAATGAAGCGATTTTGAACAAGTGTGAGGAATTAATGCAAAAGGGCTCGTCATCTTTTTATCAAGCCTTCAGAGGTCTGACCAGCCCACGCCGCGAGGCCGTGTACGTGATCTATGCTTTTTGCCGTATGATCGATGACAGTGTGGATGAGCCGGAGCAGTCGCCCTATACGATTCATGAAATTCGCCATCTGTTCAATCTGTTGGAAGAAGCGGAAGGACACTTTATTTGGCCGGCATTACGATGGCTGTTTACAAGTTTCCCTCATCTAGACAAGGGACCTTTTTTTCGTCAAATGGACGGTCAATTAACCGATCTTAAATTAACGCATTATACATCAATGGAGGAACTGGAGCAGTATTGTTATCTGGTTGCCGGAACCGTGGGCGAGATGTTGCTACCTGTATTGCGGGATGATAACGGTGCAGACGTTGCGATGAACGGGATTGCGCTGGGCAAAGGTATGCAGATCGTCAACATTATCCGTGATGTGGGTGAAGACCGGGCAAGGCTCCGCCGCTATGTTCCGCTGGAGTTGATGGAGAAGCATGGATATTCCGAACAGGATTGGGCTAACGGTGTTGTTGATGAAAGGTTTAAAGCCATTATTCATGAATTAAAAGCAGCTGCCCTGGGCTGGTTCCGTATCGGTATGGACCGTCTGGATACGTATCCAACCGAAAGTGCATTTGCGATTGAGCTGGCAGCAGCCTTTTATTCGACTATTCTGCATGCGGTTGAGCGCAACGACTATGACGTGTATACGAAGCGTGCATTTGTCAGTGATGAACTGAAACTGGAGATGCTGGGTGCCATTGTGAAACGTTATCCAATGCTGGCTTACCATGCCTCCCGCACGGCGGTATCCTGATGCTTCAGGGCCTGTACTGGGCGTGGTATATCATCGGAGCGGTACTGATGCTGACGATCGGTGTTCCGGATGTACTGTCCTTCTCCAACGGATTGTTTCTAATCTTCTATGCACTGTATGTGCTGGATCTGATATATCAAGGACGGAAACGGTCAGGGTTGTCCGACCAGTCAGTCATTTGGATGAAACCTGAACTCTGGGTGGTTTCCTTTATTATATGGCTGGGTGGCATGGGGGTAGAATGGGTCGGCGTGCATACACACTGGCCCTTTGGCGAATATTCGTATTCGGACTTCTTCGGAATCCACCTGTTCAGTGTACCCGTTACATTAGGCTTCGCCTGGATTGCCGTGGTAGGTAACTCGGCTCTGCTCAGTGGCGGTGGATCGACCTGGACTGGCAAGCTGATTCGGGCGGTTAAGACCGGATTTTGGGCTATCGTGCTCGACCTGGTGCTGGACCCGGTTGCGCATGCCAGAGGATTCTGGCAATGGCAAGCTCCAGGTGGATTCTACGGTGTGCCCTGGACCAATTACATAAGCTGGTTTGTAATGGGAGCGTTTCTCTCTTTGTTTCTTCCCGCAATGCCTTCAGATCGAAGCTCATTGCTGCGTGCGAAGTGGTTGTATCAGCTGTTTATTCTTTTGTTTGGGTTGTTAGCTCTCAAAGAAGGAATTACGGGCAGCTTCATCATTGCTATTGTAGGTGTGCTTCTTGCTGAGGGGAGCTGGCTATATGATTCGCGCCGTAAAATCAAAACCGTTTAACCGGATTTTTTCCTTATACAATCATTATTATTTGCTGCGGAGACGTTTTCGCTCATTTACACTATCAGGTTCATTGGACCCGCTGTTACCGAATACGGGTTCACCAATGGAACCGGATCAACCGGTCATCTATTTCATGAACCACAGCTCCTGGTGGGATGGTCTACTGCTCTATCATGCATCGCAGCAGACTTCCCGAGGCGATCATTATGTCATGATGGAAGAAGAGCAGCTGCGACAATATGCCTTTTTCCGTAAACTGGGCGCGTATTCAATCAACAAGGAGGATGCGTCCGGTATTCGAACCTCCTTGCAATATACGACCGAGCTGCTTCACTCCGGCAAAAGGGTCTGGATCTTTCCCCAAGGGGAAATTCTGCATCAGGATGCCAGGCCAATTGAGTTTCGCCCAGGCATTGGTTTGTTGCTACGCCGCTCCCCACGCGCCGTAGCTGTACCTGTGACTTTGTGTCATGGCATGGTTCAGCATGATTTGCCGGAGGTATCGATGCAGGTGGGTACGCCTGTGATAGAAGAATGGAAGGCATGGAAGAGTGAAGAGATTGCGACCAGATTGAGCAGGGTGCTGGAGAAGCAGTTGAATGATCATAAATCAGAGCTGGTACGCATCGGGCAGGGGAGTTTGCCGGGTGCTTTTCCACTGATTCGGCATGTGCGTTCAACAAGTGAAAAATACGATGCGGCACGAAAGCGGGTGAACCGTTAGCGATGAGTGCATCTGAAATAGGTTGGATCATACTGACTTGTGTATTGGGCGTTCAGTTGATGTTTGCAATATGGAACGTATCCTGTCTGCCCAAAGTACGTTCATTCAACGCAGATGAATTGAAAGACAAGGATATCCTGGTATCTGTGCTAATTCCTGCCCGCAACGAGAAACTGCACATTCAAGGATGTGTGGAAAGTGTGCTTGCCAGTGATACATCCGGATTCCAGATGGAAGTACTGGTGCTGGATGATCGCTCCGAAGATGAGACCGCAGCCATAGTTCAGTCGATTGCCGATCATGATCCACGTGTACGCCTGCTGCATGGTGTGGAGCTTCCCGCAGGCTGGATGGGGAAATCTCATGCCTGTCACCGACTGGTGCAGGAGGCCAAGGGTGAATGGTTTATGTTCGTGGATGCTGATGTTCGCTTGGAACCTGAGGCCATCCGGCAGACTATTGCTGCGGGGTGTGAGCAGGGCGGCGGCCTCGTAACGGGATTCCCCTATCAGGTCACGAAGACCTGGATGGAAAAGCTCGTTGTACCCATGATGGTGTTCACCATCATCAGTCATCTCCCCATTTTCATGATACGCAGATCATCTAATCCGATGTTTGTAGCCGCTACAGGGGCGTTTTTGCTCATTCACCGTTCCAGTTATAAGGCCTCGGGTGGACATGCTGCAATCCAGGCTGATCTGGTCGATGACATGAGTCTGGCGAAGGCGGTTAAGCGTGCGGGACATCCCGTTATGCTGGCCGATGTTCATGATGTGACAAATACACGAATGTACCAGAATGGTGCAGAAGTGTGGAACGGCTATAAGAAAAACATGTACGAAGGCATGGGGCGCAAAGATGTGCTGCTGTTAGGCACGATGCTGATGTATACACTGATGTATATTGTGCCTCCGCTCGGTCTGATGATCGGTTTGTTGACCGGGAATTCTACTTCCATCATCTATGGTCTTGTGGGGACCGTACTCGGGATGGCAGTTAAAAGGGTATCGGATCACGCTGGAGGACAACCCTGGTGGCTTGCTATCCTGCAACCGATTAGCATGGCCTGTGTCATTGCGATCGGCATCGCTTCCTGGCAGGCAGGTCGTTCCGGCAAGGGGTATGTATGGAAAGGTAGGCGGTACAGTTGAAGGGTAACGTCATTATTATCGGAGCAGGATTTGGAGGTCTATCGTGTGCCATTCGGCTAGCTTCACAGGGCGTACGGGTCACCATTCTGGAAAGGCAGGAGCGGGTCGGAGGAAAGCTGCAGCAGATTGAGCAGGATGGATATCATTTTGACCGAGGGCCAAGTACGATCACGATGCCCGCAAGCTTCCGTTCCGTCTTCGATCACGCAGGTGTAGTGATGGAGGATTACGTGCAGTTATACGAGCTGGAACCACGTACACGTAATAGTTTTGCAGATGGGACCGTGGTCGATTTGTCGGGCAATCGAGGGTGGATGAAGGAGCAGATTGCTGCCTACAGCCCGGAAGATGCGGCTCGTTATGATGCATTTATGGATGAGTCTGCTGCGCTGTATGCGGAAGCTAATCGTCATTTTCTTGGAAAGCTACTGTTGTCGCCAAAGGATAAATATAATCTTCGAATGCTGCGCAGTCTGCTGCGCGTACGACCTACAGTGAAGCTGGATAAGCTGCTGCGTTCTTATTTCCAACACCCTCATACCCTTGCGATGTTCGGTCGGTATGCTACCTATGTTGGGTCATCACCATATCAGGCGCCTTCAATCTTTGCCATGATGGGTCATGTGGAAGCAGAAGAGGGCATCTATGGGGTCAAGGGTGGAACCTATCAACTAATAGAAGCAATGACACGGCTTGCACAGGAAAAAGGGGTGCAGATCGTTACTGGCATCGAAGTCCGGCAAATTGTTGTCAGGAATGGCAAAGTGGCAGGTGTGGATACGGATCAGGGCTTCCGGGAAGCTGATCAGGTTGTTGCCAATGGAGATGTGCTCAGCGTCAATCGGCTGCTGCTTGCGCCAGAATATCGCAAACAGATGAGCGATGAGCGAATTCGCAAGTATGAGCCGTCGATTTCGGGGTTCGTGACACTGGCTGGTGTGCGGAGACAGTATGAATCCCTGTTGCACCATACCGTCTTTTTCCCGGAACGGTATGAACCGGAGTTTGATCATATTTTCCGTGACCGAAAAATGCCTGCCGATCCCACGATCTACATCTGTTATTCCGGTTATTCGGAAGCGGGTATGGCTCCAGCGGGAGCCAGCAATCTGTTCATTCTGGTGAACGCTCCGTATTTGTCGGACTCCTGGCATTGGGATGAGCAGATGGATCGTTATGGAGAATTGGTGTTGGAGAAGCTGGCCGAGCGGGGGATTACGGGATTGAAGCAGTCGGATGTCCTGATCCGGTACACGCCACAGCATATAGAACGGGATACCCTCGCCCATCAAGGGTCGATTTACGGCATCTCGTCCAACTCCGTGAAGCAGACCTTCATGCGCCCCGGCAACAAAAGCAAGGATGTACAAGGATTGTGGTACGTGGGTGGCACGACGCATCCGGGCGGCGGAACACCGATTGTGACATTGTCCGGGCAACTTGTTGGAGTGCAGCTTGCATCGGAAATCGTAACGTAAGTTATAGAAGAGATTCATTTAACAGAATGACTTACCCAACCTCCAAATATCTGAGTAGCAAATATGAATTGGACCTCGAAATTCAAGTTATTGTTGGGTTTCGGGGCACCCTTTCCATTGCCGGGCCGGAAACGTTATACTGGTAGAGTTGACGCGTTGAGTGTGATTATTATTTATAATATAGATCCAAATCATACCGTTTGTACGTTACATAATAAGAATTAATATTTTGAGAATCTCTCTGCTGTATCGGGCAAAATCCTGAACGGAACCTAGCCGGAACTGGCAATTATCCTGTCCATCAGCACTATTCTCACATAAGGAGGTCTCATCATGAATGAACAAGAGCGAGCCGGCGAACGGCTGCTTCCCGAGGTGGCTACGGGGGAACGGAAGCTGGAGCATGTGCGCCTCTGTCTTGAAGAGAATGTTGCAGGAGAAGGGGTAACCAGCGGAATGGAGCGGTATGCTTTTCGTCATAACCCATTACCTGAATTGAATTTTGAAGAGGTAAGTCTGGAGACTGCGTTTATTGGTAAAAGGGTGCGCACACCCCTGCTCATCAGTTCGATGACGGGTGGAAGCAAAACAACGGGCGCCATCAATGAGCGGCTTGCCCGTGTGGCAAACGCCCGAGGCTGGGCACTCGGCGTAGGCTCGATTCGGGCTGCCGTGGAACAGCCCGAGCTGGCAACGACCTTTGATGTGCGGCGCTGGGCACCGGATATTCCGGTCATCGCGAACCTTGGCGCGGTGCAGCTAAATTACGGCTTCAACACTGCTGATTTCCAGCGGGCCGTTGAGATTGCTGGAGCAGATATGCTGGTGCTGCATTTGAACAGTTTGCAGGAAATCTTCCAGCCTGAAGGCAATACGGATTTTAGCGGATTACTTCATCGAATTGAGGATTTGTGTCAGCAATTGGACGTGCCTGTTGGCGTGAAAGAAGTGGGTTTTGGCATCGATGGAGTAACGGCACAGCGATTGTACGAAGCAGGTGTGGCCTTTATCGATGTGGCTGGAGCAGGTGGTACAAGCTGGGTGCAGGTCGAGAAGTTCCGGAATTCTAATCCGGTTCGTCGTGCGGCTGCAGAAGCCTTTGCAGATTGGGGTATTCCGACAGCTGAGTGTATTCAGGAAGTGAGAGCGGTAAACCCGGAAGGTGTTCTGATTGGCAGCGGTGGACTGTACTCAGGCGTTGATGCGGCCAAAGCCCTCGCGCTCGGAGCCGATCTCGCTGGATTTGGACGATCTCTGCTCGAATCCGCGGTTGCTTCCGATGATGCGCTGAATGAGCGGCTGGAACAGGTTGAATTCGAGCTGCGTACCGTGATGTTTGGTATTGGTGCAGGACAGATCGAGGATTTGAAGCAGACGTCACGTCTGGTGGAACGGCGTTGACTCGATTTGGTTATATGTGAGCTGAGCTAACGAATTGGATGCATTTTATTATGTGCATTTGCTTGGGATGAATAGACTAACGAACCTTAGACACGCTATTCCTGCAAACCGTATGATGTGACATGCAAAATGAGGGTATAAAGCGTATGTGGTTCGTTACCCCGCCAATTCTGTGCAATTAAGATCTAATAGAACGTGTGTGATTCGTTACAAGTTGATAACTTTAACGTGTTAAAAGTGGCACCCCGTCAGGTCATGGCGTATTGGGGAGCCTCTTTTTGTTGTTAAACCAGGGAAAAAAGGCTACATACATTCTTCTTTCACAGTTATCGTTTCGTTGGTTACAGTTACATAGGAGTTGCCAGACAAGTATTCGGTATAACCGCAAACCGTCTTGTTATAGGTTTCACCACGGCTATCCGTAAATTCCAGATAGATGGATCCTTCACCGGAGAGTCGCAGCTGTGGAGCGAACTTCACTTGTTCACTGCTGGGTACACCTTTCTTTAAGGTGTATATCTTACCCTCTTTGTTTGTATTGGACGAGTCAATGCCGCTGCTCACGCGAGCTGTGATATTTGAAAGATCATAATCGGACTGATTATAAATTGTGATCCTTAAATGTCTAAAGGGGTCCATCGCCTGGTAACCCATAGAAACAACCAACCCAATGAAGAGAATCACTGTAGATAGGATGATTATTTTCCTTTTTGAAAAGGGACGACGCGTATTCATAAGTATTCTGCTCCTTTCTCTTATATAGATATAGACAGAGGGAGGTAACTAAAAGTTGTATAGGAATTTACAGATGAACGTGGGAACAGGGGCTTGAATTGTGGATTGCGCATTAAAATGGATGTTATAATAGGGCCGTTCGGCTCCGGATTTAGAATGAAAGCCTAAAAATAGACCGCTTCCTTTTGCCGAGGGCGGTCTATTTCCGTTTGTTTGTAAGTATCAAGACAATTAGAGTCGCAAATGAAATCATTAGCGTCATTTTGTTGAATAGGATAACATATTTAGATAAGGCTCTAATGTAGTGAATACATCACCAGAACTGTATACATATTTATGAATGTGGAGGGATACTCTGTGAAGCTAACCGCAATGAATCAAGAAGAATATGCAAGTTTCCGTGTTCGCTCGATTAAAGATTTTGCAGAAGAGAAAGTGGAGGTGGGTACTTGGGCTGCGGAAGAGGCGCAGGGACTTGCGGAGGCAGCCTACGATAAGTATTTGCCTGAAGGGCTGAATACACCGGGTGCTTACCTCTATAATCTGGTACATGCCGTGGACGGGAATGTGGGTTATATCTGGTTTAACGTTACGGATAACCGCCGTGGCAAAGACGCTTTTTTGCTAGATATTGTGGTCGAAGAAGCCTATCGGGGCAAGGGTTATGGTACAGAGACGATGGAGGCACTTGAAAGGGAAGCCTTGAGTCTTGGCGTAGATCGCATTGGTCTGCATGTGTTTGGACATAATGTGCGGGCAAGCAGCCTGTATCGCAAGATGGGGTACGAGGTAACCGATCTAACGATGTACAAGGAAATCAAAGGGTAAACCTGAACACGGATAATCGAAGTCAAACGTATGATCTACGCAAAACGAATCGTCCGCAGTAACCGGGGATTTCGGGAAGTGGATAGTACTCTGGTCGAATTGGCGAAGTTCCTTGATGCCTTGGGGTTTGTCATATATAATGTATAGGATTATCCATACCGAACAAGTAATCAATGAGGAGTTGTCATATACATGGCTTTGAAAGCTGGAATCGTGGGCTTGCCTAACGTTTCAGTAGAGATTCATTAACCGCGCCAGATTATGTTCAACTTCTCACCATCAGTTATTGTTATAGATTCAATCAATTTTCTAATCTCCTGCTTCGCTTTCAGCCGGTCACCCGAAATAATATCCTTTAACGATTTCTTTGCCCTAACTTGTAGCTGCGCTTCATCTTTTTTCTGTTTATCATCAGATGATTCGTTAAGCAGCTGCGTTAAAACTGCTCTCTCAGACTTAGCTTTTTCCGAAGCTAATTTCAAATCATGGGCAGAGATCAAGTCCTCATTATATGCATCCAACTGTTTTTGCATCTTTTTATCAATTTTCTCAAGCTTGGCTTTTAGTTGAGCTATGTCATCTTTAGGATTTGTAGGCTTTGAAACCACCAACTTTAATTTCCCCGTACCTTTGCTGGCCAACTCTTCAATTCTCATCATTATCAATTCTTCTATTTCGTCACGTCTCACAAAATGATGAAAGCATGTTGCCTTTTTTAGATATCCATCACAGAGATATTGATAATGCAAATTCTCACGGTTTAGTTTTTTTGAAAAGCTTCGATTCATTTTACCGTTCATTTTTGAACCGCAGTGGCTGCATATTAACAAACCAGATAACAAATAAGTTTCATTGCTGATATGTCTTCCAACCGTTTTACGTCCTATGAAAATTCTTTGGATTTTCTCAAAGTCTTTTTTATCAATAATAGGATCATGATGGTCCTTAACTGTTATCCATTCTGATGGATCACGTGTGATAGTTTTTGAATCTTTTCGGTAGGTTTTGTTATAAACGAACTCGCCAATTAGCGTTTCTCTCTGGAGAAGTTCTCTCACAATTTTATCATGCCACGCATTACCCTCTTTAGTTTTGATGCCCCTTGCATTTAGTCTTTTTGCTATTTCACGTGGTCCTTTACCCTCAATTGCCCATTCAGCCATTTCCTTAACAATCAACGATTCTTCTAAGTTAACTAACATCTTTTTGTCTATGACGTTATACCCAAAACATGGTCTGGATACTACCCGTTTTGAGTTGGTGACTATTGATGTCATGTTGTCACGAACACGCTCTGATATACGCTCTCTTTCAAACTCAGCTACCATGCCAAGCATTTGTAAAACCAATCTACCAGCAGGGGTGGAAGTGTCAAAACCCTCTGTAGCAGAAACATAATTGTATCCGTATTTATTGAAGTACTCATTTAAATTCAAAATATCAACTAATTTACGAGATAAACGGTCTAATTTTGTTGTGATGACTATACCGGGACCAGGCTCATTTTTTATTCTTTGAAGCATTTCGGTTAAGTGCGGACGATTAAGGTTCTTAGCGCTGTATCCATCTTCGATGAAAAATATCGGATCATCCCAGCCCATAGCCCTGCAATATGCAGCTATCCGTTCTTTTTGCTCAATCAGTGAATTACCTTTATCGGCCTGTTCATCAGTACTTACTCTTGGATATGCAAATACTTTCAAAATTAAAAACTCCTTTACATTAAGTCTTTAACTGGTTTGAAATGACCCATGTAAACACCACATACTTTAAATTCACCTGGGTTTAATTCCATTGTAGAATAGTTCTTATTTTCTGGCTGTAATTGCATTAATGGTGAACCTTCTGTCCATTTCAATCTTTTCAGAGTACCGTCCTCTTGGTCATTTATTATAGCTGCAACAATTTGGCCGTTATAGTCAGCCCATGACGCAGAACGCATGTACACAATGTCACCATCTTCTATCCCAACCTCACTCATACTATCCCCTATTACGCGAAGTGCAAAATCTGGTTGAGATTTATTTATAAATGGATATTGAACGTAATCTTCAATGTTCTGTTGAGCTAAAAGCCCTTCACCTGCACATATTGTCCCGATAAGCGGCACACCATCAGGGATGTAACCACCGTTATCCACAGTAGTAAGTGAACCTGAAATATCTTTTGCTTGAACACCAAGTGCCTCTGCTACAGCTTGGATAATGCTAGGCGTCATCAATGTTTTGGCGTTTATGTAGTCTGATATTGCACTGGTTGAGAGTCCCGTAAGGTCACTTAGTTGTTTTTGATTCTTTTTCTTTTTTATAAGTATTGATTTTAAATTCGTTGCAATCTCGCGCATTATCTCACGTTCCACTTCAGTTATTCGCTTTCTAGACACATTCATTCTCCTTTGTGAACGGATTTATATCCGTATTATACGGATTTTATTATATGTTGTAAACAAAAGAATCCGGTTTTTCCGGTTGACAGTCCGAGAATCTCGGATTAAACTGTAAACACAGGAGGTGAAGACACCCGATGCCATTCAAGATCACGTTACGTGCAGCACGTGTCAACAGTGGAATGACAATGCAGGCCGTAGCCAATGCCATCAACAAAAACGTTGATACAATAAGCAAATATGAGTTGGATTCATCAAATATACCTCATGATCTTATGGTTGCGTTGCTGGAATTGTATAATGTGCCGTTTATGCATATTTTTTTCGGCAAAGAATCCGAGTTTCTCGGCCGACGTAGACGTAAGAATGATGAATTCGTCTCTTGAAAATCCGAAAGGAGGTGTAACCGTGAAGAAAGTTCCGAAGTTAAGGATTGTTTCCGAGTCAGTTTTGGGAGAAAACGGCGAGAAGTTGACTGTATCTCCTGAAGTACTGCCTTCGTTAACTAACAACTGCAAACTTGCAATCACATCTTTGACAACAGGGCAAGAATTCAAATTAATCCAAGGCACTGCATAGAGGAGGAATCGCCATGCAATTATCAAACGTCATCGTTCCTATGGAACAAAAAATGGTTGAGTTTAACGGATCTGAGATTTTGGGAGTAAAAGCGTCCGATGGGAAAGTATACGTGGGAGCTCGCTGGGTTTGTGACGGGATTGGCTTGAGGGAAGGACAAAGAAACAATCAGTTAAGCAAGATACAATCTGACCTTGTATTAAAACAAGGGGTACGAAAATTCATACTCCCAACTAATAGTGGAGATCAGGAGGTCACTGTTGTAGAAATTGATTTCCTCCCTTTATGGATAGCCAAAATAAGCCCAAACACTGTAGAGGGTGAAGTTCAAGGGAATCTAATTAACTATCAATTAAAAGCAAAGGATGTACTTGCAGCGGCCTTTCTACCTCCAACCTTTAATTTAGATTTGTTGAGTCCAGAAATGAAAGCCGCATTTCTTATCGATGTAAAGGTTCAGAAGTTGGATACCAGAATAGAACATTTGGAGAACAACACAACAATTGATCACGGACAACTGTTAACGCTTCAAACAGCTGCCAACAAAGTTGTTACTGACTTGCTTGGCGGAAGAGATACGGGAGCTTATCAAAACAATGGCTTGAGGAGCAGAGTGTACAAGGCACTCTGGAGAGATTACAAAGGATACTTCAACATCAACTCTTATCACAACACTCTAATAAAGAGTTTTGACAGAGCGCTGGAACATATTGAATCTTGGAAGCTTCCAGGACAGCTGCAACGCGAAATTGAAGAAGCCAATTGTCAAATGACATTTTAAGGAGAGTGAACAGGATGAATGAAGTGATAACAGAAAACGCCGTTTCGTGGATTTTCCCTGGAGCGGTATCGCTCCAGTCGTTACAACACTATCGCAAGACGTTGGAAAAAGATTTCTCCAATGCCGAGTATGATTATCCTGAAATTTATGGCATGCAAGCGAACACCATTATGAAGATGGATTGGCCGAACGAAAACAAATTTCAATTCATTCAGGTCTTGGATGATGTGTATACAGAATTTATGGACAAGGCGGGACGCTTATGACAGATCAACGATTGCAGGAGCGTATTGAGATTCGTCAACGGATTATTGAGTTGGAACGGATGAAGGCGAAAGCACAGCCTGGTACGGGTGATTGGTTCGATGAAGACATTGAATACTTGAATTTCACATTATGGCTCCGGGAGGGACAAGCATGACAAAAGCTAAAAAAGAAAGTATGCGCCGGGCGTTACGTGCGCAACTGCTTCAAACATATAACAAAATGCTTGATACAGATGACGTTGAAAAACAAGCAGACTACCGTTTAAAAACCTTTCGTATTCAGAAGTTGCTGAAAAGAGTGGATAATCCGGTAGACGATCGGGAGTATACGACTCAAGGCATGACTGTGGGTCATTGCATGAACTGTGAGGTGTCAATATCACGGTATAGCATTTTGAAAGTAGAGGATAACGGTTCGATGTTTTGTAGCGATGGATGCCGTGTACATTATGACGAGCTTTGTGGGCATAAAAAAGCGGCTGCGTCTCGGGAACGCAACCGCCTATCAAACCATTTCTTCAATTCAATTAATGTAATTTTACCAAATACTCAGCGACAAATCAAGTTGGGTTAAGGGAGGCGCAGTACATGACAGATTTCAGGCCATACCCTAAATCACAACAGGTAAAGAGTAAGCGGGTAAAGCCGACACAGCGGCAAAAGGGAGATATAAGCCATCCGGTGGATGTTTTGCTCAAAGAACGTTCCCAGGGAGTGTGTGAAGCGTGTGGTAAGGCTCGGGCGATTGATCGCGCCCACCTTACTGGGCGTCCACATATTGATCATCGGACACAGGTTCATGATTTGGCACACCTCTGTAAAGAGTGTCACCAGATATTTGACGGCACGGTAGCTGGATTACGGATGCGGCGTTTACTTGCTGCGATAATCAATCATGCTTTGGAACTTCCGGGAAATTCCCGGAACTCCAAGGAAACGAACGGAAGTGTTTTCGATGGCTGACAGAAGAATGATTTCAAAAATTATATCGGTTAGTGAAAAAGTAAATAAGCTACCGGACATTTTCGATATGTTGCTTTTTACTTGGATGATTCCACACACAGACGACTTCGGTCGTCTCCCTGGGTCACCTTTTAAAGTGAAGAATTTGGTTGTGCCAAGCATTAAGAGAATAGATGAGCCTGAGATCGAGGTGGCGCTTGAACATTTGCAGGCAGCAGGCTTAATTCACTGGTATAAAGTCGGTGAAGACAGAGTGGTTCAGATAGTGAATTTCGAGGAACATCAGCAAGGTTTACACAAGAGAACCAAATCGAAATTCCCTGATCCACCCAGTGATGATTCCGAAGCATTCCCGGAAGTTCCCGGAAGTTCTGAAAATGCCCCAAAGATTCCCTCTGAACTGAATAGAACTGAAGGGAAGGGAACTGAAGAGAACAGAAGTGAAGAGAAACGAAAACAACAAGAAAAGAAAGAGGAAATCCTTCCTGATGACGATCCTCTCTTTCAACCTCTTGGAACAGAAATTGATAGTAGTAGTTGTAATAAACCTGAGATTAATCTTTTTGATATTTTTCAAAGAGAAGGATTCGGAACAATAAGCCCATTTACTTCTGACGAGATTCAGACATTAGAAAAGGACTATGGGGCACGTTGGGTGCAAGAAGCTATGAAAGTAGCTGTTTTGAACGGAATACGAAAGCTTTCTTACGTTGATGGCATCTTAGTCAGATGGAAAGCCAATGGAATAGACGAGCCTTGGACCAAAGAAGCTCAGCCGAGCAATGGGAGCGGAAATGGCGGCAATAAATACAACAAACGTTCTGGGAAACCTGTCATCCCTGTGGTTAAAGCGGTTACCAATCCTGAACAATCCGAATTGACGGATGAACAGTATGAGGAAATGATGCGTTTTGCTGCGGAACAACAAGCTCTGAAAGAACAGGGGGTGCCACATTGACAACAATTCGAGGCAATCGAGGAATGGGATTTGAAGCAATCATAACT
Source organism: Paenibacillus sp. LK1 (assembly GCF_002750415.1). Classification (NCBI taxonomy): domain Bacteria; kingdom Bacillati; phylum Bacillota; class Bacilli; order Caryophanales; family Paenibacillaceae; genus Paenibacillus; species Paenibacillus sp. LK1. Next base: position 258,301 of record NZ_PEII01000007.1, read on the forward strand.
TTTAGTAATGAACGATATGACAAACTAGGGCTGGCCGTGGTAAACAAGCGGCCTACTCCGGTCAAGGTAACAAAGGCAGCTGGGGCGAAGGTGCTTGAGGGATTTTACGAAGAGCCCTCGACGGTTGACTATGACGGAATCGTGAAATCTGGTCGAGGAATTGTGTTCGAGGCCAAGTCGATTGCGAGCTTGGATCGGTTCCAGCTTAAAAACCTGAAAGACCATCAAGTGGAGTACTTGCTGAAAGCCCACAAGATGAACGGCATATCATTCCTGCTAGTAGAGTTTCGGAAGCAGCATAAGACATATTTACTCCCTTATACGGTGCTGCGGTTCTTCTGGGACGCATATAAGCGCAAGCTAGGGTCCAGTATCCACATCTCCGACTTCGACGTTCACGCCTACGAGGTTCCAAGCAAGAGGGTACCCGTAGATTACCTATGGGCGGTAGAACGTCACTGGAAGGCGTCAGGGTCATGATTATCTCATGTTATCAATGCACAGCAGACATGAAGGAGATACGGACAGATTTGTTCCGCTGCCCGTTCTGTGGATTCGAGGCAAGGCAAATGTCCTTGTCTCGGGAAATCACCCAGGCTGACATTGAAGCAGCTGCTGCGAACGACATTGGCAAATGGCAATTGATTGAACGGGTGAAACGGTATAACTGGGCGATAGAAGAGGCGGTAACGGATCCGGTACGGAAACATGAAAAGCATGGGAAATGGCCGGAGATAGCCAAGGCGAATGGCATACCAAAGGCAACCTACTACGCCAGATATAAGAACGGCTGGGATCATGAAAGAGCAGCAACCGAGAAAGTCGATAAAAAGAAAACGCCATATAGCAAGAGAGGTGTTACGACATGAGAAAAGAATCGGGATGGTTGAGAGTAAAGGAAACGGCGAAAATCAACGGGATATCTTACAGCACTTATGTATATCGCATCTATAGTGGCCAAACACCTGAAGAAGCCGCTTCAATCCAGCCCAAATTACCAACGAAGAAGCCAATAACGATACCCCCGGTACGGGAGGAATACGAATATAATGTCCCGGTTCCTAAAACTAGGAAAGAAGCATTAAAGCAAATAGACAATATCATCCGATCCGAATGTGATCCGTGTGAAATCAGAATTGCAATGAATCTTCGTAACGGTCAAAACTCATCACGGCTGGAGAAGGTTTGTAACGTTCAATGTCCGGTAGGTAATCAGATTCAGGAGCTGAGTAAATATCTTCAAGTGGCTCCTAGAAAATCGGTCAAGGAGGGATGGGCATGAATTACGAACACCGTGTGATTACTCCGAGGCAATATGAAATTGCGGCAGCGAATGGAATCCGAAACCGAGTTTTAGAGGATAGAGTCAGAAAACTTGGATGGTCCATGAAAGATGCGGTCAGTAAGCCAATCAAGGAACGTCAAAAGCACGGCGAATGGCCGGAAATAGCAGAATCCAACGGGATCAGTAAGGCGGATTACTACCGCAGGGTAGCGACATTAGGTTGGGATATGGAGAAAGCAGCCACTGAGCCGATGCGGAACAAGGCAAATCTTATGCGAGCAGAACTGAAATGGGTGGATTTGAAAGAAACTGCTGCGGCTAACAACGTGTCATACGCCACATTTATGCGTAGATTGTCAGAAGGAGAGAGTCCGAAGCAAGCCGTCTCTCGTCCACCGCTGAGTCGTCGGGAAAACATGAAACGTCAGTTGGAAACAGGGCAAATCAAATACGGAATTTAAGGGATAACAGAGGAAGGGAATACCCTCCCTTCCCACCACACAAAGGAGCGGATAGACATGGAAGCAATGAACGTATATGAATTTTCATACTCGGCAGACCAGTTTGACGAAGCATTCAAAAATCTGCAGATAGCACCAACAGCAGGAAAGGCCAAGAGCGCGGAGTTCAGATCCTTCAGCGACTATGATCCAGACGTTAAATATATGGATTTTCTCAAAGTGGTGAAGGTACGGAAGATCGGGCAGTCTACGCCAAGGAAAAACGAAGCGCCTTATCCGGGGCAGAACAGAATTGATCTGATTAATGATCTGATTCGTGTGATTGGGAGGTCGGGACGGAAATTCTTGTACAGCAAGGATCACAACAGGTTCGCCGCATTTCACTGGGCAGATGGAAAACTGTGGCTCGTGGACGATTACACAGATAGACCGCTACTTATGGACGAGGATGTTCGGGGACAACATCGGCATTTCTCGCACGGAGGAACGCTGTGGGGCCTTGTGTGCGACTTTAGGGATTATATCTTGGGTGATGATGACGCGAACCATAACAACGGCTACGGCGGCTTATATTGTCCTCATTGGGGTTATCCAGAAGAGGATATGGAATTCATTCGTGAGTATGCGAAATCGATTGGATATTTAAAACCACGGGTTTAGGCCCACCAAAGGAGAGATAACACATGAGTAAGCAGGAAGAAATAAAACAAGCGTTGGCGGCAGCGAGCACAGAACGCGAATGGGATACAGACGGAACGTTCATCGAGTGGAGAGATGGGTGTCCGTTGAACGGGACTTATCGAAAAATTGCAATCACTCAAGCTCCTACGCCAGAAGTATTCAACAATCCGAATCATAAAAATGACGCTAACCTGATCGCCAAGGCTCCTGAATATATCGCTTATCTGCTGGAAACGTTGGAAGAAGTCTTGTTGGATCGAGATATCGCGAAGCAGAACCGTAAACAATGGGAAAAATGCTATGACGCCGCAGAAGAAAAGTCAGACCGGCTCCGCAAGGAGCTTGAAGAGAAAGAAATAATTCTCACAGGTAGGCAGTACACCATAAATCGATTAAAAGAACAAAACGAAGAAATAGCAACAATGGGTATTCGGCAAGGGGAACAAATTTACCGTTTGCTACAGTCAGAAAAAAAGCAGTACAAGGAGCTTGAACGCCTACGGAGCGCCCTAGAGACAACTTTGTTCCATCTAAAGAAAGAATACTACATGTCAGCAGAGGATTCTATTGAAGAGGCATTGGCAGTGGGTCAGGAAGGAGAGGGGAACCAATGAAGGTAGGACACGCTTCATCAAGCGAAAGCAAGCGCTGTGCAGTTTGCGGGAAAAAGACGGCGCACTACAAAACGTATGAACAGTCCGACATGGTAATCACTATCCCGGCATGTGTAAGCGAGACAGGTGATTGTTACGACCGTGTGGATGTCAAGCTAACAGCAACGCGTGCACTGACGGATATCAAACGAAATATCAGGGGTTGAGGCTAGGGCCTCTCCCTACTAAGGAGGATATAACACGATGGGCATCAATCCATTCTCCAACATGTTCAAATTTAGCGGTTATACGAAATGGTATCACTATTTCTGGGCAATGCCGCTGGCATGCATATTCCTATTCATCTTCTTCGTTTTGCCTTTCCTAGTGATTGGATTGCCAATTCGGATTGCAGACAAGTTGAGAAGCGAGTTCAAACGAAAATAGGTTAGGGGTGATATATAGATGACACAAACAGCGTTGACCCGGGAGCAAGTGTTGAGCGTCGAGCCTGGAACGGATCTGAACGTAATGGTCGCTGAACATATCTTCGGTTGGCGGCGTATATCAGGCCCTACGCATGACTATGACGGCACGGTTGAGCAAGGAGAGGTGTTGGTTCCTCTCGGTATGAGTGACGCCCACGCTTACGCCATGATGCCGCCAAGAGGTAGCATCCCAATATCTTATTTCATAAATCGGAATTGGTCTGAGGACATATACAGAGCGTGGATGGTTATCAAACAGGTTGAAAAGGAATGGGCATGGGAAATGAAGATGTACAACGGAGCTGGTGAAGTAGATGTACGGATCGGACGTAAAGATTATTCCAGCGAGAACGTATCTGAAGCAATATGTAAGGCAGCTCTATTGGCTGTACTGGACATATAGGAGGGATAGACGGATGAAAGTTACTAAGGGAATTATCAACACCTTTGAGAAATACATGAAGGTGAAGGATAGAGAGCATCAGCTTTTAGCAGCGCTATATGATTGGATGAATGCCCAAGGAATCAACACTACAGATAATGAGTTTGCAGACGCTATTGCCGTAAGGATCGGGAATAACGAGTTTCATTCATCGGAAGAATTTTTCAGTGATTTGCAGCGTTTTATTGATGGCGAACAGGTAGGTTACGGTTGATACGCAGTACGGATGCATAAGGCCGAAGGCCATCGAAATCGACCGAAATACTAAGCGAAGCGAGGCCGGATAAGGGTTTCTGGTCTCCCCAAATAGGAGGATATACATGGAACTCACCATTAAGGAATTGACGCAGATAGACGAAGCTTTGCAATCTCGTATAAACAAACTCAGATCACTTGTGCAGCACGGCCATATCCCGGAGAGAAAGGAACTTCTTACAATTCAAAACTGGTTGGAAGATGCAAAGAGTGCACAGGAGAAAGTCCAAGAATACATGGCGGGGTTGGCTCCCAAGGAAGGAGCGGAACAATGAAACAGATTAAGGTGAGATGCACAGATCCCTTCCAAGCGTTCAGCGGAACAAACTTGTTGTACGAGGTGAAAGAGGGCGAAGAACTGACAGCGCATTTGCACGATGAATCGGAAGAATACTTTGCAATTGACAGCAACGGCGAAGAAGCGTATGTAGGGTGCTTGGATATGGGTGGGAAATTGATTCTGGATGATTGTTTTGAATTGGTTGAGGAAGGAGCGGATAAGCATGAGCCTGTATGAGTTTGGCGCGAGAGCATGGGACGCTGAAACCAAAGAGATGTCATATGACTGCCTAGAGCGTAACTGGTTGAAGGTAGCTGTTTTGTCTCCACATGTAGAGTTGATGCTTTATACCGGATTGCAGGATCGTAATGACAAAGATATTTACGATGGAGATATTTTGGACGGCAGCTACAACAATCCAATGTCCGGACAACTTATCAAACGTCATTATAGAGTCGTGTTCAGAAAAGGTTCATTCCATGCAGATTTAATCGGTCATCATCCATACGGATCAACGTCATTATGCTTTGCGAATGAAAAATCGGTTGTCATAGGCAACATCTATGAAAACCCTAAATTATTGGGTGGGGAAGGAGCGGATACAGAATGATAGAGTGGCGTAAATGGAGCAAAGACGATGAGCTAGAAATAAACAAGCTTTGTCTAGTCATGCGGAGATCAAGTGCATTCCCAGTAGTGACTTTTTATCAAAATGAAGGTGAACAAAGAAATCAATTTATCGCTTTGGGCGGATACGCAGTAATGGATGTAACACATTGGAGCCCTATCAACCTACCTGGGGAGGAAGAAGCATGAGAAAATTCGGGTTAACCTATGACGATGCTATTGCAATTCAATCAAGTTTGGTCGCAGGGTTAATAGTACAGCGGCAATGGTATGATTTTGTTAGTCACGACATGTCCTCTGTGGAAAAGAATATTGCAAAAGTAGAATCCAAACGTGCCATGAAGAAAATCGCATACCTCAATGGATTCACGAAGTCCAAGAGTAAAGCGGAGATTCGGAAATTAGGGAAGTTGGTGGTGGAATGAACAACCGTGTAGCACATCACATGAACGAATTGGAAGGCGCAGCTCCTTCAGACCTGATTGATTTGATTGGGGAGAAAGACCAAGCATTACAGGCCATTACTGAAGTTAACTGGCAGCTTACGTTTGAGCGGGATCAAATGCAGCGTGAAGCTGCTTATTATAAAGCGAGATGTATTGAATACCAGATGGCTGAAAAACGGCGTCAGCAGGCAGGTGGCGAAATCTAATGACCGATCAACTTGAAGCGAAGTACCATTGGGAATGGACGGAAAAAGCAGTTGAAGAAAATAAGTTCCAAAGGATTGTGGCGGGAACACCAGTTTGGGATAATTATAAGAAGAAGGCACCGGAACGCTGGGTGAAAGAAGGTTTGATTCGCCAAGCTCAGAAACCAGTGGTGCCAGTAGGACAAGCTGCATTTGATTTTGATTCATAGGAAAGGGGCCGACTATGGGGCTTGCGGTGGTACAAATGGAGATTTTCGAACGAGTGACGAAGGTTGAACGTGTCCAGGTCAAAAAGCTTTTGATGGGCTATCCAAAAATGGCCTTGCAAGTCAAAGACTTACGGCGGAGAGATCCGGCAACACTCACTCCTAACCAATTGAAAAAACTGAGCGAAGACGGACCGAAAGTAGATGAAATTAATGTTGCTGTCGGTATGATTATAGATGAAGACGTTAAAAGAATATTTGAACATAGATATATTAAAGGCGTGAAATACACTGGAACAATCGATGCTTTCTGGGAACAGAGAGGCCGAAGCGAGAAGACCATAGACCGACGCATAGGAGTGGGTGTTGATACCATCGCTGAACACCTTAAACTCTGCGGAATCATTGGGAAAAAGTGACGGTAAACTGACGGTAAAGTGACGCTAGAATGACGGTGATATGACGGCAAAGTGACGGTTGATCAGTTATACACTAGGCACATAAGAAGGGAATTGCTTCCTTCCGGTGTGCCTGGTGTACCGTTATTCCACCCGGACTCGACTGTGCTGTGGGACTTAATGTCCTTAGACGTGGATCGTCAAGGGTGCAGTGTGGGGATGGGGTTAGACTCCCTAACCCCGCTCCATCCGGGCGGTTATACAAATACGGATTTAATGTGGTGGCGGAATAGGTAGACGCAGCGTAACGGTGTAGCTAATGACTCTCGGTGATAGAGTGTTGAAGCTCCAGCAATATCGGGCATAAACGAGATGCCGTGAAAATCACTATGCAAGGTGCGAATCCTTGCCCACATTAATATGGCCTTTCAGGAAACGATGGGTTCGAGTCCCAGCAAGGCCGGATAAAATTTTCTTGATAGTCTTTGGAGTCATTCGGAGGGTTACCGGATGGCTCTTTTCTTTTTCAACAAGGAGGTGATGGCTGGTGAACATTGTTCAACCGATCCGTGACCCGGCCATGATCGAAGAAATAAAAGAATTCTTCCAGGCTGATTGTGAACGTAATCGAATGATGTTCGTTTTCGGAATCAATACCGGGTACCGGATACAGGATATGTTGAAGCTTCGGAAGCGTGATGTCATGGGAGACCACATAATCATGACCGAAATGAAGACAGGTAAGAAGAAGTGGTTGCAACTTCAATCCGACGCTTAAACGTGAATTGAAGTTGTATACAGCCAACATGAACGATGATGATTACCTATTCCCGTCTCGGGAAGGAAAGAACAGACCGATCAAGCGGGACATGGCTTACAAGATCATGCGCAAGGCTGCGGCTCATTTCGGCTTAAAGGATATCGGTTGCCACACCATGAGGAAGACATTCGGTTACCACATGTACCAACGAACCAAGGATGTCACCCTGTTACGGAAGATGTTCAACCACTCATCAGATTCAATTACCATGGGCTACATCGGCATGGATCAGGATCGAATGGACGCGGCCATGAACCGCTTTGGACTCTGAGTTATACATAAATAACGAGTGTATAACTCATTTTCAGAAAACAGGATAAACCCTTGATATAACTAAGAAATTTCAGGCCATGCCAGTTATGCAAAATATATAGATATGAATAACTCGTTGAGGAAGATTAGGAGGAATAAACAGTGAGCATAAGCTACAGCTACAAATGTGATAGATGTGGGTGCAGGATTTGGGACAGGCAACAAGCGATGAATGAAAAATGCAGAAGATGTGGCGGTAAATACTTCCCACTAAAGTCTAGCTGTTCCATTGCGATCCTGGCAGCAGAATTCACCCATCGAGAGATTAGAGCTGATCAAGGCTTTATCCGTCAAGAGATTAGCAGTTGTAGGGTGACTGCCGAAATTGGATTCGGAACCGGGAGAATGACCACTAAGTTTGAGTTCCAAGCAGATGAAATTATTCTCGTTGAGGGCGTGCCTGACTTGGCAGCCACCGTGCGCGACTTCATCACAGGGCTGATGCATATGATTGGGTCAAATGAAACAAGGGATCAATCATGGTCAACAAAGGAATAAGGAAGATACCAGCCGTTCCTATCGTCTCCAAGCTACAACCTGAGCAATGCAGAGGTTGCGTGTGGGGGTCGTGGGCAGGCAGTAAACAGGTATGCATGATGCCCGCATGCAAGAAGGGGTGAGTGTTCCATGCCGATCAAACTAAAGCGGCCATGTAACCATCCTGGTTGCCCTGAGCTTTCAAGTGAAGCTTACTGTCCTGCCCATAAGAAACAAAGAGCAAGAGAGATAGACCAAAGGCGCGGCACATCCACACAACGTGGATACAACGGGCAGTGGCGTAAGGCAAGGGAAGGATATCTGCGCAAGCATCCTATCTGTGTTGAATGCGAGTCACAAGGACAAGGCACGCCTGCTACCGTGGTTGATCACATTACACCACACAAAGGTGATGACACATTGTTCTGGGATTCAAGCAACTGGCAAGCGTTATGCAAGAGGTGCCATGACATCAAGACAGTTACCCAAGATGGAGGGTTTGGTAATGATGTGAGACAATCAAAGCCGAGGAGTGAGAACCCATGAAGCTGAGGGATTATGTTGACGAGTTGGAACAGGAGTACGCCAAGCAGCTGAAGACACCAAACTATGATGAATGGGTATTGTTCTCTGTAAAGATCAATCGACCGCTGAGAGAATACATGGACGAGATCAAGAGTGACAAGACCAAGAAGAAAGAATATGAGGCAGCTACATATGCGTTTCAGCTGTGGAATGAATTCACAACGAAACTGCGGGGCGACCCTTTGACAGACCGTTTTGTGACACGCGTTGCCGAGCTGCGATTCCAAATCAAAAAGATGGTGTCCTAAAGTCATTCATAGAATGGCTTTTTTTGTTGTACAGGCACACGTCATCAGACGGACGTAAATGCCCATTTAAGCCCTTCAACAAAAATGAAGGTGAATGACTGGACGAAGCCTAAAGAGGGCAGGGGCCCTGTGAAAATTTCGTACAGCGGGGTGAAAAACCGGCTGGGGCGTCTCGCGTAAAAAAAATTCCCTAAATGAAATTTCGGAATTAGGGTTGTTGCTGGATTTAGCTTCCAGAAAACGAGAAGGGAGGGGGTGTCATGGCGAGGCCGCGTCAACCGATTGACCTATTGCTATACAAGGGACAGAAAAATCTGACCAAGCAAGAAATTGAGGAACGGAAGGCCGCCGAGATAAAAGCACCATCCGATAAGATACGAGCACCATCGTATTTGCCAAAAGATTTGCGCCGCGATTTCAAGAAGATTTCAGATGAGTTAATTGCCATCGGGATTATGTCCAACTTGGACGTGGACGCATTATGCCGTTATCTGATTTCCCGTAAGCTCTATCTTCAGGTAACAAACGAATTGTTGAATCGAAGCCCAATTGTGCAGTATGAACAATCAGAGGATGACAGCGTGGACGGTGAGTTGATTCCAGGTACAAAAACGGTGGAGATATTCAGCAGCGTGTACGCAGACCTTACGCTTAATCAGGACAAATTTTTCAAGCAGTGCCGTCAAGCTGCGAGTGACTTGGGTCTCACGATTTCTTCGAGATGCAAACTGGTTGTTCCGAAGAAAGAGGAAAAGGGGCCAACGGAGTTTGATGAAAGGTTCGGGGATGTGTAGTGATCAAGCAATATTTGATCGACTATTCCCGAGATGTAATTGACGGGCATGTCGTAGCGTGTCAGAAGCACATATGGGCGTGTATGCGATTCATTAAGGACATTGGTCGGGAGAACACACCTGAGTTTCCTTACGTTTTCGATGAAGACAGGGCCATGCGATTCTTCGAGTGGATGAACCTCTTCCGGCATACAAAAGGGCCGCTTCAAGGGCAAAGGATTGTTCCACACGATATCCAGTATTTTATATTCGGAAACATTTACGGATGGGTTCATGTAGACACAGGGTATCGCCGTTTCAGATATGCATATTGGCAGGTAGGGCGTAAAAATGCCAAATCCCAATCCCTGGGCGTTGTGGCTTCCTACGAAACAGCGGCTATGGGCGAAGGAATGGCTGAGGTTTACTGCGCTGCTACAAAGAAAGATCAGGCCAAGATTGTTTGGAACGAAACCAAGGTCATGATTGAGCGGTGTCCAGAGCTGCGAACCAAGTTCAAAACCACTTATGGGGTCATTCGTCATCCTAAGAGTGAATCTATCATGAAGCCACTCAGTAAAGAGGACGGCAAAAAGGGTGATGGTTACAACCCACAATGCGGTATCGTTGATGAATATCACGCTCATGAAACAACCGAAATGTATGATGTTATTGACTCAGGGATGATCTCACGCACTCAGCCATTGATGATGATCATCACAACGGCCGGAGAAAACTTAAACAGTCCCTGTTACCGGATCGAATACGAAATGGTTTCTCGTCTGTTGGACCCGAATGATGAGGGCACGGAAAACGATGACTATTTTGCGATGGTCAACGAGTTGGACAAAGACGAAGACGGAAATTTGGTTGATGACATTGCAGATGAAAAGGTTTGGGAAAAAGCCAACCCAATAGCTGCATCTCATGAAGTGGGCAGGGCGAGCATTCGGAAAAGGTTGAAAAATGCCTTGAATGCTCCAGAGAAAATGAACGACTTCTTGACCAAAAACATGAATATTTGGGTCAATGGCGGCGAGAAAAAATACATGCGAATGGATGCATGGGCTGCCTGCGGAACAAATGAAATTGTTGATGCTAAAGGTTTAGAAGCATATGTTGGTGTGGATATGTCAATGAAAACAGACCTTTCATCCGCAGTCTTTGAATTCCAGCTTCCAGATGGACGATTTCTTGTTAGGCAACGTTCTTTCATTCCTGGCGACACGCTGGAACGTAAGAAAAAAACCGATAAAGTCCCTTATGATCTTTGGATCGAAAAGGGATGGCTAGAAGTTATCCCCGGACCCGTTGTAGATCAGACATATATTGAAAATTGGATCGTTAAAGCGTCTGAGGAATGGGCCTGCGCGATTAAGGAAGTGTGTTATGACCCATACCAAGCCACGCAGTTTGCTATTCAGATGTCTGAGCGTGGTTATGAGATTGTGGAGATCCGGCAAGGGATTCAAACATTGTCTGAACCAATCAAAGGATTCAGAGAATTAGTCCTTCAGAAGAAAATTGTTCACGAGAAGGATCAGTTGTTGACCTGGGCAATGAGTAATGCAGTTTTAAAGGTGGATCAAAAGGAAAACGTGCTGCTGGATAAAGCCAAATCTACAAATCGGATTGACCCGGTTGCGGCTACGATCGATGCGCATGTCAGGGCGATCTTTGCCGAACCTAAAATGGATGTCTCTGAGTTCGCAAATGAAGATATATTGAAACAACTTTGGGGTGATGGAAATTGAATAGGATCGTGACGTTCCTGCGCGACTTCGCGGAGGATTATTTGGTGTTGCTGGGTGTGCTGCTTATCAATCTGGCAACCTATCGAATTAGCGTTACGGCAGGGCTCTACTGCACGGGCGGTTTTTGTCTAGTGGCTGGTGTCCTGGTGGCCTTTATGGCGAGATTACCACCACGCCGGACAGGGGGTGATTGATAAATGTTCTTTAGGAAAGTGCTTGAACAACGTAGCGCGCCAACAGAAGTCGGATTGAATGACCGGAAATTTCTGGACATGCTTGGCATTGATCCAGCCGGGGTGAACGTGCGCGGAAAAGGTGCTATGAAGATTGAAACAGTCTACACATGCATCAAAATCTTATCCGAAACCGTGGCAAAACTGCCACTAAAGATATACCAATCGGATGAAAATGACATTACAAAAGGTACGAAGCATTACCTGTATCCGCTCCTTAAGTTGCAACCTAACCCGTTAATGTCGTCCATTAACTTTTTCAAGGCTCTGGAAGCTTCCCGAGCATTCGGAAATGCCTATGCAAATATTGAGTTCGATCAACGAACAGGAAAGGTTATTGCCTTATGGCCCTTGGATCGTGAAAAGGTGACAGTGATTGTTGACGATATTGGTTTGCTAAACACTCAGACCAAGTTATGGTACCAGGTTAATGCGGGTGGAGAATTGAGGAAGATCCCAGCCCATGAGATGCTCCACTTCTTAGGAAACGTCACTTTGGATGGGTTTGTTGGGGTGCCAACAATGGAGTACTTGAAAGGAACAGTGGAAAACGCGGCCTCAGCCGGGAAATTCATTAACAATTTCTACAAAAATGGCCTCCAGACCAAAGGTTTAATTCAATACACGGGTAGTTTAGACGAACCAGCTAAAAAAGTTTTCCGAGAACAGTTCGAATCCATGTCTTCAGGTTTGAAAAACAGTCACCGGGTGTCGCTATTACCGTTCGGCTATCAATTTACGCCGATCAGCATGAGCATGACAGATGCGCAGTTTCTTGAGAATACGGAACTGACCATTCGGCAGTTGGCTGCGGCATTTGGAATTAAGATGCATCAACTGAATGATTTGGATCGGTCAACGCACAACAATAACGAACAACAACAACAACAATTCTACACGGATACCATGTTACCGATCTTGACCACGTATGAACAGGAGATCACCCGAAAATTGTTTTTGGATCGGGAAATCGATGACGGGTATTTTGTACGGTTCAATGTAGATGCTGTGCTGCGAGCCGACTTCAAAACACGGATGGATGCTTTGGATAAAGCCGTTAAGGGCAGCATCATGTCTCCTGATGAGGCAAGAGCAAAAGAGAATTTACCTCCGATGCCGGGCGGAAACAGGCTGTATGCAAACGGTAATGTTATTCCGCTTGAAAATGCTGGTGTTCAATATGCCAAGAAAGGGGGTGAAGGAACTGGAAAAGACAATGCCAAAGACAACAAAGGAGACAAGGGCACTTCCGGTAGCTCTTGAAATTCGCGCTGATGAGGAAAGTGGTAAGCGGACCATAACTGGTTCAATCAAATACGATACTGATTCCAATGAAATGCGAGATTGGTACGGAGATACATTCGTTGAGCAGATTGCGTCCGGGGCGTTCGCGGACAGCATTAAAAATCGCGGAGTTGTAGGTTTGTGGAGTCACGATACTTCCCAAGTGCTTGGAAATACCAAGTCAGGCACATTACGTCTGAACGATGGATCAACCGAACTACGTTTTGAGTTGGATATCCCGGATACAACTGTGGGCAATGACGCTTGGGCTTTAATCCAACGTGGTGACGTGGATGGGATGTCATTTGGGATGAAGGTGACCAAGGATAAATGGTCCAGTGAAAAGCGGGATGACGGATCGAAAGTTTATAAGCGCAGTATCCTGAATGCGGATTTATTTGAAATTAGCCCGGTTGCTTTCCCGGCGTATCCAACCAATGAAGTAACGGCGAGATCCTTGGAAGACTTCAAGGCTGAAGAAGCTCGTGCAGGTCTGGATGCTGAAAAAGAAAATATTTTGATGGAACTGGACCTGATTTAAAGGCCAGTTTTTTGTTTGACCAAATAAATCATGAGGTGATCCATTTGAGAAAAGAACTACGTGCTCTTTTAGATGCGATTGAACAAAAGAAACAAGAAATCCGTACCATGGTTTCACAAGATAAGACAACGGAAGCGAATAACGAAATGGCTGAAGTGCGAAAAATGCAAGAAAAGGCCAATGTATTACGAGAGTTGGAAGAAGATGAAACGCGCGATTATGGAAATAACGGCGGCCAGCCTTTGAGCGAACCCAGCAATTTGAGCAAACGTGAAGATGCTGAGCTCGAAAAAGAATATCGCGATGTTTTTATGAAGGGTGTAAGGCGCCGTGATGTCAGTTCAGAAGAGCGCAGCATTATTGCTGAATATGAGCGCAGAGCGGTTATGCATGAGGGTGGCGCGTCCGGCCAGACGAGCGGTGATGCTTCTTTGATCATTCCGCAGGACATCCAGACCCGAATTAACACGATTTCGCGGCAATTTATTGATTTAAGCCAGTTCATTACGGTGGAAGATGTCGCTACGCTTTCTGGCTCTCGGGTAATCGAGAAGGACGCCGAATTTGTACCATTCCCTCTGATTGAGGAGTATGGAGTGATTCCAGAGTCAGATGTTCCTCAGTTCATCCCATTGAAGTATGCGGTCACAAAGCGCGGCGGCATTCTCCCTTTGACGAACGAGCTGCTTTCTGACTCTGACCAAAACATTATCAGTTACATTTCTACGTGGATTGGTAAAAAGGCCGTGGCAACTCGGAATTCATTGATCATGGCGGAACTGAACAAGCTGGCTAAAAAACCTCTTGCAGATTTGGACGCTGTAAAACGCGTGATAAATCTCGGACTTGATCCGGCGATCAGTGAACGCAGCATCATCCTGACGAACCAACATGGCTTTGCTTGGTTGGACGAGCAGAAGGATGCTAATGGCCGATATCTGTTGGTTGATGACATTACACAGCCAGGTAAAAAGTTATTCAAAGGCCGACAAGTGGTTGTGGCTTCGAACAGAATGCTTCCAGGAGATACAGCGGGTGGGACGGCTCCGTTTATTGTCGGTGACCTGAAACAACTCCTTGTCTTGTACTCTCGCAAGTTTTACGAACTCGCAAGTACAAAAGAGGGCGGCAGCGCCTTTACCCGTGACACAACTGACTTGAGAGCAATCATGCGTCAAGACATCAAGACATGGGATTCGGGGGCGGCAGTCTTTGGCCAGCTTGACGTTTCAGCAATCGTTTAAGGCGGGATAACCGCCTTTTAATCTTTTCGGGGAGGGAAAAACAATGACTAAAGCAGCTAAAACTTTAAAATATCCCGTTTTAGAGGTTTTCCGGGATAAAGATACAAAGAAAAAATATCCGGTTGATTCAGTTTATGAAACAGATAATCAGGACCGGGCTGACTTTCTCAGGGAATTCGGATATCTTGGTGAACCTACAGTTACGGATGACTCAGGCACGCCATCAGGTGATGAGGTGACGGTTAAACCGGGTGATACAACCCCTGATCAAACAAAGCCGGACTCCAAAACCAATAGCAAGGCAGATAAGGAATAGTCATGCTGGCGACCGTCAGCAGGCTAAAAAAGATGCTTTACATTCCAGACACAGATACCAGCCAGGACGATGAGTTAATGTTTGCCCTGGCTGCTGCGTCTGACGCCATTGAGGGTCACTGTAATCGCAAGTTCGGAAAAAGCTCATACACGGAGCGCCGCAGCGGAACGAATTCCAAGCATTTGGCCCTGCGGAATTTTCCGATTCATGAAATTACAGAAATCACGGGTCCACATGGTCCGGTTGTGGGGTTCACAGAATTGGAGGATGGCATACTGTTCCGGCAAGAAGGATGGCCGAAAGGAGAATATAACCTTTTGACCTCCTATATTGGCGGCTATGACCTTCCAAGTGACAACCCTACCGCTAACACTCCCACACTTCCAAACACGCTGGAAATGGCCTGTCTGATGCTCGCCAAGATGATGCATACAGGGCAATGGGGCAAATTATCGGAACGGATTGACGGTGAATACACTGCTACGTTCGATACAGCGGAGCGAGAAACGGACTTACCTCCAGCCATCCAGGCACTGTGCGACCGTCACGTTTGGAGGTTGGGATGATGTACCGGGATGTTGTCAAAATCACGCGGCAGGCGGACGACAGTGATCCGTGGGCAGGAGGATCTTCAGGAGATCAACCGGAAGTGTTCCGGGCGCGGGTTACATTCGCCACGCAACGTGTAATAGGCCAGAACGGGCAGGAGATAACCAGTTCTGTCCATATTCGTATGCCCGGAATAGTCCCGGTGGGGTACGGTGATGAAGTGACCTTCACGGAGCCGAGTGGCACGGAAAAGACCAAGAAAATCATCTCCTACAAGGTGCCGCGTAACCTGGAAGGACAATTCATGATGACGGTGGTGCATCTATGAGTATGGAAATTAGCGCAGGGGCTTTCCTGAAGCAGCTGGATTTATTAAGTGAACGTGCTGTTGCGGCTGCTGAACGTGGCGTGAACAAGGCGGCTGAGGAATTGGGAGAAGAAGCGGACAAACTGGCGCCAAAGAAAAAGGGGAAGCTGCGGCAATCGCGGAGGGTTGAGGTAGAAACCAAAACCGGATTAAGGATTACGGCTACTGTGTCCTACTCGGCCGTACGGCCTATGAAATCCGGTTATCCGTTCAACTATGCCCTGTTTCTTCATGAAGTCGCTGATTTTGATCCGACTACACCAGGAACCGGCCCGAAATTCTTGGAACGTCCGTTAAAGGCAAAATCCAGGCGTTTCATAAAGACCATTGCTGATGAAGTGAAAAAGGAGTTGCATTTGTAATGCTCAAGCCTAAGCAACTCGCGGACATGCTGCAAGCGGAGAAGCCTTTCAGGTATTACGCCAATGAATTTCCAACTGGCGCGCCGGATGCTGCGGCGTGGGTGCGGCTGACTGGTGGCTATGCTCCATCCGATTGGTCGCCACGAAAACAGCCTTCTATGCAAATACTTGTGCGCGGCCCGGAAAAAGAGGCGGTTCGAATTGAACAACACGCCTATGAACTGTACGACCACATGCATCAACGCCGAGAGTTTTACGCAGGCGATAGCTTAATACGAGAATGCACAGCCGATCAATCGAATCCGCTCTATGTGGGCAGGGACGAAAATGGTCGGCTTTTATATTCTCTAAATTTTACATTGGTGGTGATGGAATGAAGAAGGTTGAACTGACGAAACGAGACATTCAGGTCAATATGGGCACGAAGGAAAGCCCGGATTATAAAGGTGCTGGCGATATTGTCGAACTGACAAACGAGTCGGCTGCAAAGATGATTGATGCAGGGTATGGCAAGGAATTCAAAGAAACGAAATCTAACGCGAAAGAGGGTCAATCCTAATGGCACAAGTAAATGCGGAGAAAATCAAATTAGGACCATGCAAGGTTGTATTCGGAACCGGGGTAGATGCAATCGAATTCGGAACAACAAAAGGTGGAGTTGTCCTAACTCTTGAGGAAACATCCCGAGAAGTGACGATGGATCAGACGGGAACGACACCGCAGAAAGAAATCAGAACAGGAAGCAATGTAAGTATTGCAGTCCCTTTTGGTGAATATGACTTGGAGAAATTACAGGCAATTCTCCCGGGTTCCCGATTGATTGTAGATGGAACAGACCCAACAAAGAGAAAGGTTGTAGTCAATGCAACTAAGGTCATTGACTTGCTGAAATATGCGAAGCCAGTGACCCTGATTCCTTTAGCGGAAGGAACAACGCCAGATGATTACATTACTTTGCCTATGGCAGCGCCACGCGCAAATCTGAACTACACATTCGATTATGACAACGAGTTGATTACCAATGTAACATTCAAAGGATTTCCAAATGCAGATGGCGACCTAATCGAGTTTGGCGATCCAGACGTAGCCTAATACCACATAAGACGAGGCGGGGCCATTGGCTCCGCTTTTGTCATTAAGGAGGACCCATGTTCCCATTTAAAAAATCAAGCCAGTCTGTTGATCATGTGTGTTTTGGCGAAAAGCGAGTTGATATACCGCGCCTGAGTGTAGGCAAATGGATGTCTTTGATGGAGAAAATTGAGATCCTACCACAGACCGTGGCAAATATTATTGCTGCAAGAGATACGGAAATGTTTTGGCCTAGTGCCGTGGTGGGCGTGTTAATGGCATCTGAAGAGGTGGTCACACTCGTTTCTGTTTTGGCAGATGTGACGGAAGATGAAGTAAAAGAAGCGGATTTGATCCAACTGCACGACTTTCTGAAATCAACCATTGAACGAAACAACCTGGACGAAGCTGCAAAAAAGTACCGCGCCGCAATCCAGTCCGTGCTGGGAAGGCTGCAAGCCGCGAAGAATCCGAATTAACGGTACACAATTGGGTTCTTGAAGCTTCGCTATTGCTCGGGGTTACGCCACAGGTGCTGCGTAATGATTACTACATTACGGATTTGCCTATGTTGCTGTTCCGGCAAACACAAAAGATTGCGGAGGAACGATTGGCACAACTCCATATTGTGATGGGACCAAACATGACGGAGGAAAGTTTTAAAGGTTTAGTGGATATGTTGGGCTGGCCGTTACAGGACGAGAAACAGGAGAAAAAAGAAGAGTTTGACGCCACTGGACTCCGGTCCTTACGCGCTAGGCTAGAAGGGAGGAAGGATGGCTGAGAATGAAAACATTGGTGGCATAGAGGCAAAACTAGGGCTAGATGCTGACGGATTTAAAAAGGGTATTGAAGAAGCCAAGCAAGACATGAAGAAAATGACGGATGAATCCAAGAAATTCAACCAGGATTTCAAAACCGTATCAAAGTCTTTGCGTGACGTAGGCGTCGATTCCAAAGAAATCCGAAAGATCAAAACCGAAATGCTGGCATCTAAGCCGGAGTTGTTTGAAAAGCAGCTGAAGAACGTGGAATCTCAGCTTCGTGCGATCGGGGCAAGCAGCTCCCAGATTAGTAAAGTGAAAGTGCAGATTCAGGAACAGGGTACAGCGTTGGAATCCACCAGCGGTAAACTGTCCAAGATGAAAGTGGAATTCGATGAGAACGCCAAATCCGCAAGCAATTTAAGTAAAGAGATCGGCACGGCGGGGGTAGCCTATGCGGCATATGCTGCTGCGGTTGCGGCGGCACTAGCCAAAGCGGTAGACATATCAGCTCAATTTGAGCAGGCCATGGCTAAGGTCAAGGCGATTAGCGGAGCAACCGGACAAGAGTTTGATAAGCTGCGGCAACAGGCTATTGATTTGGGCGCAACCACTGTATTTAGTTCCACGCAAGCAGCTGAAGCACAATCCTTTCTGGCTATGGCGGGTTTCAAAACCAAGGAAATCATGGAAGCCATGCCGGGCGTGCTGTCGCTTGCGGCTGCGGGACAGATGGAGATTGCCCGCACGGCCGACATTGCTTCCAACATCCTAACTGGGTTCAGGCTATCGGCTGATCAAACTACGGGCGTTGTGGACGTGCTGGCTAAGGCTATGACATCCAGTAATACAAACATTGAGCAATTAGGATACGCCATGAAATACGTCGCTCCTATTGCTGCCTCACTCGGTATGTCGATTGAAGAGGCTGCGGCATCGGTTGGCGAACTATCCAATGCGGGTATTCAGGGCGAGATGGCGGGTACACAGCTCAGGGCAATGCTCCTGCGGTTAGCTTCACCGACCAAGGAAGCTCAGTTCTATATGGACAAGCTCAAAGTGACGACCAAGGATGCGGCGGGGAACATCCTGCCATTTGCCAATATTATCGGCCAGTTCGAACAGGCGTTTAAAAAACTAAATCAATCTCAACAAGCCCAAGTAGCTGCGTCCATTGCTGGAACCGAAGCCGCCTCGGGCTTTTTGACGTTGATTAGTACAGGGCAATCTCAGTTGGAAAGCTTCACCTCTGAGCTGGAAAACTCAGCAGGCGCGGCCGATAAACTGGCTGAAACGCAGATGGATACGCTCAAAGGGTCTATCGAAGAATTTAAATCGGCTATGGAAGCTGCGGCCATTACTATTGGCGACAAATTCGCGCCTACAGTACGTAGCATCACGGATACGATTGCCACATTGATCCTGTCATTTAACGATCTGGATGCAGGTACGCAAAACGCAATCATCACCTTTGTTGCAGTTACGGCTGCGGTGACTGGTATCACCCTGGCCGTGTATGCGTTGCGTACGGCGTTAATTGCATTGCAGGCATCGTTTCCTCCATTGCTGGCTATATCAGCCATCATCGGCGGTGCGGCTGCTGCGTTTGCCTATTTTAAAGGTCAATCGGATGATGCGACAGCATCGGCGGAAAAATTTGCTCAGGCTCAGGAAGAAGTGAACCAAGCGCTTGGCAAGTCTCCGCTGAATCGAACGGTTCAGGATGTCCAGGATTTACAGGAACGAACTGAACAGCTTAATTCAGTTTTGGAGGAACGGGCGGCGCTTCAAGATCGTTTGAATGAAATCGAGGCTTTGCAGGCGGATCACATGGGTACACCTCAATTGCTCAGCGAAATGATGGACATCAATGACGAATTGGTTGAGATGGACGAAAAGCTTCGAGGCATGGGCTATGACGGTGTAGAGCAGGCACAAATCAAACTGGAACAAATGAACGATGCAATTGAAGAGTCTGTTCCGGCGCTGTTAAAGATGAGAGAGGCTGAAATAACCGACTTGGCGGCAAAAAACCAAAAGGTCGAAGCGATGGCAAAGCTATCTGCGCGATATAAAGAACTGGCCTCGGCTCAAAATCTGGATGCATCCCAAAAGCAGGAACTGATTAATGTCACCGATCAGCTGAGGAAACAGTATCCAGACCTCAACGCACTCCAGGATGAATCCGGCCGGATCACGATCAAGAATATCGGAATCATTGATGACCATATCAGCGCTGAACGAAATTTTATTGATATGTCTGCGAAAGCAGCCAATGCCTATCTGACTCACCTGGAAGCGATGGCGAAAGCCAATAAAGCATCCGTTGAAGCTCAGATAAAAAACTTTGAAGCTTTGGCTAAAGCGATGAGTGCAGTAAGCGGATCTGCTAATCCAATGATGGCGAAGAACGTTACAGCGGTCGGCGGAGTCAGTGTAAATAAGACGTTTGAGAATTTCGCAAATGGCGGAGTGGATAAGCAACTTACTGCCCTATACGACAAGCAGAATATTGCCACTCAGAATCTACTGGAGGTTCAACGGGCGAAAGATTCATTGACTTCAGGTGAGGCGTTTAAGCCCGTTTCAGGCGGCGGGATTGATTTGTCCAAACCGGAAAAAGAGAAGAAGACCAAAGCGGCTAAAGACAAAAAGGAAAAGTCGGGCAAATCTGCTGCGGAACTTGCTGCAGAAGCTCGAAAGAAAGCCTATGATGCTGACATTGCCACAGTCCGGTACCAGGCTGACATGTATGACTGGTCTGCTGAGGAACAAATCAAGGCGTACAACAAGGTAGCTGCCAAGCATAAGCAGCATTTGAAAGAAACGGTCGAGGATCAGCGGACCATGAATCTCCAAATTAAACGGCTTCAAGAAGATAGTGTCAAAGCCCGGTATGACTTTTCATCGGAATGGATCGATAAGGATCAACGCCGAATGGAAGAGTCCGGGAAATCAGAAGTCCAGATGGCTACGGCCAAACTGAATGCGTGGACGCGGGTCCGGGATCGGTACAAGAAAGATTCAGAGGAATATAAGAAGGCTGACGAACAGGTATACCAATCCAAAAAGGAATTGACTCGACAGCTTGAAACTGAGCAGAAGAAGCAATATCAGACATACAGCGAGAACATCACCAAAGAAGAACGCCGTATGGAGGAATTGGGTAAATCAGAGCTTGAAATCGGGCAGATGAAGTTGAAGATGTGGACGGAACTCCGGGATCGATACAAAAAAGATTCGGATTTGTACAAGCAAGCGGATGAACAGGTATATCAAGCGAAAAAATCATTACTCCAACAAACCCAAAAAGATACAGAAACGCTGCTTAAAAAGCAAAAGACCGCTGTTAACGATGCCAAAAAGGCCGAACTAGCGGCTATTGACGCGCGCAAAAAGGCGTTTGTGGATGCTCAGAATGAAAAGATTAAGGCCATTGACGATCTGATCAAGAAGGAACAAGAGGCGAACGAGGACGTTGATTACGAAACAGAGCTTGCGAAAAAACGGGCACGGGTGGATCTGCTTAGTACAGCGGTCAGTCCGGAAGGAATCAAAGAACGCAACGACCTGATTGCTGAGATTGAACGGATGCAGCTTGAACATTCGCGTGAACTACGCAAGCGGGATTTGGAAGATCAGAAGGACAAGCTTCAGGATGAGAAATCAGAACAGGAACAGGCATTCGAGGACGAGAAAACAGCGACCGAGGCCCGTTACGATGCGCTTGCTCAAGCTTTCGAGGATTACGGGGATAACGTCAAACTTATTGAGAGTGCAGTACAGGATTTCCGAGTCGGAGCTAATCAGGAAGCTAATAAACAAATTCTTAGCGATCTGGACACGTTCTTGAGTCAATACCAATCCAAGATGAAAACGGCCTCCAGTCTCAGCGGAACATCCCAGCAGGCGCTTGATTTGCAAGAGTACAACGCTAACAAGGATGCCTACAATGCAGCCAAGGCAGCAGGGAACAAAGATGAGATGCAACGCTTGTCACAGCGAAATCAAGCCATCCGGGATCAGTACGGGATTGATAAGGATACAGGCAAGATAAGCAGCTTCGATGTTGGCGGTGTGGTTCCGGGTCCTCCTGGCGCGCCGATGGAAGCGGTGGTTCACGGTGAGGAAGCTATTTTCAACCGTCATCAACTGAATAACCTGTTCCGATTGCTGGAGGTTCCAAAACTCGCTCTCAAACCCGAACAGGCTCAGGTTCCTGCTACTCAGGTAACAAATCATATTGACTTGTCTACGGATACAGTCGTGCTGGAAGACAAGGCGGATATGGATATGTACAACAACGGTAAAGAACGATTGGCACGTAGTTTGCAGCGCCTTGGAATGAAGGGGTGAAGAGGTGAGTTATGACATTGATGTAAAAGTGAATGGGCAATGGATATCAGAATTAGGCGCGGTACTGGTGGGGCGAACACTGCCCGCCTTACCTGAAGCCGAGGAAAATACAGTTAAGCTTGCTGGTCGGGACGGAGAATTAGACTTCGGAACAACGTATGCCACGCGGCCGCTTGAACTGAGTTTTTATGTTATGGGGGATCGATCGGAGTATCACAACATTGTGAATCGGTTGGCGAACATCTTTCACGCAAAACGCGGTGATCTGGAGTTAATCTTTTCAGACATTCCCAAAAAGAGATACATGGCCCAATACCGGGGTTTTGTTGATTACGATCAGTCATCGGTTAATCATCAGGTTAATTTCCCATTTAAAATGTACGATCCATTCCCTGAGTCAAGCACGGAATTTGTTTTTGAAACGACCGTTACTCAGCGGGCTGAGGCAATTAACATACTATCCTCCGGTGATATTCCAACGCCTCCAAAGATGGTACTGACCAATGTAGGATCTACTACGATTCAAAGTTTCAGGCTTCAGAATGAATATTTATTAGAGGGGTGAACCAATGAATATCAGTAAATTTCTAGCGACCAAACAACTCAATGTATCAGCAAGAGGCGAGAAATTCACATTCCCGGACAAGCTCTATGTTGCTCTTTATACATCCGATCCAACTTGGAATGATACGGGGCAAGAGGTATCCGGTGGAGGTTACGGCAGGCAAGTGATAACCTTTGCCGAACCGGCTCAAATTACAGTTCAAGAGTTTAACCCGATCACAGGTGTATTGATGAATAACATACAGAAGATGTCCATCAAATCTGCGGCCGATGTAGCTTTTGCGGTAGCGACAGCAAACTGGGGCCCGGTTACACACTTTGGACTGCGGGATGCTGTCACAGGCGGGAACCTTTATTATTTCGGGACGCTCGAAACACCACGGAGCATTTTGAATAATGACATTTTCAAATTTTTGACGAACCAAGTAGAGATCCGGTTGAACTAAGGAGGCATAAACGATGATTGAAACAATGTATCCGGCAGCCGTCAACAGTAGGCAGACGGAGCTGGCGACAGACATTGACGATAATCAGACCAGTTTCACGGTGCTGGATGGTTCGGCATTACCTCCTGCGCCTAATCTGCTTACGCTAGGTACGGATGAATCGGCAGAGACCATAAAATATACAGGAAAGACCGGAAACGAGATTACAGGCGTAACTCGTGGGTTTGAGGGTGTGGCTAGATCGTGGATGGCCGGAACAAAACTTGCTAGATACTTCACGGCGTACGATCACAACACATTCAGGGGCAACATTGAGGACATAAACGAGCAATTAGAAAACATCCCTGCACCACAGGATGCATCTTTAACAGATAAGGGTATCGTCCAATTGTCCAACAAAACGGATGGTGATGCAGAGGACGTAGCTGCTACAGAAAAAGCGGTTAACGATGCGCGAAAGGCTGCGATAAGAGATGCAGGTTTAGAAGTTGATAAGACGTACATTCGGAAGAACCGTCCATCTAATCTTTTGCCAAACAGTTCCGCAGAAATGCAGATACAGGGGTGGACTAATGTATCCTCAGTCCCTTTCGTATCTTCTAATGATGTAAATGATGAAGTTTCTACAGCATTTGTAAGTAACGGAGCAACAACAAGTACCAGTAGTGTCTTAAAATCTGACAATATTTCGATTCGATCTGGCGTAACTTACACGCTGAGCGCTGATTTTATAAACCCAGGGGGGATTGCTGGACAAATAATTGTTAGTCTTAGAAATGCTTCCGGTGGGTCTTTAGTGGAATCCATTAGTTGCGATGCTGGAACATCCTGGCACCGTAAGGCAATTACCTTTGCATTAGGTATAGGCACGTACTATGTTGAGCTTTCTATTCCGTTGGGCCTGAGCGGAGTTAATCGTAGGGTTCGGAGAATTATGTTCTCAACTGGTACGGATGGAGACCTATGGAATCAAGATTCTAATGATCGATTGCTTTTTCAATCTGTCAGTGATGGGAAAACAGCCATCGCAGCCGCTATCACTGGCAAGGGAGTAGCAGCATCAGGCAGCGATACCTTTCCGCAACTGGCTACGAAGATTGGGCAGATCAGTACCGGTCCGAAGTATGCAACAGGAACGGTGAATTCTAGTAGTACTACTGCGAATTGGTTTTTTACTCCCGGTAATGCACAATTCGCAGCAGCTTATGTACAGGTGACGGGTCTATCCTTTCGTCCAGATCGAATTATTTTGAAGCCAACCGCAGCTAATAATGTATATATGGTAGTAACGTACGACAACAGCTTAGGCACAGATCCAACATTCCGGTTGGTCACATTGCCGACTGGTGCGTCTGGAACTTCAGCATTTAACGCTAAAGTAACTGAAACTACTACAAGTGTGCCAAACAGTGCTTATGTGGGCAACACCAGCTTTATCCTGCCAGTAGCGTTTACGAGTACGCAGTATACCTGGGAAGCGTTCAAATTTTAATAATAAAGAGGGATGATAATGACCAAAATTGGATCTCGTATTTATTACGATAAAGCGACGGGAAATGTGATTCAAGAAATTGGACAAAGGTCTGGTGGTGTCAGCGAGACAACTCCAGATCAAGACTTTGCCTCATACACTTCTCTTGCTGAACGTGTGCCAGACACTGTTGGTATGATGCAGTTTGAATATGATCAATTCAAGTTGGATTATGAGGTTGGCGGGGTCATTACTCGCATCGATCTGGAGACAATGGAACCACTGTTTACGTTTCCGGATCCAACCGATCCAGAAGCACCGCAGGAACCGCGTCCGGCACTCAGTAAACAGGTGGATGCTTTAATTCAGGAAAATACGCTCCTGAAAGCACAAAGTAATGCTTTATCAACCAGAGCTGATTTTGTAGAGGATGTCATTGCAGAAATGGCCGAACAGGTTTACAAATGATCAGGCGTTTCATTACTTGGCTATTCCTGAAGGGAGGTGACACAGATATGATGGCTATGTTCTTCGCACAGCGTGTAATTTTGAACAAAACTGAATTCAAGGCGGTGCCTGCATCTTTGCAGGAAGGAGTAAAAGAAATCCTGATTGACAGCGGTTTGGAATTCTTGATTACCGAGTAACAAGCACGTTCTGAAATAGGGCGTGTTTTTATTTTGTCCAAAAAGGGGTGAAGGCCATGTTTAACAGAGGGGCTTTTAACCGCATGGCCTTTAACCGCCAAATATCCGTATTCGTCTTTGGCCGGGCAGTTGCAGACGTATCAGGATCTGCTGTAGCTGCTGCAACGATGGAAATGACGGGTTCGGCGGTTATGGATGTCAATGCGGGAGCGCGAGCGGAGTTTGTCCGTGAAATCTCGTTTGCGGCCGTTATGGATGTAGCTGCTGGCACAAAGGCGGATTTCATTCGAGAGATTACCAAACGGGCAATCATGAACGTTGGTTTTGGTGCAGTTGCCAAGGGGAGTCGGTACCATGTGGAGTTTTTGGAATTCACGGGGCCATTCAAACCAGGTGACAAGATCGAAATTGACGCCAAGACATACCGGATTACTCAAAACGGAATTAATGCGGCTGGCCTCATGGAAGGTGATTTCTTCAATCTCAATGTAGGCGAGAACCGAATCACATATACAGATCCAGAAACAAACCGCCAGGTGCTGCTAAGAATCACGCATCGGGACCGGTTCTTGTATTAGGAGGATGTCCATGAAATACCTGAAGGTACTGGACAAGAATTTAAAACCAGAAGGTTACTTAACCCATGCATATGAAGTAGAACGGCGCAGACGGGTCAATTCAGATTATGAGCTGTCTTTTTTTGTTCCCATGACATCGGATGACTACCGGGAGAAAATCAAGATCAAGGGCCATGTGATGGATGAGAACGGCCAGTATTATGTGATCCAGACGCGGGAACGGGTCCGAGATGGCAAAAAGCTGACTGCACGCATCGTGGCAACGCATGTCATGTTCAAGATGAATGAATTCAAGGTTCCATACGACCAGTATCTTGAAGAGGCTTACGGGGTCCATATCAGCCAAATGATATCCCGGCTGGCTCCGATCATGAACAACAAATATACATTCAAGGTCGATGACATATTCGAGCTTCAAGATATTAAGGATTGGGGCCGTACTACGGCGCTGGAAGCTTTCAACCACATTGTAAAGTCCTATGGGGCTGAGGTGTGGGCGGATAACTTCACCATCCATTTACGCAAGAAAGTGGGCAAGGACGAGGGCAAGCAGTACCGGATAGGCAAAGATATCATTCAGGACCAATTCAAAGATGAAGGCAGTAACCTGGTTACCCGGATGTACAGCCAGATGAAAGATGGCCGGACGTTTATCGGCATGTCCACAACGTATCTGACAGCGGAGGAATTAAGCCTGCTGCAAGGTGTTCCAGGAGCAATCCAAAACGGGAAACTCGCCGTAAACTATTTGATATCTCCTTACGCACAGTACTGGACCAACACGACTAACGTTTTCTATGATGGTGAAATGATCGATCAGGACATCGAGGACCCGGAGAAGTTGCTGAAGGCTACCAGGGAAGAATTACGCAAGAAAGAGATTCCGGAAATCGAGATATCCATTAACGCTGCGGACATCCATAAGATAGACCGGATTGAGTCGCCGCCTGATATGGGTGACATTGTATACGCCTATGACCCGGAAATGGAAATGCCTAATATTGAAATGCGGGTTATGGAAATGACGGAGTATCCATTTTCGATGGACAAGCATACTCAGGTGGTTTTGGCCAACTTCAAATTGCAGAATGATATTGATGTTATTGCAGACCTGGAACGATCCAAACGGATCATGAATGACTTGCTATCTGGCGGTAAGATCCGTACAGATGTATTTGAAACATTCGCCAAGCAGGCTGTAATTGATATTAATAACTCCAAAACGCAGATTATATATGATCAACGAGGCATTCTGTTGCAAAGCCAAGCGGACGCACGGAACCAGGTCATTCTGACGTCAGACGGGGTTATCCTAACAACGGATGGTGGAAAAACGCCAAGGGTAGCTATCACAGCCCAGGGCATTCTAGCCGAACGTATCGTGGGTGTTCTTGGGGATTTCGTATCTTTGGTTATCGGCAGTGGCAACCTGGTCACAAAAATCAATACACAAGGGATCAGCTCAGGGCACAGCGATTACAACCAAGCACCGTTCCGGGTTGACATGGCCGGGAATGTTGTAGCCAGGTCCATTAAGCTCACAGGCCAGATTGATAACTCTACCATGCTTAGTTCTTTAATTCAGGCGTCTAGGATCGTAGGTAACGAGATTGAAGGCGGAACGATTACGGGGGCTTTGATCCGTACAGCAGCTAGTGGGCGGCGTGTGGAGTTAGATATTCAAGGTTTTCGGTCATACGATGCGGCGGGGAGGGCGCGTATTCAGATTGCTACAACTGAGGATGCTACCGCTGCCGCTCTTATCTTTAGAGACTCAAATGGAACTTCTGTCGGCGAATTGAATTCTTACATGAGCAGCGGTGTTTTTACCATGTACGGCAATAGTATAGTTATTGGTTCCAACAACACAGGGAATCCTATTAGGTTGCAGGGCGCGGTTACATTTGGCGGGAGTGTATACGGATTAGGGATATCAAGTATAAATAATTTATTAGAAACACTAAACTCATTGCAATCTCAAATCACAACACTGAATTCCAAATTTAATTCACATAGCCATTCAGTGACTCTTCCAACACACAACCACGGTTTGGCCAATGCTACAAATTGGGGCGGAACCTATCCAACTTCAACACCGTAGGGTATCATATTAGGTAAAATGAACCAATATGGAGGTTGAAGCATGAAAAAGATTGCATATATTGCTGGCGGTATTTTGATTGGTGTCGTTCTTTCGACAGCAGGCGGTGCTTTTGCGGACACTGTAAAGAGCATGGTAGGCAAGAAGGTTACAGGTGAATACAACATTATTGTTAACGGACAAACCCTGTCCGACAAGGGAGCGGTTATTGATTCTAGGGCTAATGTTCCTGCCCGGGCGTTGTCCGAAGCATTAGGAGCTGATGTAAAAGTGTCAGGAAAAACGATTACAATCACCAGTGAAGAGAGTTCGTCAACAAATGTGACGCCTTCTGCATCTTCAGGAGAATATTCGGGGATGAATAAGCAGGCTTTGCAGTCAATGAAGGAAGATATCCTCGAAAAAATCATTAATCCCACAAAAATGGAGCGGGATAAAATAGTCGCTGAGGTTGAAGCGGTACGAGCAAATGGGGATAAGGAACTGTTGCAGCAAGCCGAAGAAAGATTGGCAAGGTATGATGCTGAAATAGAGAAGTACTCTAAACAAGTTCAAGAAATCGAAAATGCTATTGCACAAAAATAAAAACTTTGAATGAGTCCGTTACCCACGGGCTCTTTTTTTATGCCCTTGAAAGGATGTGCGATTGTGATAAAAAAATTACTGATTAGGTGGATATTCGGAAGAGGTATCACGGTTTTTGTAAAGCCTTCTGACCAGCCTAGACTTTGGGATATAGAAGTAGCCGACAGTGATAAACGAAGAAAAATATTAACCGGTACCGTTGTTCAGCAATCTTCACGGCGATTCAGATTAAAAGACTATCGACTTCATTAATGGGAGGGCGAAAATCATGAATGATAAAGAAATTCTCTCTAAATTAGAAATAAAAAACGGACAACTGTTTCTTGATGGGATCGAGTTAAAAGGCGTTACGGAATATGAGTTGAAAAAATGCTCTACGGAACCAGCGGAGTTAACTCTGAAGGTACTTGTAAGAGATTAAATAGGTTTTTAGCCTGGAAGGAGGTGAGACATTGAAGGCGACACATCAAGTAGTGATAACGGCTGACATTTCCCGGCCAGTTGAAGAGATTGCCGAAATCATTTCATTGTTTCTCGGAATGGTTCCAGCAGAAAAGCAGGAAGAGCTTTTGCGGGCTGTAGATCAGTTGGTAGGCGATGCTTTAGCGGGATTGGTTTCAGATACAGATTCAGAGAAATAGAGATAGAAAGCGGGGGAACTATGTGGACGACACAACTATAAGTGAGGTGAATGCTGTTGTGGAAGATACTACAAAGGCGCTTATGGGTATCCAAATCCAGTTGGCAAGGATGGAAAAGACACTTGAGGGCGTACCAGCTATGGCCGCCACATTGGAGGCGACCCGGGATCTGGCTCGGGAGGCTATGCAGTCCACTAAATCAGCCCATCACAGGCTGGATAAGATTGAGAACAATCAAACGTGGTTGTGGCGGACCATTGCTACAACGTTGATCGGGATTGCTATTGGAGCAATCGTTTTGATTTTGAAAACAGGAGGCGCTTAGATAATGGATTGGAACACGGTATTTACTCTTATTGATCCGAAATTATTTATTGTATTGGCTGCATGCTGGGTTATCGGTTACGGGATTAAACAAGTACCGCGGGTCCCGAACTGGACAATAGTTTTTATCGTTACAGCTTTTGCTATTGTAATCACCTGTTGGACGCTTGGATGGTCACCGGAGTCCCTAATTCAAGGTATATTGGTCGGCGCATTCGCAGTTTACGGCAATGAGCTAATCAAGCAGGCTAAGAAGGGAACTGATCAATCATGATTACTAAAGGGAATTTCTTGTTGTTGGAGTCATCCGAATTCTTCGGGTGGCTTCAGCAGCAGAAAATCACCAGGACTATAACTAGACTCCAGGTCCATCATACGTGGTTACCTAATTACGCCACACGCAAGAACCAAGACCATTTCAAGTGTTTGGAAGGAATTCGCAACACTCATCTAGCAAACGGTTGGAACGGCACCGGGCAGAATATCACAGTTTTCGAGGATGGGAAAATAGCAATCAGTTTGGATAGAAACCTAAACACGGTTCCTGCTGGCATCAAAGGAGCGAATACAGGGGCTTTGTGTGTGGAGACCATCGGTAATTTCGATATCAGCGGAGATACCATGACTGATTTACAGAGACAGGCTGTACTGCACTTGTACGCTTGCTTGGCAATCAAGCTGAACATCCCGGTAGACACAAATCATATCGTTTACCACGCCTGGTATACGCCTGCTGGTGATTGGTTGGGTGACTATATCCAAGGACGCTCCAGTAAGACATGTCCAGGTACAAATTTCTTCGGACACGGGAATACTCGCTTGGCTGCGTCTCGCGGGTTTATTCCTGGTATTCAGGCCGAGGTGCAACGAATTAAGAATGGAGATGAGGAAGCAATGACAGCAACAGAAAAGAAACAAATGGATGACCTCAAAGCTACCGTAGATGCTCAGACCAAGTGGATTGAGGGCGAAAAAGCAAAAGCTAATATGTCTTGTCCGAGCTGGGCAAAGTCAGCATATGAGTTTTACAAGCCGTATATCTCTGACAGCACAGGCAGCTACGACTTCTGGCGAAAGCTTGTGATTGACTACCGTAAGGAAAACGGAATCAAGGTTCAGTGATTCTCGGTTCGTATTATTTGGTCAAATCCTATTGATAAAGAACGTACGTTCGCATATAATACAAACAAACGTACGTTCTTATCAATTGGAGGAATAACCTATGGTACAAAGGCTAGGAGAGAATGGCTATTACGAAAGTTCAAGGATGATCATGCCAGAACATCGAGAGGCGTTTTTGGCCCAGGAGAGGGAACAGCAGCGCAGGGGAAAACCAGTTCTCGACGAACAGGCCATTGAGGAAATCGTCCGTGCTTTAGCTGATTCTTACAACCAAAAATTGAAAGTGGATCTGGTTGTGTTTAACCCATTTTACGATGAACCAGTTAGCGGAGTTGTAATTGGTATTAATCAAAGCAGAGGTAAGGTCAATCTGTTGTTAGAAGATGATGAACGAGAAATTTCAATTACTGAAATAATCTCGGCAAACGTCTGAAATTGTATGTTTTTGGCTATGGAATTGCCACTCCTTCGAGTATAATTTAAGTATCTACTTATACTTGTTGCGAAGGAGAAATGTACCATGTGGGAGCCAATCCGGTTTCTGCTTTTTTCAACACTTGAAACGATGTCGGCCTTTGCGCTGATGCTCGCTATTTTCCGAATTAAGGTCAAGGATTATATATGGCCGGGATTGTTTATGAGCTTGCTTATGAATTTTCAGAGCTATTTAATGCGCGAAGAGGCTTCAATGTCCGCTTTGGCTCCTGCGATCAGTACAGTTCTTTTCATTCTACTGATTACTACTGTGGTCAAGATTCCGGTAATGTGGTCATCAATAATTGCTATACTGGGCACCTTTAGTTACACCGTAGTACAAACAGCCATTCTATTTCTATTTTTCCGCGGAGTAGATACAGCTTCGTTGGCTACTTCCATTGAAGGATCTGCACTACAAGCAGCATCAAGCGTTGTTGCATTAGGGGTAACATACTTCTTGCTTAAATTCAAAATTGGATTTGCTGCTGACTTCGAAAAATTCAGATTTAAATGGGAACATATTGGTGTAGTTGCGTTTATTGTTTTCTCATTACTGGCATCAACGATGATGTTTTATCTCAACAACATGTTGCTGGTTATTGCGCACATGGCTTTGGCTGTAGGACTTTTCCTGTATTACGCAATACGGAAGGAGAAAGATGAATTTTGATAGAGGCTGCCGCTTGGCGGATCGCCAAACATATAAAGTCAGTTGTTCCTGACCATCCAGCTCCGATTGAAAACTTGAATCACTCGCTCATTATTTCAATAAACTTTTTCACTGTAATTGGATTAGCTGCTTTGGGATCGTTATTCACTGGTCACGGGAAAGAAGCTGCGATAATCCTGATATCCTTTGCTGTTTTAAGACAGCTTACTGGGGGATTACATCTTGAGTCCAGTACCTGGTGTGCTGTAGCTACTGCTGGAACAGCAACATTATTATCATTGGTTTCGTTGGGTCCTGTATCCACTATCCTATTAACGGTGATCGGTTTAATATGTGTGATGGTTTTTGCGCCAGCAGGTATTGAAGATCAAACTATAATACCTGAAAGATTTTATCCGATATTAAAAGTAGCGGGAATTATTATTATTTCTTCAAACTTTTGGATTGGATCAACATTTGCAGCTATTGCTTTCTTTGCTCAAGGGGTTATGCTTGCTGCCTATGTATTCTATAAAGGAGGTGAAACAAAATGAAAACAGAAATTTACTCTGCTGCTGCATCGGCACTGTCTGCTTTGGCTAAGATCTCTGTAGTGCCAGCAAGTTTGGCATGGGTATCCAATCCGAAACCGCCAAAACATCTGCTTAAAAAATAGGAGTGGTATTATGTTATCTGTAACGACCAAGCCGGAAGGCGGGAAAATCGAAGAAATCCACATTGAATCCGTATTTTATATGGCATGGGACCGAATGATCGACCGCTCAATAATTTATTCAACAGACGGTACATATTTCTTACCCGGTCCTGTTAAATACTGGCTCAATGCAATGAATAACATGGGTTATAAATTTCTTCATGTTGATCGGGCTACTATCATTAATACTGAAAAGGTAGTTTCGGTGAATGGAATTTATAAAGAGGCGTTTTTTGAGAGCGAGATTTCCAAAAACTCGATTCGTTGCGAGATTGTTAATCATAGATACAAAAGCTTCATAGAG
Organism: Paenibacillus sp. LK1; assembly: GCF_002750415.1. Classification (NCBI taxonomy): domain Bacteria; kingdom Bacillati; phylum Bacillota; class Bacilli; order Caryophanales; family Paenibacillaceae; genus Paenibacillus; species Paenibacillus sp. LK1. Next base: position 291,349 of record NZ_PEII01000007.1, read on the forward strand.
GAACTAACAGTAATGAATCCAAGAGTGTTGTTGACATAGGACCGTGAAAACGGTTCTTTTTTTTATAATATCGCTTGCGTATAGTGTCGAATATTGTTGAATCCTTGGACAAACTCAGCGCGCCCAATTCTTGTTTACAACAGGCTAATAATGGGATTTAATAGAGATGAGAGGTATGAAATAACTGGATATCGAGTGAGGTGCATGGATAAACTTCGCTATTAGAGAAGTTTTCTTCCGGGGAGGGGCTTTCGCCTCCGCCGTTCGCCTAGTATTCCCACTCTTGGAGATCTTCCATTGTACAGCCAAGTCGGTGGGCGACTTTGGCAGCGAGTGGAAAAGAAAAGTATTTCTTTCCGGCAATGACTTCTGATATAAAGCCTTGCGAGATTCCTAAGTCCCTGGACAAGTCAACAGGTCTCATTTTGTTTTTGGCTAAGAGGTATGGCAAACGGCTCCTCCCAGGTTCGGGATACATCCATTTACACCTCGTATGCCTAAATTATTCCACTTAACTATTATAGGGGGTAGCAACATGAATATACAATGGCTAGAGCCCGTCATTAAAACCAGGTCTGAAGAAATTGCAGATAGTATTTTAAGCTCGGATGGTTCGAGTCACGATATACTTTTGGGGTTGATAGCAAAAAGGGACCAGTTAAGTGATGCTGAGTTCAATTTTGAACTTGAGAACTTATTAATTGTACATACCAAGGCGGTAGTAGAGCGATCATACAGGATCGGAGTACAAGAAGCGTTATCATTTAGGAATATGACGGTATAAGAAAAATGAGCGGCCCTTTTTTTGCATACGGGGCTGCTCATTTATTATTTAGTGAATGTGTTGTAGAATGGAACCTGACTGAATTCAAAAGTAAAGGATGGTTATATAAATGTCTCTCTCTGTTGGGATCGTAGGTTTGCCTAACGTAGGTAAATCCACACTGTTTAACGCAATTACACAAGCTGGTGCTGAATCGGCAAACTATCCGTTCTGTACGATTGACCCTAACGTGGGGATCGTTGAAGTACCGGATGAACGTTTGGACAAATTGACAGAACTCGTTGTACCGAAAAAAACGGTACCAACGGCGTTTGAATTTGTAGATATTGCAGGTCTTGTTCGTGGTGCGAGCAAAGGCGAAGGTCTTGGTAACAAGTTCCTTGCACACATTCGTGAAGTAGACGCGATTGTACATGTGGTACGCTGCTTTGTAGACGAGAACATCACACACGTCGATGGCAAAATTGACCCGGTAAGCGACATCCAAACGATCAATCTGGAGCTGATCCTGGCTGATATCGAGAGTGTTGAGAAAAAAATCGATCGTTCCAAGAAAAACATGAAGGGCGGCAACAAGTCAGCTGCTCAGGAAGTGGAAGTACTGGAGAAAGTGAAGGCTGTTCTCTACGAAGACAAGCCAGCACGCAGCATGGAGCTTACAGACGAAGAACGCCTGATCGTACGCGATCTGCATTTGCTTACGCTGAAGCCTGTTCTGTACGCAGCCAATGTAGCTGAGGACGAAATCGGTGATGTGGCGAACAATGCTTATGTGCAAAAAGTAAGAGAATTCGCAGCTGCTGAAAATGCAGAAGTGGTGCCGATCAGTGCGAAAGTGGAAGAAGAGATCTCGGAGCTTGAAGGCGAAGATAAACAAATGTTCCTGGAAGAGCTCGGCATCGAGGATTCCGGTCTGAACCTGTTGATCAAAGCTGCTTACAAATTGCTGGGTCTGTATACGTACTTCACAGCAGGCGTACAAGAAGTTCGCGCTTGGACAATCCGTAAGGGTACAAAAGCACCTGGCGCAGCGGGTGTCATTCACACCGACTTCGAGCGCGGATTCATCCGGGCAGAGGTTGTTTCCTACGACGATCTGGTTGCTGCTGGTTCCATGAACGGTGCGAAAGAACGTGGACAACTTCGTCTAGAAGGTAAAGAGTATGTTGTCAACGACGGCGACGTTATGCACTTCCGCTTCAACGTCTAATCTCGATAATCTAGATAAGAAAACATACTTGAATTTACGAGTATAGCAGCTCTGTCGTCTTCTCTTGAAGATGGCAGGGCTTTTTACATAAGGCAAAATATTCTTCAATAAGCCTGAAGTATTCAATAATAAAATTGTCTGTATATCCTGTACATCCTACTGGATTGTTTACTCGCTCTGGATATAATAAAAGGAAGAAGGCTCATGGGAGGTGGCAAGTTGGAGAAACAGTCGAAGTACGTTCGATATAACCAAACGCTTGTGCAAACAGCTCGTTTGCCTGAGGAGACGGAGGAACTATTATTGAGATTCGGCTTGCCACAGCTCCGTCTGGATGATGAGAACTTGCTCGGTATACATTTTAAACCTCTGACAGAACAAGGTCTCATAAGGACTCGGGATGATCGGAAAACGTTACTTCCTATTGGCTATGAGTATGAGGAGACGTCAGCTATATTGGGACTGGAAACGGATGTGGGTACGCTCTACAGGGTGGATGTGCAAACGGGAGATTACAGCCTCATGAACTCCAATCTGACTCTATTTATCGAGTTTCTGCAAAGGTATGCTGCATTTATTAATGAGAATTCGGAGAGCTACGAGCCAACTGTGATGACGCTCGAGCAAGCACAGGCGAAGCTGGCTGCTTTTCGGCGGGGTGAGATTATACCTTCACAACAATCTTCTTCTCAATCGGCGAGGAAGCTTGTGTTAAAGCAACTTCGTTTATTATTTGTGGAAAAGGACCCGATGAGTGTCTTGAATGAGGATACATGGTGGAGTGTTGTGCTTGAGCAGCTGGAGGATGATCTCTTATAGTCCTTTGCAAATCAATTTGGTTGCTTAGAATAAGTGAATCAAAATTTGGATGCAGGATCCGCAAACAGTTGCTATTCAGGAACATAAGAATATGCTATAATTAAGAGTCGTATACCTATGTTAAATTTCACGCCTCAGCTTAATGAGTTGAAGCGGGTTGATACCGGGTACGCGATTTCTTTTATATAACTTAAAAGTAAAGGATTTGATGACGTTGTAGCGATGTTATACGTCGATCATAAAATGAAATGTTACGGTCAGGGATTTCTGTGAACTCCGTGCCTTGTGAAATATAAATGGTCTGATAACGCATCAATGAATGCCTATCGGAATCGAATGAAATTTGAATGCTGGAACGAAAATAACGCGTGAGGTGACTATACATGTTTGATAAATTACAGGCGTTAGCCGACCGTTACGAGAAACTCAGCGAGTTGCTGTGTGACCCGGATGTAGCAAGTGACAACAAGAAGTTGCGGGAATATTCCAAAGAACAATCGGATCTGCAGCCTACCTATGAAGCATACAATGAGTACAAACAAGTGAGCCAGGATCTTGAAGCTGCGAAAGAAATGCAGGGCGAGAAACTGGACGACGAGATGCGTGAAATGGTCAAAATGGAAATTGATGAACTGAGCACTCGCCAGAAAGAACTGGACGATCTGATTCGTGTTCTCATGCTGCCAAAAGACCCGAATGATGATAAAAACGTCATCGTTGAAATTCGTGGAGCTGCTGGTGGCGATGAAGCGGCGTTGTTTGCAGCGGATCTCTATCGGATGTACACACGTTATGCCGATACGCAAGGCTGGCGCGTCGAACTGATGGACGTTAACACAAATGATTTGGGCGGCTTCAAAGAGGTTGTATTCCTCATTAATGGACGCGGCGCTTACAGCAAAATGAAATACGAAAGTGGCGCACACCGTGTGCAACGTATTCCTACAACGGAATCGGGCGGCCGGATTCATACGTCTACTTCCACAGTAGCGGTTATGCCTGAAGCCGAAGATTTCGATATTGAAATCCATGATAAAGATATCCGTGTAGATACGTTCTGTTCCAGTGGTGCCGGTGGACAATCGGTTAATACCACGAAATCGGCTGTACGGGTAACTCACGTTCCAACGGGAATTGTGGCTACTTGTCAGGATGGTAAATCCCAGAACTCGAATAAGGAAAAAGCATTGCAGGTTCTGCGTACGCGTATCTTCGATATGATGCGTCAGGAAGAAGAAGCGAAGATTTCGAGTGAACGGAAGAGCAAAGTGGGTACAGGTGACCGCAGTGAGCGGATTCGTACCTATAATTTCCCACAAAGCCGTGTTACGGATCACCGTATCGGTTTGACGATGCACAAGCTGGATCAAATCATGAATGGTGAGATTGCTGATATCGTGTCTGCGCTGACGATTGCCGAGCAGACGGATATGATGGATAGAGGAGAATAATGCTGTGACCCGCGCGCAGTTTGTCATGACGCCGGAACAGAGTTGTCGGGAAGCCTTCGTGGAGGCTTCCTCTTTTTTGGAGAAGTGCGGCGTGTACGAGCCGCACAACAATGCCCGGCTGCTGCTGGAACATGTACTCGGCCGCGAAGGGGCCGAGTACTATATGATGCAGCCGGAGCCCTTTCCCAGCGATCTTCGTAGTCGCTGGGAAGACGCCGTCACGCGCAAGGCTGCAGGTGAGCCGGCGCAGTACATTATCGGCAGCCAGGAATTCTACGGGCTGCCGTTCGAGGTCACGCCGGCCGTGCTGATCCCGCGGCCGGAGACTGAGCTGCTGGTCGAGGCTGTGCTGCGCGAAGCCGACCGCGTGTTTCCCGGCGGCGCGCCGCTCGCCGTCGACATTGGCACGGGCAGCGGCGCCATCGCAGTGACGATGGCTTCGCAGCGCCCGCGCTGGCAGGTAGGCGCCGGAGATATCTCGGCGGCTGCCCTGCAAGTGGCCGCGCGGAACGCGGCCGCGAACGGGGTACAGATCGACTTCCGTGAAGGCGATCTGCTGGCCCCGTTCGCAGGGGCACGGGTGGACATCCTGGTGTCCAACCCGCCTTACATCCCGGCGGCAGATATCGCCGGGTTGCAGCCCGAGGTGCGCGACCATGAGCCGCGCACGGCACTGGACGGCGGCCCGGATGGGCTGGGGCCGTACCGCATCATGCTGGAGCAGCTAGCGCTGCTGCCTGAACCGCCGCAGATCATCGGTTTTGAGCTGGGTCAGGGTCAGGCTGGGGACATCGCAGCTCTGCTTGAATCGGCCGGATATTGGCCGGAGATTATCGTCGTGCCAGACCTTGCAGGCATTGAACGGCATGTACTGGGTGTTCGTACTTCGGAACAGGTGACGAAAATGTAAGGTTCCACGGGTTTTCTTTTTGCCGTGAAATCCTCTACAATGAGATATACCGAAGATTGCTGAATGCTTGGAGGAACATAACTACATGCTGCATAAATTCAAAAAAATAGACTATTCGATTGTTTTTATATTGCTCATTCTGATGGTCATCAGTATCTTGTCGATCTACAGTACTACCTTCGGCAGACCGAAATGGGAAGCCTTCCCCAAAAGAGCCGTAATATTTTACATTATAGGTTTTATCGTCTTTTTCGGGATGTCCATGATCAACTACAAAGTGATTATTAAAAATTATCTATACATCTACGCGGTAGGCATGATTTTGCTTATCCTGGTCATGTTTATCGGTCAGGAGTATTACGGTGCTCAAGGATGGTTATCCATATTTGGTCTGAGCTTGCAGCCTGCGGAGTTGTTCAAACTATGTCTGATTGTCTTCCTGTCAGCGCTTCTGGCGAGGAAGAAAAACAGGCCGTTGTTTTTTGGACGAGATGTCATCCCGATTTCACTCTGTGTGCTTCCCCCGTTGCTGCTCGTCTTGCTTCAAAATGACTTGGGGAATGCACTGAGTTATGTCGTTATCCTGGTAGGGCTTCTCTGGATAGGCAATATCAAATTCACGCATGCCCTGATCGGTTTTGTCATAGCGGTGGCCGCTTTGATTGGTGGGACACAAGCCTATATTCATTACCATGATGAAATTGTAAAATTTCTGAAGGACATTGGTCGCTCTCACTGGGCAGATCGTTTCGACCCTTGGCTTGTACCGGATCAGACGTCAAGGGACGTGCTCTGGCAGACCTACAATGCCAAGTTGGCTATAGGTTCTGGAGGTATTAGTGGTAAAGGATACATGGAAGGTACCACGATTCAGTCGAATCGGGTGCCGCTGGCCTACGCGGACTCGATCTTTGTGCAGATTGGTGAAGAATTTGGTTTTGTTGGAGCATCGGTGTTGCTGCTGCTCTACTTTATCTTGATCCACAGGCTGGTGCTGATTGCACTGGAGTGTAAGGATAGGGCAGGGCCATACCTGATTGTCGGTATTATAGCGATGCTGCTCTACCAGATCTTTGTCAACATTGGTCCGTTCATTGGTCTGATGCCGCTGACAGGGATTACACTACCGTTTATCAGTTTCGGGGGAACCTCGCTTGTGCTCAACATGCTTAGTATGGGACTTGTGATGAGTATCAAAGTGCATACAGAAGAGAACGAGGATATACTTGGTTCCTCAGAACAGCCAAGTATTACGGAACTGGTATTGAAACTATTTAGACGCAAATCAACACAGCAGGAGCAATAGTTTTGATCCTAGGCCAGACTCTTTGCAAGTGAATACGATATAAGCTAACCCTGGAATCAACAGATCGGAGCAAGATGGATCTGTGGGTTTCAGGGTTTTTCGTTATTTATTTCACGGATTTCCAATTTGTCTTCCAATTCTATACAATGGTAATATTAAAGACTAATGGAAATAATTATTGGGTATTAAACCTCAGGGGGATACGTGGGAACATGCTGAGAATGCTGAAGAAGATGGACGGGGTTATTCTGTTTGTGTTGCTGCTGCTTATGGTCATGAGTGTATTTACGGTGTACAGTGCGATTCAGTCCGATCCGAAATTGGGCAATCATCATATCAAAACCTTGCTTTTTTACGGGATTGGATTCGTAGCCATCATTGGTATTGGATTAGTGAATTATAAACTGTATATCCAATATGCATTTTATATTTACGCAGTGGGGATCATTCTACTGGTTCTTGTCAACTTTATTGGCGGACCTATTAATAATGCGAATGGCTGGATAAAGATTAATGATTATCTTTCTTTTCAACCGGCAGAATTGTTTAAAATGATCTTAATTCTGTTTCTAGCTCATTTATTGGTCAAAAGAAAAAATTCTACGCTTCATTTCTGGAAAGATATCGTGCCCATTGGTTTATGGACGTTCGTTCCCTTTGCACTCGTAATGATTCAGAATGACTTGGGCAACGCCCTCGGATACATCGTGATTCTGGTTGCTGTGTTATGGATAGGGAATATCAAGTGGTCTCATGCATTAATTGCTCTTGCTATTGTGGGAATCACCTTTTTTGGATTCGTCAAAGCATATACGTCGTATCACGATGAGATTTTTACCTTCTTGGAAAAGGCGAACAGGGAGCATTGGGCCGAGCGAATTGATCCCTGGCTTGTACCGGATAAAGCAACGTCGAAAGCTTCCTGGCATACGAAAAATGCGGGTCTCGCCATAGGCTCGGGAGGCATAACAGGCAAAGGTTACATGCAGGGCACATCCGTCCAATCGGGGCGTGTACCGTACACATATTCAGATTCCATTTTTGTGGTCATTGCTGAGGAGTTTGGTTTTGTAGGTGGATCTGTTCTGCTCTTAATGTATTTTATCCTCATTCATCGTATGGTGTTAATCGCATTACAATGTAGAGATAGGGCAGGACCTGTCGTGATTGTAGGGATTATCGGCATGTTGTTATATCAGGTATTTGAAAATATTGGCGCTTTCCTCGGGCTGATGCCGCTTACGGGCATTACGTTACCGTTTATCAGCTATGGGGGCACCTCGTTGCTCATTAATATGGCTTGTATCGGGCTGGTGATGAGCATTAAATTGTATGGTCAGGAAGACGAGGACGAGCTTCTTATGGGAGAACAACGACCTACCTTGCTGGAACGTTTATGGAGTATGGTCAAAAAGGAAAAGACAACAGCGTGAACTTAAGCTTTGGTATGATTCAACTCTGCCTTGGACATCCATCTTCCCAAGGGTGTTGGAGTATGTTATGGAGCAGTAAGTGATTTGTGTGCTAGTCCGATCTTTGCCTGTGGCTGTCAGGTGAAGGTCTTTTTTTGTTTTTAAAATAGATGTGAATTTATAACTTTGGAAGAATGACAAATTTAATTTTTATTGACAAATATTTCAATTGTGTATTATCCTAATTTTAACTAGATTATATCAGTAACTTACCCGCCTACTTATACACTCTACACGTTAGACAGTGATCAATACTTTGAAAGTGGGTTATGAACCTACCCTCATCCATACACCCAGTCATGCCAATGATGAATGTAACCGTAATTCGCTGGTGTATTCTTCCCTAGATTATCAAAATATTTCAGCTATAAAAGATCCTTTGATATCCCATTGCCCTTCAGCTCAATGTACTATGATCCTTTTTGAGTTATCCTACTTTTTTCTGCGAATCTATTTATTCCATCCATGATTTTCAGCGAACCAACTTTCTTTTTCTCATAAATGAAATCGATTACATTTAATTGTAAACGCTTCCTTTGATTCTGATTTGATTGGAAAAGAGAGGGTGAAAAGGTGATGTGGATCAACAAACATAGTCTTTCAGCGGCATTAACGAGAGAAGTAGTAGGGAGTACAGGGCGTGATCCTCCTGCTAACCAAAATGTAAGGGTGCTGCTGAATTCCTAAAATTAAAACCCCAAAGGAGACTTATGTGATGAACCTAAATCGAGTTGGTACGATCCCTTCATTTGTAAAAGTGTTCATGCTCTTGTTTTTATCTTTTGCACTAACCGTTTCAACATTTGCCATCGGACCAGCGAAACAAGCTGACGCAGCTCCTCTTCCAAAGAAAATTATTGCTTATGTGGCTGGTTGGGCCAACTGGACCGCGAATGATATAAAGGCAGAACAGCTCTCTCATATCAATTACTCCTTCGCTCTCATCTCCAACGGCAAAGCAACAATTACAAATTCAGATCGTACGAAACTGCAACTGATGGTTGGATTGAAATCCAGAAACCCTGATCTGAAGGTGTTATTGTCTGTTGGCGGTTGGGGAGCTAACGGTTTTTCAGACGCTGCGCTAACGGACGCCTCACGCACAACCTTTGCTGACAGCATTGTGCAACTGGTAACCTCCAACAATTTGGATGGCGTCGATCTAGATTGGGAATATCCAACCAACCCTGCTGCTGGTACAACTGCGCGGCCACAGGATAAACAAAACTTCACACAACTGCTCTCGAAGGTGCGGGAGAAGCTGAATGCTCAAGGACAGATTAATGGCAAACAATATCTGCTGACCATTGCCGCCGGAGCGAGCAGCAGTTATCTGAACGGTGTGGAGATCAATAATATCACGCCTCTGCTCGATTGGATCAATCTAATGACTTACGATTTTCATGGAACCTGGGATGCAACCACTGGGCATCATACGAATCTGTCTGGAAGAGATATTAGTGTAACGTCTGCGGTCAATCTGTTCAGAAATAGCGGTGTTCCCGCGAACAAACTGGTCATTGGCGGAGCCTTTTATGGCCGGGCCTGGACTGGGGTTCAGAATTCGAACAATGGTTTGGACAGGCCCGGTTCAGGTGGTTTTGAACCCGACTACAACACTATTGTCAGCCAGTATTTGAATAAAAACGGATATACACGATACTGGGACAGCAGTGCCCAAGCTCCTTATCTGTTTAATGGAAATACCTTTATCTCCTATGATGACCCGCAATCGCTCAGCCTGAAGGTGCAATATGTGAAAAACAGCAATCTGGGTGGCATCATGTTCTGGGAGTACAGCAATGACCGCTCAGGTGCGCTGCTTCAGGCTGTATATTCAGAGGTTACGGGTGGGGGCACAGTGCAGCCTCCGAATCCAAGTGGGTACAACTATCTGGTTGCTCAAGCCAATCAGCAAATCGTCTCTGCCGATAATCAAGGCAATGACCAGCTTGTCGCCAATCGGACGACGGCAGGAGACTGGGAGCTTTTTGAATGGATCACGAACTCCGATGGAACGGTGTCTCTCAAGTCCAAGATCAATAATAAATATGTCACAGCAGATGTTAATCTGGGTGGTGCCCTGATCGCAAAAGCCACAACCATTCAGCAATGGGAGAAGTTCAATCGTGTAGATTTGGGTGATGGAACAATCGCATTGCAGGCTCTCGCCAATAACCTGTATGTGACCTGTGATCTGAATAACGGCGGTAAACTTGTAGCGAGCCGCAATTCGGTTGGCGGGGCTTGGGAAGCTTTCCGGGTGAATAAATAACCGAGAAGCAAGGGCATTCATGCAGCATGCTAATTGGAACAACAAGGGTAGGTTAGCGTTCGTTTTAGATTTATCAAAGAAGTGCCAGCCGACAAGCGTACCGTAGGCAGGCGCTTCTTTGATTTTCGTCAGTTTCATGAGGGAGATAATAGTCCTTTCGTTTTAAGTCTTACCCGCCTATTAAAATTTTAGTAGATTTGTAATCTAGCAGGTTTACTTCCGTCTCTTCCGGGCATACTGATAGACATGAGAGAGTTACAGGGATCATGATCACGGGAGCCGAGGGGGAGAACGGAATGAGCAGAAAAATCGTGAAACAAATTGGACTTATAATTGTATGTCTTATGATGATTATTATGATGTGGGAAGGTCAGAAAACCGATGCAGCTGTGGCGGCCACAGCGATTCCGGAACAATCCATTCGTTTGCGTATTCTCGCAAACTCGGATGCAGCGGGAGATCAGTTGGTCAAACGCGAGATTCGTGACGCCGTCGTTGCCCAAATGAATGAGTGGGTAACCGAACTGGAGAATCCGCAAAGTTTGGAAGAAGCGCGTGGAGTCATTCGTCAGCATCTATCTGAAATAGAGGATCGTGTGGGAGAAGAGCTTGCCAATCGTGGCTTAACCTATTCATATCAGGTGGAACTTGGGGTGGTTCCGTTTCCAACCAAATTATATGGCGGCACCGTATATCCTGCTGGAGATTATGAAGCAGTGCGGATAACACTGGGAAAAGGTGAAGGGCAAAACTGGTGGTGTGTGTTGTTTCCACCATTATGCTTCATAGATGCAGGAACAGGTGATGCACTGGCGAAGCCTTCAACAGCAACAGCATCAGCAGCTGCTGAGCCTGGGGACGCACAAGCATCTGTGCAGGCAGCTACACCGGAAGCACGTTTCTTCCTGTGGGATATGGCGATCAAATTATGGGATTGGGTATCGGGATTGTTTGCATAACATAATGCTAGATATAAGCTTTATCAGGGGGACTTCGATTCAGGGAAGTGCCCTTTTGTTTTATTATGGGTTCGAGTCAGAGACTATGTGATGTTAATCGCTGGTAGGATTCAGACCGCATCCTCGGGCAGAGCAGATATGTTATAATTATAGGAATCAGAAAACATAAGCGAAGAAGGCCTCGCGGAAGCGGGATGTCTTGCATTAACTACCCTACTGAAGTTTAGGAATGATGGATATATGATGAGAGAAAACGAGCAATTGCATCAGTTTTCCATGAAAGGCATGGAGAACGATGAAAGTACAGAGAAAATGGTTACAAGTATGTGGGATGTCAATGTACTGGTAACCAATGAGAACAAGGATGAGGCGGCAAAAGGGAGTGCGTATAAACAGGCTCTTGCTGACCTACAGGATGCTGCAGCCTGTCTTCGTCAAGGGCAGACCGTGGCATTCCCAACCGAGACGGTATACGGTCTGGGTGCAGATGCTCGCAGTACAGCTGCGGTGGAAGCTGTATTTGCAGCCAAGGGGCGGCCTTCAGACAATCCGCTGATTGTTCATATTGCACAGCGTGTCCAGTTGGATTCACTGGTCACGGAAGTGAATGGCACAGCGGAGGCTCTGATGGCAGCCTTCTGGCCGGGGCCGCTTACGCTTGTGCTGCCGGTTAGGCCAGGGGCGGTATCCCCGCGGGTTACCGCTGGTTTGGACACGGTGGCCGTGCGGATGCCGGATCATCCGGTGGCCTTGCAGTTGATCGCGGCGGCGGAATGCCCGGTTGCCGCGCCGAGCGCCAACCGCTCCGGGCGGCCAAGCCCGACCCTCGCTGCACATGTGAGCGAGGATCTGGCAGGCCGCATCGGCGGCATCGTGGACGGCGGCCCCACCGGGGTGGGCGTCGAGTCCACGGTGGTGCAGGTCGGTGACGACGGTACCGTCACCATCCTGCGCCCTGGCGGCATTACGGCGGAACAGCTGTCCGCCGTTGCCGCCCGTGTCGCCACGGACCCGGCGCTGCTCGCCGAGGGGCCCGGTGGCGATGACAGCCCGGCGCCGCGCTCGCCGGGCATGAAGTACACGCACTACGCGCCCACAGGTGCGCTGTGCGTGGTGGAGGGGCCGCCCTCAGCGGTGGCGGCCTGGATCAGCGCCGCCCTCGTAGAGGCGGCGCAGCGCGGGGAGCGCACCGCGGTGCTGGCGTTCGCCGAGCACGCGGAGCACTACCGCGCCGATGCCGTGTTCTCGCTGGGCGAAGCCAGCGAGCTGGAGGAAGCAGCGCGCCGGCTGTACGCCGCGCTGCGCAGCTGCGATGAGCAGGGGGCCACATATATTGTGGCTGAAGCCTGCTCGCGCGAAGGGCTGGGAGCAGCCGTCATGAACCGGCTGCTCAAGGCGGCAGGTCACCGACTCATTCAGGTCGGTAACCGATAGCCCCCTTTTTCCATCGCTATGAATACTTCCCCTTGGCACCCGCCCTCTAGCCACGACTAGCCATTCATTTTTTGAATGCCAGCCATGCAAAAAGCCTTATCAGGTCATGTTTGTGTTCTTGTCCGCATATGGTGTACAAGAACCTTTACGTGACTTGGGGGTATGGGGATGTGGGATGTGTCTGCCCATGTTGGGCAGTTGGTAACCATTTTGATTATGGCCGTCGCTCTCGGACTCGACGCGTTCTCACTCGGTATCGGGATTGGCATGAAGGGTATTCGTCTGAGAGACGTATTGCGAATCAGTACCGTAACGGCCCTGTTTCACATCATCATGCCACTCATCGGTATGTATACGGGCAAATACGTCAGTTCCCTGCTTGGTGACATTACGACGTATGCAGCTGGCGGTCTGCTGGTCCTGCTCGGTGCCCATATGATCTTGAACGCTTTCCGGGAGGGAGACACCAAACTGGTGGATCATCGATCTTTGCTCGGTGTGATACTGTTCTCACTGAGTGTCAGTGTAGATTCGTTTTCCGTTGGAGTCTCGCTCGGCATGTTCAGCAGTGACTTGGTGTTAACAGTACTGGCTTTTGGTGTCTGTGGTGGAGCGATGTCCGTTATGGGTCTGCTGTTGGGACGGCGTGTGAGCCAAAACATGGGCGATTACGGGGAAGCGGTTGGCGGAGCGATCTTGCTCGCTTTTGGACTTTTGTTTATATTTTAAAAAACGACGTTAACCATGATTACAGCCTAGTGCAGTCTTCAATATATAGTTAAGAGGTTCATTTGTTCAGATTTGGTTTCAAACATGATTCGACAACATTTGCAAAATGGGGAGGCTAACCACAATGAAACATATTTTGTTTGTATGTACAGGGAATACATGTCGCAGCCCCATGGCGGAGGGACTTTTACGTAAACTGGCGTCTGAGCGGGGCATTCAGGTGGACGTTCGTTCCGCAGGTGTAGCCGCCACAACGGGCATGCCGATTTCCCGTCATGCGGAGGCCGTATTAAGGGATCACAACGTGGAGGGACCACCTCATTCGACGCTACTTAGCTCCAACCTGGTCGGTTGGGCCGATCTGATCCTCACGTTGACACGCAGTCATAAACAGCATGTTATGCAGGTTTTTCCCGACTCTGTACACAAGACCTATACCTTGAAAGAGTATGTGGAAAATGATGAACAAGTCCTGAATGATCTTCAGGAATTGGACAGCCTGTTTGCGACATTGGAGATGAAACGTGCGCTGGGTCAGGAGATTTTGGCATCTGAACGTGAGCGGGCAATCGAGATCAGACAGCGTATTCCGAGTTTTGATATTTCGGACCCGTTTGGCGGCAGTCGCGACGATTACAACATAGCTGCGGCAGAGATTCGGACCGCGCTCGACAGACTTTTGGACAAGCTGGGTTAATTGGATTCGTTTAATCATTCCAGCTACCGGTAGATTACCATATAAAAAAACGTACACGGGATGTAAATTACCCGTTGATTTTAAACGCAGGTTGTTTTATGATGGATGGGAAAACAGGGATCCGGTGTAACTGGCGACGAAGTGGGCATAACCACGATGGAGCACCGGAACAAACGGCCGGTCGCCTGGGCAAAAGAGCAATTCTGCGTTACCCGCAGACTGCTCTTTTTTTCGTCTTTCATCTGATTATTCGCTATAATAGTACCTGAAATGCCATGCAAGTATACCAAGGGCACCAAGAGGAAGCCGGGCATGATTTTATCGGGAGGCGATAGGATGACTATTGAATTAGATTCGGAACAACCCGGATTGCATGAACAGACCGCATCCATTTTGCGTGAACTGGCGCTTGCCGGACAGCTTGGAACTGGACAGATCGTTGTGATCGGTACAAGTACAAGTGAAGTCGCAGGCAAACGGATTGGTACAAGCGGTGCGGTTGAAGTAGCGCAGCAGCTTCTTGCGGGTATACGCGAGGTGCAGCAGGAGTTTGGTTTTGATGTTGTATTCCAATGCTGTGAGCACCTGAACCGTGCACTGGTTATGGAGCGTTCACTGCTTACACGTCTTGGATTGACTGAAGTGGGTGCAGTACCTGTGCCCAAAGCAGGTGGTTCCATGGCATCCGCAGCGTATCGCTCGCTGACCGATCCATGCCTGGCTGAACATGTGCAGGCCCATGCGGGACTGGATATTGGGGAGACGATGATTGGCATGCATTTGCGGCATGTGGCAGTACCCTTCCGCACAGCACTCCGCTACATCGGTGATGCCCGTGTAACTACAGCATTGACTCGTCCGAAGTTGATTGGTGGCGAGCGTGCAGTGTATCGTATGGAAGAGCAACCAGATTCGACATTTTGTGACTAACGTATAAACCGAAACGATTGGTTACACTCCTGACTTCGATTGCATCACCATCTTACGATCGCTGTTATCCCCAGATTTTTTGAATCTCTTATATAAGGGGAAATCCGGTGATAAAGGCGAACGCTCTGCTTCTCCAGATTGGTGTTGCACTCTCCGTTTTCGTGTAAACATGATTTCGCTTTATAACTTCACTTATAACTGGAGGAATTTAATCATGGAACAATTGCGCAAGAATGACCCGGCAGTACTGGAAGCGATGAATCTTGAACTAAAACGTCAACAAAACAACATTGAGCTGATCGCGTCCGAGAACATCGTAAGCGAAGCGGTTATCGAGGCGATGGGATCTGTACTTACCAACAAGTACGCTGAAGGATATCCGGGCAAACGCTACTATGGTGGTTGTGAGCATGTTGATATCGTAGAAGATATCGCGCGTGATCGTGCCAAAGAATTGTTTGGAGCAGAACATGTGAATGTTCAACCTCACTCCGGTGCACAAGCGAACATGGCAGTATACCTTGCGGCTCTGAAACCAGGTGATACCGTTCTGGGTATGAACCTTGCGCATGGCGGACACCTCACACATGGTAGCCCGGTTAACGCTTCCGGATTGCTGTACAATTTCGTGGCATACGGTGTACAAGAAGATACATTCCTGATTGATTATGATGAAGTGCGCAAAGCGGCATTTAAACATCGCCCTCGTATGATCGTTGCAGGTGCAAGTGCATATCCGCGTACCATTGATTTTGAAAAGCTTGCTTCCATCGCTAATGATGTAGGTGCTTTGTTCATGGTGGATATGGCTCACATCGCAGGACTGGTTGCTGCAGGCTTGCATCCAAGCCCGGTTCCACATGCGCATTTCGTAACGACAACTACACACAAAACGCTGCGTGGACCTCGTGGTGGTATGATTCTGTGCCGCAAAGCTTGGGCAGCAGCGATTGATAAAGCGGTATTCCCGGGTTCCCAAGGTGGACCTCTGATGCACGTGATTGCTTCCAAAGCGGTAGCATTTGGTGAAGCATTGCAACCTTCGTTCAAAACGTATGCACAAAACGTGGTAAAAAATGCACAAGTATTGGCTGAAACACTGATTGCTGAAGGATTGAACATCGTATCCGGCGGTACAGACAACCACTTGATGCTGATCGACACACGCAGCGTGAATATCACAGGTAAAGAAGCCGAGCATGTACTTGATTCCATCGGCATTACCGTGAACAAAAATGCAATTCCGTTTGATCCAACTAGCCCGTTTGTAACGAGCGGTATCCGTATCGGTACACCTGCTGCTACTTCGCGTGGTATGAACGAAGAAGCAATGGTAGCTATTGGTAAAATCATTGCCAAAACATTGAAAAACCCTAAAGATGCAGCTAAATTGGACGAAGCCCGTGCTGAAGTAACGGCACTTACGGACCAATTCCCACTGTACACTGACCTTAAATACTAAAAAAAACTTGCTCATGGTGTTTGTATTTGAGATGTTCTTATGTAAACACTTAGACGGAGCAGACAGAATGAAGACGTAGCGTTCGCCTTTATCCCCGGATTTCCCCCTTATTAAAGGGGTCCAAAAAAATCCGGGGATAACAGCGATCGAAGGGTCATTCTGTTTGCGGAGCATCATTGTGTTTACATGCATTTCATCATCTCAACTGACATAACAGCGAGAGCAAAAAGGACCGGAAGACTCATTTTTCCGGTCCTATTTTTATAGGATTCGGTTTTCTGTAATGATTGAGTGCCCTTTGATGGTGTAATTCGGTGTAGGTGATGATATAATATACAGGATTTATCGGGGCCTATGAATGATGATTAGGCATATTTGGTAATGCTGAACATGAAGAACATACCGGAGGGACAAATTAGATGGGAAAATTAGTAATATGTGATCACCCTTTGATTCAACACAAACTGACGTTTATACGCGACATGCGTACGAATACGAAAGATTTTCGTGAATTGGTGGATGAAGTGGCAACACTGATGGCTTATGAGATTACAAGAGATGTTGAGCTGGAGACTATTGATGTACAGACACCAGTAGCTGAAACACAAGGAAAAGTCATTTCTGGACGTATGCTTGGGCTGGTTCCGATTTTGCGTGCAGGCCTTGGAATGCTGGATGGTGTTGTTAAATTGCTGCCAGCGGCAAAAGTTGGACATGTAGGTTTGTTCCGTGACCCGGAAACCCTGCAACCTGTTGAGTACTACACCAAGCTGCCTACGGACGTTACAGAGCGTCAGTTGATTGTCATCGACCCGATGCTGGCAACTGGCGGTTCTGCCATTGCTGCTATTGACGTGCTCAAAAAACGCGGCTGCACGCAAATCAAAATGATGAACCTGGTGGCAGCTCCTGAAGGAGTGAAAGCTGTTCAGGATGCGCATCCGGATGTAGACATCTACGTTGCTGCACTGGACGACCGTCTGGATGATCACGGCTATATTGTTCCCGGACTGGGAGATGCAGGAGACCGTCTATACGGCACTAAATAAGCATATCGCATGCTTTGTAAGAGGTTCCGAACTTATAGAAAAGGGGCTTTGCTTCAATGTCCAAGAAAATTAAAGTCATGACGATATTCGGGGTGCGCCCGGAAGCCATCAAGATGGCTCCGCTTATTTTGGAACTGCAGAAACATCCCGAATCTATTGAATCGATCGTTTGCGTTACTGCACAGCATCGTCAGATGCTGGATCAGGTTCTTGAAGTATTCAATATTCATCCAGACTACGATCTGGATGTGATGAAAGATCGCCAGACGCTGAATGAAATTACAATTCGTGTGCTGGGAGGCCTGGAGCCGGTTTTGCGTGAAGCAAAACCGGATATCGTGTTAGTTCACGGTGATACGCTGACAACGTTTGTAGCCAGCTATGCTGCGTTCCTGCAGCAGATCCAGGTGGGTCATGTGGAAGCAGGTCTTCGCACATGGAACAAGCTCTCACCATACCCGGAAGAAATGAATCGCCAGTTAACCGGAGTGCTTGCTGACTTGCATTTTGCGCCTACGGACTGGTCGTCTTCCAATCTTGCCAAAGAAAATAAATCGGAGTCTAGTACGTATGTCACAGGCAACACGGTAACAGATGTGTTTCAATATACAGTACGGCAGGATTACACACATCCGGTACTAGATTGGGCACAGGGCAAGCGCCTTGTGCTGATGACAGCTCACCGCCGTGAATCCCAAGGCGAGCCTCACCGTAACATTTTCCAGGCCGTCAAACGGATTGCCGACGAGTTTGAGGATATTGCCATCGTGTATCCGGTGCATCTAAGTCCTGCTGTGAAGGAGCCGGCTCACGCGATTTTGGGGAATCACCCCCGTATTCAACTTATTGATCCACTAGACGTGGTGGATTTGCATAACTTTTACCCGCATACTCACTTGATTTTGACAGATTCAGGTGGTTTGCAGGAAGAAGCGCCTTCGTTTGGTGTACCGGTTCTCGTTCTTCGGGATACAACGGAGCGTCCGGAAGGAATTGAGGCTGGAACACTGGAGCTGGTGGGTACCGAAGAGGAACGTGTGTATGAGCGGACCAAAGCTCTGCTTACAGACGAAACACTGTATGCAAGCATGAGTCAGGCTGCCAATCCGTATGGTGATGGACATGCTTCGGAAAGAATTGTCAATGCGATTTTGCATCATTTTGGTGTGAATAGTGAACGTCCGGAATCATTTCACAGAAAATTCAAAAAATAATTCATTTTTTCTGATGGATTAATAAAGGGTACAGCATACAGTTAAACTGTACGGTTTACGCGGGTTTATGGGCTCTGATGGCCTGTAATCCCGTCGTTTTCCCCTTTAAAACGCTAAAATCATTCAATTGACAAAGGCTCTCATCATTCAGTAAAATTAACTGGGATTGCAAGGGTGGCGTGGAAAATGGCCGATTCGAACAAACCAAATTCATCCCGTAACCATGATGATAATGTGTGGAAAGCAATGGGGCTCGTGACAGCTTTTGGAATCGAGATTGCCATTCTCGCTGTTGCCGGATATTACGTTGGCTCCTGGTTGGACAAGACCATCGGGGGTAGCGGAATATGGATCGCCGTAAGCGTTCTCTTTTTTTTGGCAGCAGGCGGCGTAAGCATCTACTTTATCGCGAAAAAATTCATGGGGGAAAGTGATGAGTGAACTAACCAGATACCGCAGAATGATGACTGTTTTCATCATGTACTTTCTTATGATTTGTTTTCTCGCAGCGGCCTTTATGCCACGTGTGGAGACAATTGCTTTGGGACTGGCCCTGGGTACAGGAATTAGCTGGATCAATGCATTTTACCTGGGCTTCAAAGTAAGGAAAATGTCTGATGATGCGGCAGAAGGTAACTTGAAGCGTGTGAACCTGGGATTTTTGACAAGAGCGGCACTCGCAGTGCTCGGTATCTTCATATCGATGCGCTTTCCGCAGTACTTCAATACATATGCGGTTGCAGGCGGTCTGGTCATTGCACAATTTTCCTTACTGATTATAGGGATCGTCTATTCCCGCAGAGCAGAATGATGTTAGGTGCTGCAGCTTTCAAGTCGAGAAAGGGGTGAGAAAAATATGCATGAAGCTCCAATTATTATGCTTGGCGGATTTCGACTGGATCTATCGGTTCTGTTGATGCTGGTGGTTACAGGTGCACTTGTTTTCATTTTTGCTGTACTGGCAACACGTAGATTATCCGTTGAAAATCCCGGCAAGCTGCAAAATTTTATGGAGTGGGCAGTAGAATTCGTCCGCAATCTGATTTCCAGCACGATGGATATGAAGAAAGGGAAACATTTTATCTCTCTCGCTCTTTCCATGATTATGTTCATTTTTGTAGGTAATATGCTAGGTCTTCCGTTTCAGGCGGTTACTGAAGTTACGGAGGTTAGTCAGGCGCAGGTATTCAATCAACCGATTGTCACTGCTGTTGATGCGTTTAACGAAGCGCATGCCAAGGACCCTGAAGCACATCCACACGTTGAACTGGCTTGGTGGAAATCACCGACAGCCGACTTGTCTGTAACGATGGGACTGGCACTCGTAGCATTCCTGGTATCTCATGGACTCGGATTGTTCCGTAACACAAGAGGATATCTCCAGCATTATCTTAAACCGTTCGCCTTGTTCTTGCCGATCAATCTGATAGAGACGGCATCCAAGCTGCTGACACACGGAATGCGTTTGTTCGCGAATATTTTCGCGGGCGAGGTACTGATTACAACGATCCTGAAGCTGACCACGTTCAAAGTGTTTGGTGCCATTGCAGCGATTCCGTTGCTTATGGTGTGGCAGGGCTTTAGTATCTTTATCGGCGCAATCCAGGCATTTGTTTTTGTAATCTTGATGATGGTGTACATTTCACAAAGCATCGAGACGCATGACGAACATTAAGTTTCAAGCCCTACGAAGATTTCTTCACCAGGCTGAACAATAAAAAATTCGATTTAACATTTTAAGGAGGATATACAAATGGGAGCAATGGCATTAATCGCAGCAGCAATTGTTGCAGGACTGGGCGCGTTTGGCGCAGGTATTGGTAACGGTATGGTAATCAGCAAAACGGTGGAAGGTATCGCTCGTCAACCGGAAGCGAAATCCACTCTTCAAACAACAATGTTTATCGGGGTAGGTCTGATCGAAGTATTGCCGATCATCGGTGTGGTACTGGCGTTCATGTTCTACGGTATGGCTTAATTAAATCGATACAGGTTTGGCGGGGAAGGCCATAGCCATCCGCGCCTTCTTTTTAGGTAATGTCCGTTCTAACGGATGACGTTTCAAGGATACCTCCAGGAAGGAGTGAACAGATTGAGTTTCGTATGGGAAAATACGCTTCTTGCGATTATTGCATTTGCAATTTTATATTGGCTGCTTAGCCGTTATGCTTTCGGGCCTTTGTTCTCCATTATGGAAAAACGTCGTGAACTCGTGATGACGCAGATGAATGAGGCTGCTCAGACTCGGGAACAGGCCATTGCCTATGTGGAGGAACAAAAACAAGCTCTGGAGCAAGCGCGCAAAGATGCTTACGACATCATTGAACAGTCCAAACAAACGGGCGGTAAACAAGCCGAATCGATCTTGGCTGATGCGAAAGCGGAAGCTAATCGTCTCAAAGACGATGCTGTACGTGAGATTGAGAGTGAGAAGAACAAAGCTGTCGCAGCGCTTCGCAGCGAACTGGGTACAGCTTCCGTTCAAATCGCTTCCAAATTGATCAAAAAAGAAGTTGAGAACGGTCCTGCACAAGAGGAACTTGTGAACCAATACCTCAATGAGGTAGGAGGCCGACAATGAGCCGCGATACGATAGTTGCCAAGCGTTATGCGAAAGCATTGTTCGAAGTTGCTCTTCAGCAGCAGCAGGTACTTGAAGTTGAACAGGAACTGCGTGTGGTTGTCAGTGCATTGACTGGGGATGCTGATATCGAAAAATTCATCGTATCTCCCAACATCTCGGACGAAGCAAAGCAGAATGTCCTTCATTCAAGCCTTGATGGAAAGGTGTCCGAGCCTGTCCTTCGCACGGTTCTGCTGTTGATTGAGCGCGGACGCGTTGAATTGCTGGAAGCTTTGCTGAATGATTATCTGAAGATCCAAGGCGAGTCGCTCGGCATAGCTGATGCGCGCGTCTACTCGACTTATGCATTGAATGATGAAGAAAAAGAAGCGGTTGCTCGTGAATTCGGTGGCCGTGTGAATAAAAAGATTCGTATCGAGAATTTTGTTGATCCGACTCTGCTGGGCGGATTGAAAGTCGCCATTGGCGATACGATCTATGACGGCAGCTTGGCTGGCAAGCTCGAACGTCTTGAGCAGTCTTTTAACAGACGAGTACAGTAGATTGGGGTGAGGACACTTGAGTATCAAACCAGAAGAAATCAGTACATTAATTAAGAGCCAGATCGAACAATACAAAACCGATATCGATGTAGTCGAAGTCGGGACAGTTATTGAGGTCGGTGATGGTATTGCTCGTGTATACGGACTTGAGAACGTAATGTCCAACGAGTTGGTTGAATTCCCAAGCGGTGTTATGGGACTCGCCATGAACGTGGAAGAGAGCAACGTTGGTGTCGTTATCCTGGGACCTTACTATGATATTCGTGAAGGCGACCAAGTAAAACGTACCGGTCAAATCATGCAAGTGCCTGTTGGCGAAGCATTGATTGGACGCGTTGTTAACCCGCTCGGTATTCCAGTGGATGGCAAAGGGCCAATCGCTACAACGGAATTCCGTCCGGTTGAAGGTAAAGCACCAGGCGTAATGGATCGTAAATCAGTTCATGAGCCGATGCAAACAGGGATCAAAGCGATTGACGCAATGGTTCCAATCGGTCGCGGACAACGTGAGTTGATCATCGGTGACCGTCAAACAGGTAAAACATCAATCGCAATTGATGCGATCCTGAACCAAAAAGGCAGCGGCATGAAATGTATCTACGTTGCTATCGGTCAAAAACAATCTACAGTTGCACAAGTCGTAGAAACTCTTCGTCGTAAAGGCGCAATGGAGTACACGATTGTTGTAACTGCAGCAGCATCTGATCCATCACCATTGTTGTACATCGCACCGTATTCCGGTTGTTCGATGGGTGAGTACTTTATGTACAAAGGTGAGCACGTGTTGGTTATCTACGATGATTTGACCAAACAAGCTTCCGCATATCGTGAACTCTCCTTGCTTCTTCGCCGTCCACCGGGTCGTGAGGCTTATCCGGGTGATGTCTTCTACTTGCACTCCCGTTTGCTGGAGCGTGCAGCGAAGCTGAATGATGAGCTTGGTGGTGGTTCTTTAACCGCACTGCCGTTCATTGAAACACAAGCTTCCGACGTATCTGCTTACATTCCGACAAACGTAATCTCCATTACGGACGGACAAATCTTCTTGGAAGCTGACTTGTTCAATGCTGGACAACGCCCGGCGATCAACGTAGGTATCTCCGTATCCCGTGTTGGTGGTTCTGCTCAGATCAAAGCGATGAAAAAGGTTGCAGGTTCCCTGCGTCTCGACCTCGCTCAATATCGTGAGCTTCAAGCGTTCTCCCAGTTCGGTTCCGATCTGGATAAAGCGACTCAGGCCCGCCTGAATCGTGGTGCTCGCATGATGGAAATCCTGAAACAGGGTGTGAACCAGCCTTTGCCTGTAGAACAACAGGTTGTCAGCTTGTACACAGCGGTTAAAGGATT
Organism: Paenibacillus sp. LK1; assembly: GCF_002750415.1. Lineage (NCBI taxonomy): Bacteria > Bacillati > Bacillota > Bacilli > Caryophanales > Paenibacillaceae > Paenibacillus > Paenibacillus sp. LK1. Next base: position 314,523 of record NZ_PEII01000007.1, read on the forward strand.
CCTGGATGAAATTCCTACAGGTGATGTGACTCGTTTTGAACAAGAATTCCTTGCGTTCATGGAGAGCAGCCATCCTGAGATTCTTCAATCCATCCGTGATACTAAAGAATTGACTGCAGACAATGAGAATGCTCTGAAGGGCGCTATCGAGAAGTTCAGAAAGAGCTTTTCTGTCTCCGTCTAAATAGATGATATGCAGTTGCGGAGTTGTTTAACCGATTCCGCATGTCTGCATGTATAACTTTGGCTCCGCCAAAGGTAAGATTATGCTTACGAAGTAGTTTTGACTTGGTCAAAACTATTGAATGCTTACGAAGTAGTTTTGACTACGTCAAAACTTGAAGGTGGTGAAATCATGGCAAAAGGCATGCGCGAAATAAAGCGGCAAATTAAAAGCGTACAAAGCACCAAGCAGATCACCAAAGCAATGGAGATGGTTGCTGCTGCAAAACTGCGTAAAGCGCAGGAAAAAGCGGAAGCAGCTCGTCCTTATTCGGAGAAACTGAAAGAAGTTGTGGCTAGTATTGCATCAAGCACGCAGGGAATTCAACATCCGATGCTGGAGAGCCGTCCGGTCAAAAAGACAGCTTATCTAATCATTACATCGGACCGTGGTCTTGCGGGTGGTTACAATGCAAATATTTTGCGTCAGGTTAATCTGACACTCAAAGAAAAACACAACTCTCAGGATGACTACGAATTGTTCGTCATTGGGCGTAAAGGACGCGATTATTTCAGACGGCGCGAAATTGCGATCGCATCCACTACAACGGATCTATCCGATTCACCAGCATTTGCAGACATCAAATCCATTGCACACGAAGCTGTTCAAGGATTTGAGCTGGCTAAATTTGATGAATTGTACATTTGTTATAACCGCTTTGTGAATGCGTTGACCCAGATTCCTACGGTAGAAAAACTTCTTCCGATGGAAACACCTGAGGTAACTGCTGCGGAAGGACCGACGGCAAGCTACGAATACGAGCCTTCAGCTGAAGCTGTACTGGAAGTTTTGCTACCGCGTTATGCGGAAACGCTGATCTACGGTGCACTTCTGAATGGTAAGGCGAGTGAGTTGGGTGCCAAAATGACTGCGATGGGTAATGCAACCAAAAATGCATCGAAACTCATCAACGATTTGTCATTGACCTATAACCGTGCTCGTCAAGCGGCGATTACGCAGGAGATTACGGAAATTGTGGCAGGTGCCAACGCAGCACAAGGCTAACCGTTTTTTATTAATGAAGGCTTGCAGTGCAGAGATAACAGAGAACGGAACTTTATTTCTGCAAAACTAGCAGGCTTGTAGGAGGGGAACGTTAAGATGAACAAAGGACGCGTTGTGAGCATCATGGGTCCGGTTGTTGACGTCGAGTTTGATCGCGGCGGTCTGCCGGAAATCCTCAATGCCATTACGATCACTACAGTAAGCGAAAGCGGCGTAAGTGTGAATCTGACACTCGAAGCTTCGAAACATCTGGGTGACAACCGGGTACGTTGTATCGCGATGTCCTCCACGGATGGTCTCGTTCGTGGTATGGAAGCCGTAGATACAGGAGCTCCAATCTCTGTACCTGTTGGGGAAGCGACACTGGGTCGTGTATTTAACGTACTCGGCGAAGCTATTGATACTGGCGGCACTGTAGCTGCTGCACATAAAAATCCGATTCACCGCTCGGCTCCTGCATTTGATGAACTGACTACCCAAGCTGAAATGCTGGAGACAGGAATCAAAGTTATCGACTTGTTGGCTCCTTACGCCAAAGGTGGTAAAATCGGTCTCTTCGGTGGTGCCGGTGTAGGTAAAACCGTAACGATTCAGGAATTGATCAACAACATCGCACAAGAACACGGCGGTATCTCCGTATTCGCAGGTGTTGGTGAGCGTACACGTGAAGGTAATGACTTGTATCACGAGATGAGTGATTCAGGCGTTATCAACAAAACAGCAATGGTCTTCGGACAAATGAACGAGCCTCCAGGCGCACGTCTTCGTGTAGCCCTCACAGGTCTGACCATGGCGGAATACTTCCGTGATGAAGAAGGCCGTGACGTGTTGCTCTTTATCGATAACATCTTCCGTTTCACCCAAGCAGGTTCAGAAGTATCTGCCTTGCTCGGACGTATGCCTTCCGCGGTAGGTTACCAACCTACGCTGGCAACGGAAATGGGTCAACTGCAAGAACGTATCACTTCGACCAAAAAAGGTTCGGTAACGTCCATCCAGGCCATCTACGTACCAGCGGATGACTATACTGACCCGGCTCCAGCAACGACGTTTGCCCACTTGGATGCAACGACGAACCTGGAACGTAAAATTTCAGAGATGGGTATCTACCCTGCGGTAGATCCGTTGGCATCCAGCTCCCGGATCTTGTCCCCTGAAGTTGTAGGCGAAGAGCATTACAACGTAGCTCAAGGCGTTAAACGCATCTTGGCGCGTTACAATGAATTGCAGGATATTATTGCGATTCTGGGTATGGATGAGTTGAGTGAGGAAGACAGAGCACTCGTTTACCGTGCTCGTAAGATTCAACGTTTCTTGTCCCAGCCTTTCCACGTTGCTGAAGCATTTAACGGTATTCCGGGTAAATACGTTCCGGTTAAAGAAACGGTGCGCAGCTTTAAAGAAATTCTCGAAGGCAAGCACGACGATCTTCCGGAAGCAGCTTTCCTCTTCGTGGGTACAATTGAAGAGGCAGTGGAGAAAGCCAAAACACTGGTATAATCTGAATCCAGGATTGTCCTTAGAAGCGAGCTATCCTTCGGATAGTTTCAGGAGGGATGGAATTGAGCACCTTTTTGTTGGAAATCGTAACACCTGAGCGTCTGGTATATTCAGAACAAGTGGATAGTATCACGGCTCGTGGTATTGAAGGGGAGCTGGGCATTCTGCCAGGCCATATCCCTATGGTTACACCTTTACAGATCGCACCGATCTATATCAAAAACGGAAAAGAAAGCAAACGCGTCGCTATTGGTGGCGGGTTTATCGAAGTCCGTAAAGATAAGGTTGTTGTGCTCGCAGAAAGTGCCGAATTCCCGGAAAATATCGATGTGGACCGTGCGCGTGCGGCGAAAGAGCGGGCAGAACGCCGTCTCAGCAGCCAAAGCAATCAGGACCATTTTGATCACCGCCGGGCAGAGATTGCTCTGCAAAAAGCGGTTAACCGGATCAACGTATACGGCAAATAAACTACTCATCGGAGCCTGGCGGCTTAGTCTGCCAGGCTTTTTTGAGTTTTTGGAGTGTTATCTTTTCCAATTACAGTAAAATATATGGACATTATCTGCGGTTAAAGTGCTTGATTTAACGGCAAATAAAGTTAATTGTATTCACCGTTTATGGGCAGTTGAATAGAATGTAGGACTAAAGTCGTGGCGATAATGATCACTGTTGGAACCATTTTTAACGACGGAAATCTGAATTATTTCCGAGGAAATGACAGGATCGATATCGAAATAACGCTCTTTTATGTCGTTTTAGTCACAAAATCCCGGCATTTTGAATTTAAAATAATATCAAAGTGGAAATCAATGTAATTGACAATGTATGATGAAAGAGCCTATATTCCATAGAGTCAGCAGATGCAGGAAGCTGCGTTGATGAATTCCATAGTCATTCACAGCCAGATTGTTGCTGCTCCGGATTGGGCATCCAGATTTCCTGCATGGCAGGAGTAAGTCTGACAGTAGGCTCGGTATGTTGTGTTCAAGTCATTCCATCGTTCTAACAAGTTATGGATGCCAGGCATAATTATGCTGATCGCTGCAACAAATGTGGAGGTAATGAATATATGGATACTGACCTGACGAATCAGTTGAACCAGACATTAAGTACGAATGGCTTAGTCTCAATTATCGTCTCTCTTTTATGTATAGCGTTGTCGTGGTGGGCTTTGCAGAATCTCAAGCTGGATTTAATCATCAGGCAGCCACGAGGAGCACAGGGAAGACTGTTACATTTACTGTTGGCCATTATACTTGGGCATGCTGTTTCAGGCTTTGTCATTGACTATTTGTCATGGACACAAATGTTGCGCCATTTGTTTTAATGTTGAGATGGTTGGTTAATCATCTGTTAGGTTCTTCAAGCAGTTCAATGTCGAATAACATCGATTAATTGTGTTAACAATTAGAGTATGAGTTGTCGGCAAATGAATTAAGAAAAAAGTGTGACGTGGAATTGGATGAATTTGAGATGTTTTATGTAAAAATGCTTGTATCGTACAATTCAACAATGTTATGATGGAAGTTAGGGAATTCACAATTGTTCACTTATTTTGTGGTTATAAACGGGATACCCGGTTGAATCCGGCTAATAATCATCCCATTCTGTCTGTTCAGATGCTTGCTGGCCTGTAAGGCATTACATTTACAAGTCGGAGGGCATCATGCAACGCACGTGGTATCATCGATATGGATTATAAACCAATTCTTTTCTGAATAGACATAAGGGCATTATTTGCCAGGCTATGTCGAAATTCCACACACAGCAACAGTCTTTTCTATTACAGAAGGGCTCACGTATTCCGGAATGAAGAAAAGGGAATAAAAGCGCGGAGGGAACCATGATGAGCAAATTTATCGTCCGCGGTGGCAAAAGGTTGACCGGAAGTGTCAAAGTTAGCGGCGCTAAAAATTCTGTTCTTCCGATCATCGCTGCCTCTCTCTTAGGGGAAGAAGGACAAAGCGTTATTATTGACGCTCCTCCTCTAGACGATGTGATGACGATTAACAAGGTGTTGGAATCGCTAGGAGCGGGTGTTACATACCGGGACGAAGTGATTACCGTAAATGCGGAGAAACTTACTTCCTGTGAGGCACCGTATGAATGGGTAAGTAAAATGCGGGCGTCATTTCTGGTCATGGGGCCATTGTTGACGCGTATGGGTCATACAAGAATTTCGCTTCCTGGTGGATGTGCCATCGGTACACGGCCTATTGATCAGCATTTGAAAGGTTTTGAAGCCATGGGCGCTGAGATCAGCTTGGGCCAAGGCTATATAGAAGCTCGTAGCCAAGGACGGTTGCGTGGCGCGAAAATTTATCTGGATGTGGCTTCCGTAGGTGCCACTCAAAATATTATGATGGCTGCAACATTGGCTGAAGGTGTAACTGTTCTGGAGAACGCGGCAAAAGAACCAGAAATCGTGGATCTTGCCAACTTCCTGAATGGAATGGGTGCAAAAGTACGAGGTGCCGGAACAGGAGTCATCCGCATCGAAGGTGTGGAGAAACTGTCTGGCGTGAAGCATACCGTCATTCCTGACCGGGTTGAAGCAGGTACCTATATGGCTGCTGCTGCAATTTCCGGTGGTGATGTGTATATCGAAGGTGCGATTTCAGACCACTTGGGTTCTGTTATTGCGAAGCTGGAAGAAATGGGTGTAACCATTCATCCTGACGAGAATGGCGTTCGTGTCATTGCAGATCGTCCGCTCAAGGCTGTGGATGTGAAAACATTACCATACCCAGGTTTTCCTACCGATATGCAATCCCAAATGATGGCCCTTTTGCTTGCGTCTGAAGGAACTTCTGTTGTAACAGAGACTGTTTTTGAAAATCGCTTCATGCATGTGGATGAATTCCAGTTGATGAATGCGGAGATCAAAGTTGAAGGACGTTCGTCCATCATCACGGGCAATGCCAAGCTGAAGGGTGCCAAAGTAACAGCTACCGATTTGCGTGCGGGTGCCGCACTTATTATCGCGGGTCTTGTTGCTGAAGGTACAACGGAAGTGGGCGGTGTTCATCACATCGACCGTGGCTACGTACATCTCGCTGAGAAGCTTAACGGACTTGGAGCCGATATTTATCGTATTTCGGTTGAAGAGCCTAAGCTGGATGCAGTTAAAGCTTCGAATGAAAAAGTCGGGGAAGAAGTACCACTGTTCAAAGTACAACCGACTTGGGCATAACATCGAATTAGACAATAAGCGTTGCTCTCTAGTATTAATCATACATCATTGTAAATTGCGGAGACGAGAGCATGCGTACTGTCATTTAAATTCAGATTAAAAGCTAAGCCATCTGGCTTGGCTTTTTTTGTGTTCAACAATCAACTGAATCAGTACCTGATTCTATTAATAGCTGGTCTTAACTTATATAGCATAACATCGTATTCTGTACCAATTCTGAACAAATGAAAGAGCATGCTTTTTGAGGAACGGATGGTACCTTATGGAACCGGATTCCGCGACAGATCAATGTTTTTTAATAATACATAGCAGAATTAAGTTGGAAATCGCCACATATGGAATGCCTTCGTTTCTCTTAAATCAGGTTCTATCAGATCCACGCAGCTCATACCCTAAACTATGGATTTGAACAAAAGGACCGGCGCTTGTCCGGCCATGGACAACGGAGGGTTATATCAAAATGAAAGAAGCTCGTGTGCAGGTTAAGGTACCTCTTGTCCCTCGTCCACTAGTGAAGGAGCCAGAAGAGATTGCTGGTTTCGGTGTGGAAAAAGACAAGCTTGCTTCAACGAACATCAGAACTGTTCCAGATGAGCCCATAACAACATCTCCTAGAGGGGCTGCCACCAAACAGGAGTCAGCTCAACACACTACGGCACGTATACACATACCTGTCATTGAATTAGACCAGTTTCGCCGTGTGAAGCGCCGCCGAATGCGTACGTTCGGCCGAGGCCGCAGATGGGGCAAGAACAACACTCGCTGGCAACCGGCAGCGGCTGTATCGGCAGTACTGGCACTTGCGCTGTTGATCCCCGCCATTCTAGTCTGGCCGCGGACGGATGATTCTGTTAAACCGATCCCTGTCCCACCTGGTACAGGCAGTGTAACGACTCCAGCACCTTCTCCAGCTGTACCCGTTACCTACCCTGAACCCCAAGTAAGGGTATACCTGTCCGCAACCGGTACAACGATGAATCTCCCGCTTGAAGATTATGTTACCGGAGTAGTCGCTGCCGAGATGCCAGCGGAGTTCAGATTGGAAGCTCTGAAGGCACAGGCCATTGCTGCAAGGACATTTATTGTGAGAAGACTGGCAGCCAACGATACAAGCGGTGTACCTTCAGGAGAAGCGGATGTAACGGATACTGTGAGTCATCAGGTATTTATACCACCAGAACAAGTAAGAGCGGACTGGACACGTCTGGGGAAAGCGAAGGAATGGGAGAAGCTGCAGCAGGCTGTCCGCGAAAGCAAAGATTCCGTCATGACATATCAAGGCAAGGCAATTACTGCATCCTTTTTCTCCACAAGTAATGGGTATACGGAGAATGCTGAGGATGTCTGGGGCAACCCAGTACCTTATTTGCAAAGTGTAGCGAGTCCGTGGGATAAAAATCTGGCTCCCGGCTTTGAAGAAACCATCACCATGAAGCGCAGTGAGATTCTCCAAAAGTTGAATCTGGGTGCAAATGCTATCCCTGTGAGTGCGCAGCAAAGCGGTGGCTGGATGGAAGTATTGTCTACAACGCAAGGCCATCGCATCAAGGTGATGCAGATTGCAGGTAAAACGTTTAGCGGGCCGGAAGTTCGAAAGCTGCTTGGGCTTCGATCCAGCCAGTTCAGCTGGAAGACCGATGGAGACGAGGTTCAAATTACAACGTATGGATACGGTCATGGAGTCGGCATGAGCCAATGGGGAGCCAACGGCATGGCACAGGAGGGTCACACCGCAACCCAGATTCTCAAACACTACTACACCGGCATCTCCTTCGGACAGGCATCCAAGATGCTGGCATCGAAGTAGAAACACTGGAATGAATGGATAAAGATAAAACCAGCAGTTGAACAGTGATTTGTGCAGGTTCCCCATCTTCTCTGTTGGAGAGTTAAAGAATCAGAGTCACCTTGTGGACGTGAAATGCCGCAATAGCGTCGATCAGGTTCGTTAGAAGTTTTACTGTCATAAGACATGATGATATGTTATTTTCCAGAAAACTGTCCTTCTGCTAATAAAGCGCACAGTATTGTTAGAAAGGTATCTGGTAGTATTATAGTGCTCCCGAATTGTTTGCGTTAGAAATAATTATTAGAGCGGCCTCTTCGTCCCTGTGCTTTCTCTTCTCGCTACTCTAGCGGAGCAATCTAACGAATCCCAGACGTCTTATATCGCCTAATATAGCTAATCTCATCCTACCTAATAATCACGTTAAATTGATTTCATCAACTCACTTCATAGAAGGAATGGCTTATTACAGCCAATCCAGGTTTCTCTACCAACCACCCCTTCCGGGCTTTCAAGACTTGGCTATATATGCGGAGTGTGCGAGCGTATGGAGAGCGCAGGGGACAGAAAAGGCCTGTAGAAACGAAGTGTCCGCCTTTACTCCCGGATTTCACCTTTAAAGAAGGTGATAGAAGAAATCTGGGAGTAACAGCCGGTCGAAAGGTTTTCTGGCCCCGAAGCGGTGCACGTACTAACACTCATCTCAGCATATATAGCACTCTTTGAAAGCTCCGTGAAAATAATTAGAGTCGCGCGTGTATAAAAGAGTTGCACCCGGTAACACTTGTTACTGAGGTGATTAAGATGAATGAACAAAACAAAAAATCAGTCCAAGAAGAAACTCCTAAAACAACTCAAGGAGTACCGGCTAGCCAGCCCTCTTCATGGAAAAGAGCAATGTCCAAACGTTGGGTCTTCCCGGCAGCCTACATCGCAGCAGCAGGCATTATACTAACCTTAGTGTGGGTCTATCAGGGCACAGGCGACAAAACGCTGAACTCGGACCCTGCTAACGGGGTAGTAGAAACAGGCGCATCGGCGGGTACAGAAGAAACAGCGGTTAACGGAGAACAGGAAAGTGTGGAAGTTGTTGCAAAGTCGGAGAATTTTGTATGGCCAGTAGCGGTTCCGTCAGAAATTTCGGTAGTAAAACCTTTCTATGACAACGAAGCTTCAAGTGAGGAACATGAAGCAGCGATGGTGCAGTACAATGACACATTTATTCCGAACACGGGTGTAGATCTGGCACGTGGGGATAACAAAACGTTCGAAGTCAAAGCAGCACTCGGCGGAAAAGTTACCCGGGTTGAACAAAACCCGCTGACAGGTCAAGTTGTGGAAATCACGCACAGTGATAACCTCAAAACCGTATACCAAAGCCTGGCTGACGTCAAAGTGAAACAGGATGATGAAGTGAAGCAAGGAGATGCAATTGCATCGGCTGGCGTTAATGAACTGGAAAAAACGCTGGGCAACCACCTTCACTTTGAAGTTTACGAAGACGGACAACCGGTTAACCCGCAAGGATATCTTCCGGAAAAATAAATGATTTTTACCGCAGCGACATGATGGGCAGAGGGATTTATCCTCTGCTCTTTTTGTGCTTTTCAGAAAATAATGGGACCTTCGAAGCTTGTCACACCTTTAAACCGCGAATATATAGGCATGCTCCTCATATAATGTACCAAACTATCCACACAGTAGGGAGGCGGGAGCGTGCACGATTACATCAAGGAACGGACCATAAAAATTGGTCGCTGCATTGTTGAGACGAGGAATACGGTCCGTACCATAGCCAAGGAATTCGGCGTGTCAAAGAGTACTGTGCATAAGGATCTGACGGAGCGTCTGCCGGAAATCAACCCTGATCTTGCTGACCAGGTGAAACACATTCTGGAGTATCATAAGTCCATCCGTCATTTGCGGGGCGGTGAAGCGACCAAAATTAAATACAAAAAAACAAGCGGTAAAAAACGCGAGGTGTTGGCTTCCGCTAAATCGTAGGGACCTGCGGAAAGACGTAGGCCAAAAAGCTCACACATGCATTGAATCCCTCCCCTGAAGTATGATATGTTAAAAGCTGGTACAGGATCGAATTATGACATCTTATCAGCCCGATTTTTACATATATATGTTGCACTTTGTCGAACGAGCGGTGACGTGATAAGGGACTCTTTTTCACAGGATACGCTGACCAAATAATATCACTTTGGGGGCTCTTTTATGTTTAGCAAGGATATCGGTATTGATCTTGGCACGGCGAACGTGCTTATTCACGTGAAAGGAAGTGGGGTCGTCCTCGATGAACCTTCCGTCGTGACCATTGAAAGCGATACGAAGCGGGTCCTTGCTGTTGGGGAAGAAGCGCGTCGTATGGTGGGGCGTACTCCAGGTAACATTGTTGCCATTAGACCGCTGCGTGACGGTGTTATTGCGGACTTCGAGATTACGGAAGCTATGCTTAGACATTTCATTAATCGTGTGGGGGCAAGAAGCTGGTACAGCCACCCGCGTATTCTGATCTGTGCACCAACCAACATTACTTCCGTGGAGCAGAAGGCTATCCGTGAAGCTGCTGAGCGCAGCGGTGCCAAAGAAGTATTTCTGGAAGAAGAGCCGAAAGCGGCAGCGATCGGTGCGGGGATGGATATTTTTCAGCCGAGCGGCAATATGGTCGTGGATATCGGCGGCGGAACGACTGACGTTGCAGTCCTGTCTATGGGCGACGTAGTCACCGCCTCTTCTATTAAAGTCGCAGGGGACAAGTTCGACGAAGCGATTATCAAGTTTATCAAAGCCAAATACAAACTCATGATCGGTGAACGTACAGCCGAAGATCTCAAAATTGCGATTGGTTCCGTACATCCGGGCGGACGTCAAACAGAGATGGACATTCGCGGTCGGGATATGGTATCCGGGTTGCCTGTTACCGTAACGGTGTCGGGGAATGAAGTGCAAGAGGCGCTATGGGATTCCGTGCAATCCATCATCGTTGCAGCTAAGTCGGTATTGGAGCGGACGCCACCGGAATTGTCAGCGGACATTATTGACCGAGGTGTCGTGTTGACAGGAGGAGGCGCTTTGCTGAACGGACTGGACGAACTGTTGTCCAATGAATTGCATGTACCGGTATGGGTTGCAGAGGATCCGATGCATTGTGTCGTGAAGGGGACAGGCATTATGCTGAATAATTTGGATCAAGTGGTTAAGAAAAAGTTCTAATCTGCCGATATAAAAAGCAAAGGTTCGCCCAAGCTCGGGAAGCAGAACGGACAAGCAGCCTGTAATGAAGGACAAGCGCTCATCTGAGGAGAGGGGTTAATACATGTTAAGAGGTCTGTACACCGCTACCGCGGGAATGATAACGCAACAACGCCGCCATGACACCGCAACACAGAATATCGTAAATATGAACACAACGGGATATAAACAAGTGAACAGCGTAAGCCGTTCTTTCCCGGAAATGCTCATTACTTTGGTAGGCGGAGACGCTAATCTTCCGACAAAGCGGCTGGGCAAGCTGAACACGGGTGTGTTCGCGGAAGAAAGTTTGTCCATGAATTTGCAGGGAGCCATTATGGAAAGTGGGCAAAAGAGTGATTTTGCCATTTCGTCCAATCTGGCCGTGAATGATCCACAGACAGGACAACCTGTCCCGTTTGACGGTTCGGGCAAATTTGTACGAGCTGATGGCACGGTAACTTACCAACCTCAGGCGTATTTTACAGTACAGGATGCAGAAGGAAACACAAGATATACACGTGATGGTCACTTCGAGGTTACAGGAACTGGACAGCTGCTCAGCTCAACAGGTTCACAAGTTCTGGATAATAATGGACAACCTGTTGTGTTGACAGGCTCGGTAGACCAATTTAAAGTGGATGAGCAAGGTCGTCTTGTTAATGCAGAGACGGGTGCACCCACAGGTGTAACATTGGGAATCAGTGTCATCGATCAACCCAACCAACTGGTACGTCAAGGCGATGGTAATTTCAGCCTGAATGATCAGAATGGAGCAACGGCCCGGATGATGGCTGCCGGTGATAATGTGCAGATCCGTCAGGGCTACCTGGAAGGTTCGAATGTAGATGCATCACAGGCAACTGTAGATATGAATGCAGCATTTCGTGCTTATGAAGCGAACCAGAAAGTCGTACAATTCTACGACCGCAGTCTGGATAAAGCCGTCAATGAAGTTGGGCGTGTATAACGCCAACGTATAATATAGCCGCGTAGCGAAGAGCCAAACGCCCTTTGCGAAGCAAAGCAGAGAGGCTCACGCGAAGCGCAAGCCAAAACGCAGCCGAGCTTATATGAGGATTGCGTAGCATTATCCCGAGCGCAGCGACGGTCTCGACAGTACTTTGCGAAGCAAAGCAGGGAGAGACCACGCGGAGCGCAAAGGTCTAAACGCAGCCGAGCCCGTGCGAGGATTGCGCAGCATTATCCTAAGCACAGCGAGGGTCTCGACAGTCCTTTGCAGAGCAAAGCAAAGAGAGACCACGCGGAGCGCAAAGGTCTAAACGCAACCGAGCCTATGCGAGGATTGCGCAGCATTACCCCAAGCGTAGCGACGGTCTCGACAGTCCTTTGCGAAGCAAAGCAAGGAGAGACCACGCGGAGCTACTCGCCGCACAAAGAGCGTGCCCAACTAATATTTAGCCATGTAAAACCATGGCGTAAATATTAGTTGGGCAGTCGCGGCGCACATACACCACCGTCGCTTAGCAAGATCATACCCCACGCACCCACTCCTCCTGTTTCGGGAGTCCAGAGGGCAGCGCCATCTGGGGCCCTCCCTACCAGGGAGGGTTTGGGAGGGTAGAACCAGGGAGGGTAACCACCGAATGAATAATTCCATGATTAGTGCAATGGTCTCCATGACCGGAATACAGCAGCGTCTGGATGTCATTTCCGATAATATTGCCAACGTAAATACGGCAGGCTATAAGAGTAAGCAAGCAGCCTTTGAAGATGTACTGACACGTGTGCAGCAGCAACCGGACAAGTACAAGCTGGATGGACGCTCCACCCCGATGGGATACAACCTCGGGTTTGGCGTACGTTTGGCTGATGTGACAAAGGATATGACTCAAGGTACACTCAATGAGACAGGCAATCCTACCGATCTGGCAATTGAAGGAAATGCAATGTTTGCAGTTGAAGCAAATGGTGAGAAAATGTGGACGCGTCAGGGTGCATTCCATTTTGTCCCTGATACAAGACCCAAAACGAATCCCAATGCGCCAGATATGATGGTATTGGTCAATGGCGAAGGCCACTTTGCATTGGATCGTCAAGGTAATCGCATTACGGCACCGAATAACAGCAAGGTTGCATTTGATGAAAAAGGCAATCTGTTGATCCGTCGTGGCAATGAAGCCAACGCAACGATTGGAGCCCAATTGCAACTCGTTGATATCGAGCGCCCGGAAGGGCTTGTGCAGTATGCGGATAACCTGTTTGGTCTGGATGCGGGTCTGACCGAGGATGATGTATTTGGAGCCAATGCAGCTACACGTGAAGCGACAGCCATGATCCGTGCAGGCTACATTGAACAATCCAACGTGGATTTGACACAAGAGATGGCTTTGCTGATGCAAGGACAGCGGACTTACCAACTGGCGGCACGCGCACTGACATCCAGTGATTCCATGTCGGGTCTTGCCAACAATATGAGAGCATAAAAGGTGAATGTGATGACAGATACACAGCAGCAGAACAGCAAGCCGGATAAGACGAAAGTCAAGAAGAAGAAGAGTGGATGGCGCATCGCAAGATGGTTTTTGGTTCCGGTCCTGCTTGTTCTTGCCCTCGCTGGCGGATTGGTGGCTGGCTACGTGGTACTGGGCAAACAGGATATCGGTTCCGTATTGCAGTGGAGTACATGGGAACATGTATATGATTTGGTGTTCGCTCCGTAGATGAACGATATATGCGAAAACTCCTGCGCAGGCAGGAGTTTTCTTTTTGGCGTTGAAAACAGTATAATGATGGATGACGTTTGACGTCAAAAGAGGCCTCCCCTGCGAAAGACATTCGTCATCGCGAAGAGAGACCCCTTATCTCAACCTTCACTACTGCAGTCATGAAGGATATAACTAGTGTTAACTGAAAATATGCTTTTCATACAAATTAAATGAAAACCACATTTTATATGAGCATCGACTTGATCATGTTGGGGTTGACGGCTTCCGCACTAAAGTAAGTGGAGGGAACGGAATCGTTCAGAAGAAGCGAAGCGCTCGCCTTTGTCACCGAATTTTAGACAACTCTAAAATGTATCAGAAAATTCGGGGACAACAGCGATCGAAAGAATGATCCGTAACCGTAACGACCTCTATTGCGCTTAACTTCAATCATGATGGAGAATCTCATATAAATGACCCTGAGAGGAGATTACACTGTGCTCGATATCAAACAGATCCAAGAAATTATTCCGCACCGTCCCCCGTTTCTGCTGGTGGACAAGATTGTAGAATTAGAGGATGGCAAACGTGCCGTTGGTTTGAAAAATGTAACCATTAATGAACCGTTCTTCATTGGTCATTTTCCAGAGTATCCGGTAATGCCGGGTGTGTTGATTACAGAAGCATTGGCACAGGTCGGTGCAGTAGCCATTCTTAATTTGGAAGGCAACAAAGGCAAAATCGGCTTTTTGGCGGGACTGGACAATTTCCGATTCCGTGGACAAGTTGTGCCTGGAGATACATTGATGCTGGAAGTGGAGATTACGCGTCTCAAAGGTTCAATTGGTAAAGGCAAAGCTACAGCCAAAGTAGGCGACAAAGTAGTAGCTGAAGGCGAGATCATGTTCGCACTGTCTGACCCAAGCTAATGATTGTATCGTTCAGCAGTTCATTGAATTTTATATAGAAGGAAGGGGTTTGCAGGAATGGAACAGTTAAGCACAACAGCAGCACAAACATTGCAGCAGTGGTTGGAGGATGCTTCGATTGATGAAGCGACGAAACAGGAGCTTCGTGATTTGCAGGATCAGCCGAAAGAGCTGGAGGATCGTTTTTACAGAAATCTGGAGTTTGGTACAGGTGGATTGCGTGGTGTGATCGGAGCGGGAAGCAACCGGATGAACCGTTATACCGTGGGGCGTGCAACGCAAGGGTTTGCCCGTTATTTGCTGGAGCAGCATGGCGACAAAGAAGGTAAACCTTCTGTTGTGATCGCGCATGATTCCCGTCATTTCTCACCTGAGTTCACACTGGATGCTGCCTTGGTTCTGGCTGGAAATGGCATTGTGGCTAAGTTGTTTACATCCCTGCGTCCTACGCCCCAGCTTTCCTTCAGTGTACGTCATCTGCAAGCAACCGGCGGTATTGTGGTGACAGCGAGTCATAATCCTCCTGAATATAATGGCTACAAAGTGTACAACCACGAGGGTGGCCAATTGGTACCACACGAAGCGGAGAAAGTCATTCAATACATTCAGGAAGTTCCTTCCCTCGCGGATGTGAAAAAGCTGACGCAGGAAGAAGCCGAAGCTCAAGGATTGCTCGTATGGCTTGGGGAAGAGGAAGATCAGGCATTTGTTGATACCGTTGCCAGCCTGAGCCTCAGTCGTGACCTGATTCAATCCGGCGTCGGCCGTGATTTCAAAATCGTCTTCACTCCACTGCACGGAACAGGTAATGTGCCTGTACGTCGTGTGTTGGAACAGATCGGTTTTGAGCAGGTTCACATTGTGGCAGAACAAGAACAGCCTGATGCTGAATTCTCCACAGTGAAGTCCCCTAACCCGGAAGAGCGCGAAGCATTTACGCTTGCAATGAAGTTGGGTGAATCCGTGGGTGCGGACATTCTGATCGGTACAGATCCGGATGCTGATCGCATGGGTGCGGTAGTGAAAGACAAGGATGGCAAGTATTTCGTACTTTCGGGTAACCAATCCGGAGCTATCATGGTGCACTATGTGTTGAGCCGCTTGCAAGAAACAGGTAAACTGCCGAAAAACGGCGCGGTTGTCAAAACGATTGTAACAAGCGAGATGGGAGCGGTCATTGCTGAGCATTACGGTGCAGAAGTGATGAACACCCTGACAGGCTTTAAATATATCGGTGAAAAAATGAACCAGTTCGAAGCAACCGGCAGTCATACGTTCTTGTTCGGTTATGAGGAGAGCTACGGTTACCTGGCAGGCAGCTACGCACGTGACAAGGATGCAGTCCTGGCTGCAATGCTGATTGCTGAAGCAGCTGCTTATTATAAAAACCAAGGCAAAACGCTCTATGATGTCCTGCAAGAGCTGTACAGCCAATTCGGATATTTCCTGGAGAAGCTGGAGTCCCGTACGCTGAAAGGCAAGGATGGCGTAGCTCAAATTCAGGCGAAAATGACCGACTGGCGTTCTAATCCGCCACAAGAAGTAGCCGGTATCGTTGTGCAAGATGTGCTGGATTACTCCCTTGGCTTGGATGGCTTGCCGAAAGAGAACGTTCTGAAATTTATTTTGGCAGACGGATCATGGTTCTGCCTGCGTCCTTCGGGAACAGAACCGAAGATCAAAGTATACTTCGCTGTGCGCGGAGAGAACCTGGAAGACGCCGAAAGCCGTATTGAACGTTTGGCTACTACGGTGATGACGCGTGTAGACGCACAATAAATACGAATGCAGTACTGAGCAAGAACATGAGAAAGCCTCTCCGCACCGTAAGGTTGGTTGGCGGAGGGGCTTTTCTTTTAGGTAAAAAGGGTGAGTTCCTACGTCTATTTTGGATGAATTGCGGATAGATGCACGTTTGTTGACACAAGCTGTTTGTATCCGGTATTTATTCACTATTATGCAATGAAAATCATGAGCTGAACGTGCATTTGGTTCCAACACTTGAGGAGGTACATGTAGTGCGTCAAAAATGGCTTTATTGGAATACCGCTTCACGGAAGTGGCTGTGGATTGTTGTCATTATCGGTTTGATTGCTTCCATCCCTGTCATCAGTGATCGGGTACAGACGGAATCTTCCGCCAAAAAGGTGGAGCTTGTCTTCAATTATCGGGGGCTATTGGATATCTCGGCTTATCAGGCCCATCCGCAAGACTTTATGAATGAACAACTGACTCGATTAAAAGACGCCGGAGTGACAACCATGGCGGTGTTTGAAAGTACACTGGATGAGTTGAAGAAGTCCCGCCGTCTGATGGTATATAACGGGCAGGATCTTGCGAACATGACCAAAAATGTCATTCCTGCTAACGATAATTACACGTATGTGCTATTCACAAACGAGGAAAATGCACAAACGTATACCCCTATCATTGAACAAACGTTCGCCGATCGGGAGATTCCTGTGCTTCCATGGGAATATGAAGGTCGTAGCGGCTTAATATTGCAGACTCCACCGGAGAATGCCAACATGCAGCCTTTGCAACCAGATCCGGTTGCCGTGAAGATGCTGCGTGATAAAGGATTTTACATTTTGCCACGGATCGCAGACAGTGTTCCTTACAATCAGGAATCTATGGAACGCCTGCTTACCTTCTTCGAAGAAAATGGGGTAAAGCGCATCTTGTTTGATGGCGATGCTGTGAAAGGGTACAATGATAATGCAGAGATGAAGAGTATCGATATGTTTGCCCAGTTGCTGAACAAGCACCATATTGGACTGGCGGCTATTGAGAATTTGAAGAAACCACAATCCGGTTTTGAGACTCTCTCCTATAAAATTGATTACAATGTAACTCGTCTGTACTCCTTAAGTGACGGGGATGCCAATCTGGATGTAGACACCATTGCTGACCGTTTTGTTTTGGCTACCAAAGACCGCAACATTCGTATGCTCTATATGAATGCTTCGCCAAGTCGGAATACAGCCAAAGCTATGATCACCAATCCGATTGATAATCTGATCAACAGTTTGGGTGAGCCAGGTCATGCGATTGAACGTATGGGCAAACACGGCTTTGAACTCGGACAAGCTGAAGCGTTCACGGTTAAGGATTCTTCCATTCAGCGTTATGCCAAGCTGGTGGCCTTGATTGGTGCAATCGCAATGATTACGCTTATGGTTTCCTATTTTGTACCACTGCTGACATTGCTGGTATTTGCGCTGGCTCTGGTGGGTAGTGCCGGGTTATTCTTGCTCAAACCGACGTTGCTGGAGCAAGGAATTGCCTTGCTGGTCGCAATTAGCGCGCCAACCATTGCGATGGTTCTGGCAGTTCGTACAGTGAACTATCAGCAACAGCGTCAGCCAGACGCACCTGCGGGTCGCCGGTTGGCACAAACGATCTTCTTATATGTAAGAACGTCGATTCTTTCGTTCCTGGCGGTGCCTTTTGTCATCGCATTGCTGAACAGCATTACGTACAGTCTGGTGATCAACCAGTTCCGAGGCGTGAGTTTGTTACACTTTGCACCTATGGCGCTGGTAGCGATTTATATTGTCTTTTACCGTGGTTCGGGTACATTCTCCATTAAACAAATTAAGGATATTCTTCGTACACCGATTAACGTATTGATGGTTGTATTGGCACTGGTTGCTGCTGTGGTTGGATACTATTATTTGAGCCGTACAGGCAACTCGGGTTCGGTTACACCGTTCGAGATGTTCCTGCGTACTACGCTGGAAGATACATTCGGCGTGCGGCCAAGATTCAAAGAATTTATGCTGGGACACCCGCTGTTTATCGTTGGCGTGTTCGCCGCTTTAAAATATCGTAAAGTCATCTTTGTGCTCATTATTGCAGCAATTGGACAATTGTCCATGGTGGATACGTTCGCGCATATCCATACGCCAGCTGTATTGTCACTCATTCGTGGAGTGATGGGATTGGGACTTGGCTTAATCTTCGGTATCGTTGCTGTGGGTGTGTGGCAAGTAGCGGAAGGATGTTGGAAAAAATGGTCACCACTTCTCAAAAGTTAGTCATCTCAGGATATTACGGATTCCGCAACAGCGGAGACGAAGCGGTACTTAAGTCAATTTTGACGGCACTGGAAGAGGAGAGTCACAGATCGAATGTCACGATTGAGCCGATTGTGCTCTCCGGTGACCCGGAGTCGACCACTTCAATGTACGGTGTACGTTCAGTACATCGGATGAAGTTGAAGGAAGTTCGCGAAGCGATCAAGGAAAGTGACGGTTTAATTAGTGGGGGAGGAAGTCTGCTGCAGGATGCAACCGGACTGAAATCCATCCCTTACTACCTGGGTGTTATCAAACTGGCCCAATGGTTGAAAAAACCAACATTTATCTATGCTCAGGGCATCGGACCTGTAAATCGCAAGATATTCAATCCGATGATTCGTTCGGTCTTTAAGGCCTGCAACTATGTATCTGTGCGTGATGAACAATCCGCTGAATATTTGCGCGGGCTCGGATTGCGGTGGAATCAGATTCATGTGGTCCCTGACCCGGTGATGGGTCTGCCACTGCCTGAAGCCAAAGCTGAAGAAGTAAATTCAGTCGCGGTTAATGCTCAAGGAGCAAGCGTTCATACCAAACTCCCGGTGATCGGCGTATCCGTACGTTTCTGGGAGTCGGATCGTAAAGAGCTTACAGCGATTGCTGCTGGATTGAAGAAGCTTTGCTCCAAAAAAGCCGTTCACTTGCGCTTTATGCCATTTCACTTACCGATTGATGAGCAGGCTTCACGTTTTGTTATGGAAATGCTCGGTGACCTCGGTAACAAAGGTAGCGAAGTCAGCATTACCAAGGATCTCACCGATCCGCAGCTGATGCTGCAGGAAGTCAGCAATTGTGATGTCGTTATCGGCATGCGTCTGCACAGTCTGATCTATGCCGCATCACAGTATGTTCCACCCGTTGGTATCTCGTATGATCCGAAGATTGATCAGTTCATGCTGCGTCTGGATAGTGAAACCGTGGGCAGTACGGATGCGCTGGATGGGGATAAACTGGCGAAGACGGTGGCTAACCTGTTGGATCAGCGTTCACAGTGGCTGAAGGAACATGAAGAAGGCATTACCGAATTGAAGCAGGAAGCCAAAGTGCCTGCTCAGCAAATTATTAAATATTTAGGCCGCAAAGGGTGAAATAAGATGAATCAGACCGGACCAATACCTACCGTTTCAATCTATGGTATTCCTTTTTCCAAACTAACGATGAAAGAAACGGTGGAGGTTCTACGCCAAGCAGTGCTTACAAAACAGCCGCACCAAGTCATTACAGCCAATCCCATCATGGTCATGGCCGCGCTGGAAAACCCGGCGATGATGAAGGTTATGCAGTCTGCGGAAATGATTGTACCCGATGGGACAGGGGTTGTATGGGCTGCCAATTATTGTGGGGAGCCTGTGGCAGAGCGGGTACCTGGATTTGAGCTTTTACATGAATTGCTGCGTGTTGGAGAAAACTATCGGTGGGGCGTGTATCTGCTCGGTTCCACACCTGAGGTGATTCAAGAAACGGCAGTTCGGTTACAAGAGCAATATCCGGCGATTCGAATTGTAGGTTATCGCGACGGTTATTTTGGTTCGGCTGAGGACGAGCAGGTTGTCGCTTCCATCCGTGAAGCTGCACCTGATCTGCTGTTTGTTGCACGTGGGGCAGACACGCAGGAACCGTGGATTCACAAGTACAAAGACGCGCTTCAGGTTCCCGTTACGATGGGGGTTGGAGGCAGCTTTGATGTGATTTCGGGCAAAACCAAACGTGCACCTAAAGTGTTCCAAAAGTTAAGACTGGAATGGTTTTATCGTCTACTTCGCGAACCTAGCCGGGCTGGTCGAATGCTTGCGCTTCCGAAATTCGCTGTCAAAGTGATGCGGGACAAAGAAAACGTGACTAAAGTCCGTTAAAATTAGGCTATTACGAGTAAAATGCACGTTTTTGCTAAAAATTGAGGTTGGCATTTCGCCTGTGATCAGCGTATAATTCATTCCGGATTACATGTGTGCCACTCAAATAAAAACTTTTAGTTGCACATGGCCACTTCGATGTCAGAATAACCTTTTGTTCGCTGTTATCCCTGGATTTCTTTTATCAACCTTTCTAAGGTTGAAATCCCGTGATAAAGGCGAACGCTTCGCTTCTACAGGTTATTTCTGCCCTCTCCGTTCTGGTGCAAATGGTATTTTTATTAAAAGTGACGAACAATAATTTATATATAAAAAGAGATCAGGGGATTTATAATTTCTTACAGGTATTATAATTGGGGGTCGAATGTTCAAATGGTAGCGATCTTTATCATTGGATTTATCGTGTCAATGGGACTGGCTCTTGCCCTGACACCACTTGTCAAAAAGTTCGCAGTCAGAATCGGAGCAATGGATACGCCGAATGCACGTAAAGTGCACACTCGGATTATGCCGCGTCTTGGTGGTCTAGGGATTTTCCTGGCCTTTATCATTACAGTTGCTGCCCTGCTTCCGTTTGTGTCGGCATGGTTTACGACAAGAGATATGAGCTTTGTCAGTGCTTTTCTGATTGGTGGATCGATCATCGTACTGATTGGTGCATTGGATGACCGTTTTGAACTGTCAGCCAAAGTCAAACTGCTCGGACAAATTGTTGCTGCTGCAGTAGTCGTATTCGGATTCAACATCCGTGTAGACTTCGTCAATATTCCTTTTCAGGATGCGTACTCCTCACTGGAAGCTTGGGTGTCCATTCCGCTGACGATTCTCTGGATTGTTGGTGTAACGAATGCGATTAACCTGATTGATGGTCTGGATGGTCTGGCTGCCGGTGTATCCGGTATTGCCATTGGTACCATTGCCGTGATGTCCTTCCTGATGGGTAATATGATGATTGCCTTGATGTGTCTTGTGCTGCTCGGTAGTATTGTTGGTTTCTTGTTCTTCAACTTCCACCCGGCCAAGATTTTCATGGGAGATACGGGATCACTATTCCTTGGTTTCTCTCTGGCAATGCTGTCCATGCTCGGATTCAAACAA
Source organism: Paenibacillus sp. LK1 (assembly GCF_002750415.1). Lineage (NCBI taxonomy): Bacteria > Bacillati > Bacillota > Bacilli > Caryophanales > Paenibacillaceae > Paenibacillus > Paenibacillus sp. LK1. The sequence goes on from NZ_PEII01000007.1 coordinate 336,101, forward strand.
ATTGCTGTCGTGTCCTTCATTACACCGCTGATCATTATCGGTGTGCCGCTCTCGGATACCTTCTTCGCGATCATTCGTCGTGCGGTACAACGGAAACCGATTTTCTCACCGGATAAAGGTCACTTGCATCACTGCTTGCGTGAGCTTGGATTCAGTCACCGTCAGACAGTGCTGATCATCTACGGTATTGCCGCATTCTTCGGTGTACTGGCGATTATCCAATCTTCCGCTGCGATGTTCGAAGCCAACTGGGTAACGTTCGTCGTAATCTGTATCATGATGTTCTTCCTCCAGGTTGGAGCAGAAGTCATCGGACTTGTAAGCAAAACCAGAAGGCCGGTTATTAACTTCCTGATGCGTATGCGCGTCAAGTTGAACCCGGAGACCCGCTCGAAATCCTAAATAGAAACGCTCGTTTACTGATCTTATTGAATATTCTTTCAACCCAAACCTTGTCCCTCGTGGACAAGGTTTTTTGTTTATTTTGCTGTTTTTACTAAATAATTGGAACCTTTCGGCCGATATATAACGGTAACTGACTTAAAAAGAGGAGAGATGATACGTAATGCAACAAAAGAAACGGCCGTTGGCATGGATCATGTTGGTCGCTATGGTGTTCTCATTGTTCCCACAGGGTCTATTCGGTGGGGCCGTTGCTTCGGCTGCGGACGGTGACACTACAGGATCTAACGCATATTCAACTTACTTTACACCAGATATTAAGGTATTAAGGGAAACATCCATTCTGTCTTTGGTTTCAGGAGAGACAGGCAAGAAATTCCTTTCAAGAAGTAACGCATATACCACATCAACTTCAACTATTAGTATCTCAGGTTCATATGCATTTGTTTCGAAAGATACGATGAAAGTAAAAGTAGAGCAGTTGAATTCCACGACTGAAGGCAATGTGGATAAGTGGGTTCCAGATGAAACGAAATCCATTACAACTGCAGTCACTGCAGATAGCAGTGGGAACAACAAGTTTAATGCAAACAACCTTACACTGTTTCCCGGATTCAACAAGATCACCTTTTTAGGAGTACAGGGTTCTGTTGAACGTTCGGATACATTTTATGTTTTATATGACCAAGCTCCCTTTATAGAGAACTTCAAAATCTCCACGGTTGTTTCTGGAGGTACAGGGAATGCAACCTACGATCTTAACGCAGGTTCTGAAACAGTTGTTAATACGGAACGTGTATCTATCCAAGGTAAGGTGCAAAACGCTACGCAGGTTACAGTTACAGTAAATGGTAGCGATTCTTTTGATTCGGCTATGCTACAAGATGGATCATTTTTCTTGCCGCAGCTTAAGCTTAAAGCAGGAATAAATACGTTGAAATTTAAAATATCAAGTGCATCAAACTCCATTGAAACGGAGCGTTCGGTGTATTATTTTGATAAAAACCAACCGTTTACTAAGCTCGACTTAACGGTAGGAACAGAGACGCAATCCATATTGAATGACACAAATCCGAATTTTACAATAGCGGACCAAAAAGAAGGCAAATTGTCTGGACAAGCATTATTACCTTATTCAGCAAGTAGCACGGATTTTAGTCCAACGAATGGAACAATTACATTATCGAATAGCAATATAGATCAACCTCCAACGTTCACTTTTCACGTAACCAAAACAACTGCGATTGCAGGAGCAGACGGAATTAGTTTGGAATATCGACTCGTGGATTTTGTAGTGGACACGCCTTTCAAAATGGAGCTGGAAGAGGGCGGGACTGATGTCAAGAAGAATCAGGAAGTGAAAGTCAGCCTCACTTATGGTAATTTCAGCACAGGATTTACTGGAGGATACGTGTATTCGCCAGGTTCCCAGGATATCTTGAATATGTACTACCTTCCGGATTACAAAAGTGGCCCGATAGAGTCCAAGACCAAACTGGATGGATCACGAGTGAAAAGCGACACATTCTTCATTTTGGTTGAATCCAGCAAAGATATTAATGCAGCTAAATTATTTGGGGAATATTTACCTACAGGTGTAAATAAACTTGAAATTGATGCTGTTAAAACTGAACTGGAAATGGGTTTGACTTCCAAACAACAGATCTATCAGATCAAGGGATTTGTAAGTGGAGAACAACAAATTCGTTTTTATTTCGGCAAACCGACCGATCTTCCGAAAGTAGTCAAGATTTCTTATTCATCTGTTAGTTCGATCTATGTAGAGAATCTGCAAGATGGACAGACATATAGTTTCGACTCGAAGAGTACGGAACAGACAATGTCTGTTAAAGGTAAGTTTATTGGCTTTAAGACGCTGGGGATTGATTTTAAGCCTGAGCTTGTAGTGAATGGTAAGGTGCTTAAAGATACTGAATATACACAGGTTACATCAGGTTTCCCGAACAGCGATGGAGATTTTTCCATTAAATTAAAAGTGTTGAAGGAAGGGCCGATTGTATATGGTGAGAACACGATTGTGATTCGTGCAATTGATGAGGATGCCAACAAACAGCCTACAACTATAACAACAACGCTTAGAATCAATGTTATTGATACGAACCAATCAACAGTTACCACCTTTATGCCTACGCTGGTTCCTAAGGATTCCAGACAACCCTTTGTTGATAAGGCTCTAACCAGTTATACACAGGACGAACTGAAGAAAATCTTCGCGGTTACGCCTGAATTTGCATTCAAAGAAGATAAGTATGTAACAAGTGAAGAAAATTATGATCTCGTGATTAATGGCGGTGGAGCACAAATTGCTAACGTTTACTTTGGCTCCAAACTAGTGTTTACCCATACACAAGCTACTGATCGTGTACTACAAACGAATAAATTAGGTGAAAATGGGATGCCTACATTTGATTTTGTAGGTAATGAAAATCAGTTCTTCGTAAGAATTCAAAATCTGAAATTTGATGCACCTGGAACGCACGTGTATACACTCGAACTTATTAATAGAACAGGTGCTAGAACAACTCAGCGCTTAGAGATTGTACGTGAACCATCTTCTTATCGCATTCTTGCTCCTCAGCCAACCGTAGGAGATAAGATTGTTGTTAATAAAAACTTTGTAAGATTCGATATTGAGGCAGAAGGGGCTACTCAGGTTGTTATTGATAAGCAGCCTGCGGTTAAACGTACGGATTCTAACAATCGTTTTATACTGGACTATGTAGGTTTGAAACCCGACAAAAATAACGCAATCAAGATTCAAATTACTCGTCCGGGCGGAACAATTAATGACACAGTCAATGTATTCTATACCTCTACAATTACAACAGATACGCAATACATGGCTCCGAAAGTTGCAAATAAATATACTGTATTTAACAAAGAGCTGCAGCTTTCACTTCCGAAGGGAACGGTTCTGCAATCCACAACAGTAAGAAATATGACCAAGTTCTATCCAGATAACAAGATTTTGTTCGGAATTGCTGATCCGGATAAAGGGATTGTAGAGAGAAAGAATGATTACGGTAACTGGATCGGATCTCCGGATGAAGGTAGTGAAAATGCACAAAGTTTCATTACTGTATCGCCTGAACTTACGGGTTTGTTTAGTTCAACACTCAATACAAGCAACTTTACACCAATTTCTGATATTTACTGGATTCACGGTGGTATTGGGGAGCTTGGAGATAAAGGAGAAAGTGGCTATAGCGCAGGAACCAATGGTTTGGCTCCTTACAGTCTGGAAGGGAACTTTACGCAATATGCTGCTGAGAGAGTCCTAACTCCATCTCAAAGAGGTAGCCTGACGATCGCTTATGATCCTTCCATTGTAGACGATGTAGGTTCTACCATTACAGTATTCAGATACTCAGATAAAACCAATGTAGGCAAGTGGATTCCTATTGGGGGAGTCGTTGATACAAAAGGTCACACGATTACGGTACCATTTGATGAATTCGGATACTACAAAGTAATGAAATTGAGTAGAAGTTATCCTGATATTACAAACCACCCTTGGGCTCGTAATTTGCTTAATGCTTTGTATTCCAAAGGAATTATGAATCCATTGAGAGCAAGTTCTTTTGGTGCAGATGATCAGACAACTCGTGGAGAATTTGCAACGTTACTCGTTAGAGGTCTGGATATTCCGTTGAATTATGCCAACCAACAAACGTTCCAGGACGTCTCAATCAGCACCAAGTCTGATCGTTGGACTTATGAAGCTATCGAGACAGCTGCTCGGGCAGGTATCGTTACGGGGTTGAGTGATGGATATTTCCAACCGGAAATGCCAATTACACGTGAACAGGCAGCCGTTATGATTGCTCGTGCAATGAACTCCAATTTGGCGACGAACGACAGTAAACTAGCTGCTACGCTTGGAAAGTCATTCCTGGACTCAGGCTCTATTGAATTCTATGCTCGTCCTGCTGTTCTCGCAATAACCAAAGCGAAAATCATGGAAGGTAGCCCGGTCACGGTGCCTGGCGCAACCAAAGCTCAATATCAGTTCAATCCAAAGGGTAATATGACTCGTGCAGAAGCTGCCAAAATTGCAGTTGAATTACTTAAGAAGAGTACGAAGCTGTTCCCTAAAAACTTGAGCTAATCTGTATAGAAAACTATTCAATTCTGAAAGACCTGTCCCTTGGACTAAAGGGACGGGTCTTTTTATGACTGTAAATCAACTGGTAAAGAACACTTTTATAATAGAAGAAATCTGTTTTTTACCAATATCTATTTTTGTAATTTGCTAGAGATTAAGATACAATAGCGGTAAATACACAATGATCTAGAGGGTGAAGTTAGCTAATGAAACCGATTTATTCGAAAGCCCAGCTGGGCTACATGAAGGCAAAGACACAGTTCGAGAAACAAGCAGTCATTCTGGAGAAGAAAATAGAAGATACACGTAAAACGCAGGAAGTTTCCCAAGAAGTGATGGAAGGGCTTGTCAAGGCGACTGGCTTCCATGATGCGTATAACAATTTGGTTCTGGCTGAGAATGACTTAATTGAATGGTCTCACACCACGATGAAGCATGAAAAGACATACCGGGAAAATAGACAACCCATTGACGACATGTATCTGAGATTGAACAGTGATCCGAATATGCGTGCTCAAATTATTGATCTTGCGATGAAAATTCGCTAAGTTATAGAACCAGAGCATTACGAAAGGCATTCCATATGGAATGCCTTTATTTATTTTGCATTTAGAAGAATTTGTCGCTTCATGCAGCGAGTTATCGGGTATAAATAAACGTCCCCATCAATCCAGACACAACATAATCTCATGCAGACTGCTCCATCATTGATGGTCTAAAGGTTTTGAACCTCGCATCTACCCGCACTGTATCAATACATAAATAAGTTCAAAACTTTTTTTGATGAATCCGCAACTTTTTGAAATCTTCTGCGTTTAAGATGTAGAGTCAAAAACATTGGGGAACTTACCAAGAATGACCTCGTGAAGAATCTTGTCTATTTATTAGAAAAAATTGCTTTACGGCACGGAAGACCCATTGTATAATACGTAAGGTAGGATTAGGAAACTACTCTATTTTCGTATGGATCTATCATTATTCTCGTTTACAAGTTTCTGTGATATGCTCACAGACATCATTTATATTAACTTGCTCATGACTCTGGAAAGGGGGTGCGACAATAGAATGAGGAACACGAGCGACCCTATTAAAGAAAATTCCAATGTTATGAACGCCCAAGGAGGAGAAAAAAAGGTTATGAAGAAAATTTTATCCGTAGCTCTGTCTACAGCAATGGCATTCTCAATGTTTGCATCTGTAGCATTCGGTGATACAGCAGTTTCGCCACAACAACAGTTTGATGCATTGAAAGCAAAAGGTGTTTTCACTGGTTACCCAGATGGAACAGCTGGTTTGGACAAAGAGATGACTCGCGCTGAGTTCGCAAAAGTTATCACTAAATTGCTTGGCCTGAAAGAAATCACTGGTGTATATTCTTACAACGATAAAAACTACAATGCTAAAAACTGGGCTGCTCCTTACATCGAAGCAGTAACAGCTGCAGGCATCATGGAAGGTAAAAACGTTGAGAAGAAAATCTTCGACTTCAACGGTAAAGTAACAATCGAAGAAATGGCGAAAGTTCTGACAATCGCTTTGGACCTCGAAGTTCCAACTGAAACTAATAACACTGCAACAGCATGGGCTAAAGGTTATGTTCAAGCAGCAATCAACGCTGGTTTGCTTGACACTAGCTTGAACTTCCAATCCAACGCTTCCCGTCAATTGCTTGTAGGCGCTGCTTACGCAATTGATCAAGCTCAAAGCTTGAAAGTTGCTTCTTATGAAGTAAGCGAAGCTGGTAAAGTTGTTACTTTCAAAATCAGCGACGGTGAATCCGTTAAAGTAACTTTGGATAAAGCTCTCGAAGCTAACAAAGAAACTGAAGTGAAATTCACTTACAAAGATAAAGAGTTCACTGAGAAAGTTACTTATGTAGTAACTACAGCTACTAAAGTTGAGAGCGTAACTGCTACTAACTTGAAAGAAGTAACTGTGAACTTTGACGGAGACGTTAACAAAGCATCTGCTGAAAATGTAGCTACTTACACAATCAAAGACGATGCTGATAGCAATGTATCCATTAAGTCTGTAGAACTTCAAAACGGTGGAAAATCCGTTGTTCTGACTTTGACAAATGCTCTTCTTAACCAAGAAAACTATAAACTTTCTGTAAACTCTCTTAAAGGATCTGATACAACTAAACTTGTAACTCAAAAAGACATCGAGTTCAAGCCAGTTGATTCTGTATTGCCAACAGTTGAAAGTGTAGAAGGATTGGGTAACAAAGCAATTAAAGTTACTTTCTCTGAGCCAGTAGAAGCTAACAGCTCTGTTGCATCTACATTTAAACTTGATGGAACAGCAATTTCTGGTGTGATTTCTGGATCTGGTAGCCGTGAGTTGATCATCGAAGTATTCAGCACATTGAGTGTTGGTAAACATACTTTGACAATCAATGACCGAGTTCAAGATTATGTTCCTTACAAATTGATTGAAGTTTCTAAAGACTTCGAAGTTGTTGAAGACAAAACAGCTCCAACAGTTACAGAAGTTAAGGATGTTACACTTGAGGGAGCTACAGTAGTATTTAGCGAAGACGTTAAAGACTCCGAAGCAATCAAAGGTGGTAACTACTACTGGCTGAGTGGTTCTACTAAACACTACGCTAACGACACTGTTGAAAAAATCAATTCTAAAACATTCAAGTTGACTTTCAGTGGTTCTGCTAAGCTTCCAGCTGTCGCAACTGACCTGTATGTTCAAAACATTGTTGACTTCAGCAGCAACGTAATTGCAGCTGACACTAAAGTGTCCATCAACCCTGTAGTTGACCAAACTCGTCCAGAAGTAGTAAGTGCTCTCTATGATGAAACTACTTATGATCGTGTTAAATACACATTCACTAAACCAGTTGACCTGACTACTTTCAAAACTTCTAATGTAGTTGTGAAAGATAAAGACGGTAAAGTTGTAACAGACTATGGTGTATCTATCTTGGGTGGAGCAACAGGCGCTACTAAAGAATTCACACTTGTATTCTCCGAGGCTCTTGAGTCTGGTAAATACACTGTTGAGTTGTCAGGATTGCAAGATACTACAACTTTGAAAAATACGATGCTTCCTTACACAACTTCACTTGAAGCTAAAGACGCAGCAGCACCAGCTGTTTCAAGTGTAACTGGTAATGCAAATGTTTATTATGTAACATTTGATAAAGCTATGGATACAACTTCTACTGCATCCATTCTTAATCCAGAGAACTATTTCGTTAAGTATGTAAGAACTAATAATGCTACACCTGTAACTGGTAAATTGCCAGCAGGTACTAACATTACTCCAGTAAATGATAATAAAGGTGTAATTATCACTTTGCCTACTAATGTTGCAAGTGTTAACGAACTTACAATTCAAGGTGTTAAGAGTGCCGCGGGTGTATTCTTGAGCGGATATTCAACAACATTTGGTACAGCAACTAACCCAATCAATGCTGACTTTAAAGTAGTTCGTGCAAACGCAACTGCAAAAGACACTGTATTGGTTAAATTTAACCAACCTGTATCTAGCGTTAACAGTGCTGAGTTCTCAGTTGGTGGTACTAGAGTAGCGAATGCTGTTGTTGACTCCAGTGATAACACTGTTGTTAAACTGACATTGGGTGCGAAAATTGGAGCTAATGCTGGTGACACGTTGACGTTCACTGCAAATGCTGCTAAAAACCTTGTAAATGCCCCACTGGCAGGAACTTCTGCTATAATCCAAGATACGATTGCTCCATCTGTAAACAAAACTTCAAGTGGGAAAATCGATCTCGGTACAGATATTGCTTTCAACCCAACTACATTGGAACTTACAATCAATCTTGACGAAGCAGTTAAAGTTAAAAATACTGCTAACCTCAAAGACAACTTCAAAGTATACAAAGCTGATGGAACTTCCTTTACTTATGGAAGTGCATCCGGGAACTACGAAGTTAAAAACGTAGCTGATCTTACTAGCACTAATGGAGATAACAAAATCGTTCTCAATTTCTCTGGTGTAAACTACACTGGTACTGCTAACGTAGTTTTCGTTAACGACAACGGTAACTTCGTAGATGCTACAGCTGTTGGAACTGATGGCGTTGCTAAAACAGATCTGAAACTTGCGGCATTTGATACCCGTGACTCAGATACTGCAACTGGTACTTTGTCCATCACAAGAAATCCTTCAACTGCTCCGGTAGCAGGTAATATCACGGTTAACAACAACTACAATAGCGACGATACTGTAGTTGTAACTGGTCTTGTTCCTACTGATGTAGTTAAAGTTTATAAAGATGCAGCTAAAACTACTTTGTTAGGTACTGCAACTGTAGCTAGTGGTCAAACTAGTGCAACAGTAACAATTGCACAATTGGGTGCAACTGCTGGTGACGTTTACGTTACTGTAACTAAAGTGGGAGAAGCTGAATCTGTAGCGACTCCAAAAGCTTATACAGCTGAAACTGTACAATCTACTGCTCCTACAGCAGCAAGCATTACAGTAGTTAACAACCCAGTTGGAACTGATGATACTGTAACTGTATCTGGTTTGGCTCCTACAGATGTAGTCAAAGTATATGCTACTTCTACCGGTGGTACTGCAATTGGTACTGCTACTGTAGCTGCGGGTCAAACTAGCGCTGTGGTAAACATTACACAACTGGGTGCAGGTGCAGGTGATGTGTTTGTAACTGTAACTAAAGCAGGCGAAGCTGAGTCTGTACGTACTTTGAAAGCTTATGATGCTGAGTAATAAAATTTTCAAATGTTAAAACTGTAAAAAAGAACTGCCCCTATTAAAATAGGGGCAGTTCTTTTTTACATAGATTATTCAGATATCTGTACAACAACATCGTAACCTTTTCCCCTCCCCAAACGTTTATACTATAAAGTAACAAGCAACTATATGGGAGGTTTGGAAGTGGAGCAAAGGAAAGTTTTAGTGAGTCTTTTGGCGAGTGCCTTGGTTTTGAGTTCAACTGCAGGAATTTCAGCTGCAGCGAACACTGGTAATAATACTGAAAAAACAACTACGAATAGTTCCAATACCACATCTAGTAAATCAGCATCAGAGAACAAGGTAGTACATACTTTAGGGAATTTGGCTCCTGTTAAGGTAACCGCACGTAGTTCAGTTAAATTAACTGACGTAAACATTCTATCTCAAGACGATGGTAATGTGGTTACATACACACTGACATATAAGAATAATGATAGCAAACCATTAATGATGCTCGATTACTGGAGCAAAGTGAAAACCAAGGGTGGGACATTATTCTCTCCAAAATTACTAGCCAAGGACCAAGAAAAGAAAAGCGTTGCCCCCGGATCAAGTGTAGAGCTTACTTATACAATGAAAGTTGGTCGCGAAGTTAAGCTGAGTGATCTGAACTTTTTGATCGTTAAATGGGATTTTAGTCAAGCTAACTATGAACGAACGCTGGGTAAGTTTAATGTACCCGCATCCTATAGCATTACAACACCTGTAGGCAAACCGAAGACGGTACGTTTGAGCGACTCTGCCGTGAAGGTGAAAGTATCTGGTATTAAGGTATTTCCTGGTGAAGATAAGAACCAGTATGTCAAAATCGGGGTGAATTTAAACAATATTAGTTACAAATTACTCGAAAACCCGAATATCAAATGGATTTTGCGTACGCCAAGTGGCACGAATTATCCGTTGACGCCAGACAAGGATAGTACAAGCGTTAGCATTCAGGCGCAGGCTAATAAGGCTCTGAGTCTGATGGCTTCTCTCCCAACATCGGTGAAGTTGCAAAAGTCCGAACTATTGCTGGTGGAAGAGCAGGGTGAAGAAAAAACGGTCTTACCTGTTGCTGCATTGCAGCTGCCTGAGGCAAGTAAAGCTACGAACGTAGAGGTGGCTGCGAATCAACCGAATATCATATCTGTTGAGGGACAACGATTATCTACATTGCTGGAATCAGCAAAGGTACGTATCGATGACGGTGAATATGATCTGAATATGCAATTTGTGCTTAAGAACGAAGGTAAGAAAGCCGTTAAAGTACCAACCTATACATTTGAAGTACGAACTGATGACGGAACAATCTATCCGATTGAAACCAAGGCATTAGACGCATTAAAGCTGAACCCGGGAGATATTAAAACGATTAAACTTAACGCAACCATACAAGGTGATGGAGATACGAGCAAAATTAAGCTGTACGCTATGAGCCCTGTGGATAAAACTGAGAGCACGGAGTCAACGATTCCAACAAGTACAAGTAGCTTTGTTTTCTCCTATCCTGTAGGCGTATATGCAATTCCGCAATCTGTATCCACTGGAGACGGTTTGACAACAGAGACGGTCATTAAGAATAGCAAAGGAACGTTTGGTGTCTCATTGGGCACGATACAGCGTTTGCCTTGGTCTGATAGTGACATTGTGGCTGCGAAAGTAACGATTCGTAATGCTGGCAGCAAAACGGTACAACTCCCAGAGCTCGAAGCCATGTTCACTATTGATTCGGCTCAAATTGATGGAGATAAAAAGTTAATCTATACGCAAAGCGGAAAACTACTTGGGGTGGGTATGACAACGGAGGCTTATCTCTTGACCAAAATTCCTTCTGAACTTCGTATGGGGCGGTTAGAAGTAAGTCTGATTGAAAAGGTAAGTGAAGAAGAAACGAATGAGTGGATCACGTTAAATACGTCGGGGTTGATCCAGCCCGTATCTTACGTAGCAACGGGTAAGACCTATACAACTGGTATTGCAGATAAAGAGACTGAGATGGGTGTTCGAAGAACAATTCGTTACCCAGGGACATCATCGGACATTGTTTATACCGAATTTGAAATGACGAACAAGTCACTGCGTCAGAGTGGTCTAGGTAAACTTGTTGGATACTTCAAAACTTCCGATGGCCAGTATTACAGAGCAACTGCGAAGCAAGCAGAGCGTCTGCCTGGGCCGGGTCAGAAGTCGATTGTTACGTTCTGGGCTAAGATTCCGAAGTCTGTTACCTTCTCAGACCTGCGCCTGATTGTGGGTGAAGGTATTGCAGACAGCAAATTTGTAACGGGTGAAGGGGAAGCGACTGCTTATGTAAATGCAATTGCATTCGAGGTACCGCCAATCTCCTTGAGTGTTCAAGGTAATCTTTCGAGTATTGACCTCTATCCATATACGTTGATAGCTAATAGTGTGCGCGCATATCTGGCCGGCAGTAATTCAGTACAAGTTGATATGAATTACACGCTTACTCGTAGCGAAGAGATAGAGATGGCTGAGAATGAACACAAGTGGATTTTAACCTTTATAGCTCAAAATGGAAAAGTATTCGAGAAAGAGTTAACTCCTGGTACTGATCTGAAAGTGGGAACTAACCAGACACTGAACTGGAGCGTCGAAGATAGCTTCTTCGAGAAATTACGAGGCGGCTCTTACCGACTAAGCTTGTATGATCAATTTCAAGGACAACGTTTGCTTCTTGCAGAGCAAGTTTATGGATATGATCTTTCCAAGTTACCAAAAGAAGAACCAGTTATAGAATAATAGTATTTGCAGACTTAATAATCTAATAGGATTAGTGGCAAAACCTCGTTTCCACCCTAACGGAAACGAGGTTTTGCTTGTCGCAGCACTTTTTTTTCTCTATAGTTAAAGTTAATAGATTACCAGAGGAGGAAAATAAATCACATGAAACCTTATATGAAAGTATCCCTGGCTGCGCTCGCGATTGGTGTTGGCGTGTGGGTTGGGTCAGTATACAGCAATACAGCAATAGGTGCAGGCACTAGCCAACCGGGAACAGCAGATGATCCGGTCGTGACGAAGAGTTATGTTGATCAGCAAATTCAGAAAGCTTTGGGTGGAGGCATGAACACAGGGTCTGGAAATACATCAGGTAGTAACAGCGGCGGCTCTACGGGAAATGGCAACTCGGGCAGTACAGGTGGAGATACATCGTTACCTCCATTGGTCTCTGGCGCCTCTGATGCTGTTGAGATTGTAACCGTGAAGCCTGGTCAACAGCTGATCGGTGCATCTGGCGCGGAGTTCATTGTGCGTAGCGGTAAAGCTGTGATCGTCAGTGAAGGTACGAATGGTGTAGCTGATCTGACGGACGGGGTTGATTTGACGAATGGTCAGACAGCGCCGACTAATCACTTGCTTTCTTTTCCAAGAGATGGACGGGGTATAACGGTATTGGATGGTAACAAGTACAGCCTGACTGTCATGGTACGTGGTGGATATTCTCTGAAATAGGATGAGCACTTGTCAGACTTTTTATTCATTTCATTTGTTCAGATTAACCAGTTCTAACAAACATTAATACGGCTAGCCAGCCTTGTTCCTGCTCACTCTATAACTGTACACAACCAATAACCGGAGGTGCAGGAATCATGGCTAGAAGCAACCGCAAAGTGGTACCCGAAAGTCGTCAGATGTTGGATCAGATGAAGTATGAAATTGCCGCTGAGTTTGGTCTGAATGTGGGATATGGCGGTAGAGGACTTGCTGGTGCAGATACCGAATTTGGTTCTGAACTGGGTGATGTAAGTGATCACTCCTATGGCCAGTATAAAGGCTGGGGCCATCTGACTTCCCGTGAGAATGGATCGGTCGGTGGAGAGATTACCAAAAGGCTGATTCGCCAGGCACAGCAGCACTTATAGGGTGTTTTCCTTATCCCAATCCGTTTGACACGTCTTGACAAATACGTTAAGATGGCAGTTGAGGTACGCAACCTTTTCCGCTAGGGAAAGGTTGATTTTTTGTTGAGGCCATTACCTGAAAAATCCTTATCTTCGTAACTGCGGACCCTGCGTCCTTATTCCGCCCGGAAAGCTTTCGAGGGTACAGTGAACGAATCAACGTAAATGTTTTGTTCGGGCAATCGCCATACTACTCGTTATGGGAGGTTGAAACTTCAATGTCTATTAAAGGCCGACATCTATTCACATCGGAGTCTGTAACTGAAGGACATCCGGATAAAATTTGCGACCAGATCTCGGACGCCGTATTGGATGCGTTCCTGGCGAATGATCCAAACGCTCGTGTAGCGTGCGAAGTTTCCGTAGCAACAGGACTTGTGCTTGTCATCGGTGAGATCAGCTCCGCGTCTGAATATGTGGACATTCCGTCCATCGTTCGTAATACGATTAAGGAAATTGGGTACACTCGTGCCAAGTTCGGTTTCGACTATAATACTTGTGCAGTCCTGACTTCTCTGAACGAGCAGTCTGCTGACATTGCACAAGGCGTTAACGCAGCTCTGGAGAACCGTGACCCGGAACAAATGGCTCGCGAAACAGAGAACATTGGTGCTGGTGACCAAGGTCTGATGTTTGGTTTTGCAACGAATGAAACACCTGAACTCATGCCTTTGCCAATCGCATTATCCCACCGTATCGCTCGCCGTTTGGCTGAAGTGCGTAAGAACGGTACATTGGAATATCTCCGTCCGGATGGTAAAACTCAAGTAACGATTGAATACGACGGTGACAAACCGGTGCGTGTTGATACAATCGTCGTGTCTACTCAGCATGCTGAAGAGACTCTACTTGCGCAGATCCAAAAAGACATCAAAGAACACGTAATTCTGCCTGTCGTTCCAGCTGAATTGCTGGATGAGCAGACTAAATATTTCATCAACCCAACTGGACGTTTCGTTATTGGCGGACCTCAGGGAGATGCAGGCCTGACTGGACGTAAAATCATCGTAGATACCTACGGCGGTTATGCACGTCACGGCGGTGGCGCGTTCTCCGGTAAAGATCCAACAAAAGTAGACCGTTCCGCAGCTTATGCAGCTCGTTATGTTGCAAAAAACCTTATTGCTGCAGGTCTTGCCGACAAAGTGGAAATCCAGCTCGCTTATGCGATTGGTGTAGCCAACCCGGTATCGATCAACGTGGATACATACGGAACAGGCAAAGTCAGCGAAGAGAAATTGGTTGAGCTTGTACGTAACAACTTCGATCTTCGTCCGGCTGGTATCATCCGTATGCTGGATCTGCGTCGCCCAATTTACAGACAAACGGCTGCTTATGGTCATTTCGGCCGTACAGATCTGGATGTACCTTGGGAACAAGTGGACAAAGCAGACGTTTTGAAAGAGCAAGCAGGTCTGTGAGTTAGCGATACGATCTTTAAATAAAGTCCTTGATTCCGATATGGAATCAGGGGCTTTTTATATGCAAACATTAAGAACTTTGGAGAAACGTAATAATATTCCTTTTATTTCCTTTTAACTAAATAAAATTGGTAATGTAACCGACATACATAATGAGGTCTGTACATCAGACAGTTGAAATGAAACAGGATGAGGAGGAAGGAACGGTGAGTTTAAAAAGAACGGCTCGCAGAGGGATTATCGGTCTGTTAATCGTGCTAATGTCTATTCAAGGTTGGCAAGGTATCCCGTTTATGGACACAAATACGGTGTATGCCGCCGATGAATTTAACGACACATTGATTGAAACTACAATCCCTGCGGTGGGATCAACGGAGGTTGATGGTGCAGCACCGCTCGTAATTCGATTCAAGGAAGCGGTTAAGAAGTCTGAAAACGCTGTGGGAAATGTAATAATCAGACGTTTTCAGGATAATTCACCAGTGGCTACTGTTAGAATGGATAGCCCGGATGTAAAGATCAAGGGAACTCTAGCAGATCCGGATGCACCTGAGAGTGTTGAAGGGGTAGGAAAAGAAGTAAGTATTGCTCATCCAATGTTACGTGGAGGAACATACTATGTACAATTCGATTCAGGCTCCCTGCTAACTGCTGATGGAGGGACTGCGGTCAAAGGCCTGACATCGCAACAATGGAAATTTAGTACAAAGGGAATCGGAACGGCTATGGTAACCTCCTATTTCCCCAATCTAGGAGCAGTTTCTGTTCCTACTACGTCCAACATACAACTGACTTACAGTGATAGTATTTCAGCGGGTGTAGGCAAAATTCAGCTTCTACAAGGAAGTACAGTTGTTGAAGAACTGGATATAGGTGCAGGTGCACCGCGAATTGTGATAAATGGTAGAACGCTCACCATTGATCCAACGAACAACTTTTCGAATAACACTACATACTCCGTTGTGATACCTGAAGGGGTATTAAGGGACAGCGTTGGTAATGATGTAAAAGGGATTAGTCGAGGAGAATGGAACTTCACTGCGTTTTCTTCTGATCCATCAGCATTAACCGTATCCTCGTTATCTCCGACTAATGGAGCAAGCAATGTTTCTTTAACGAGTGAACTTACAGTGACATTCAGCAAAGAGTTGAGCTCAGCTTACATTACTGGAGCGGTTATATTAAAAAATGCAAATGGTGTTGCAATACCCGCAACAGTATTACTCAACAGTACTAACAACCGACAATTACGGATTATTCCGTTAAATGGTCTAACAAGCAATACCACCTACACTGTGGATATATTAGGAGGCTTTCTGCGGGATAACGCGGGAAACTTGTTTACAGGATTGAATGGGACAAACTCATGGACATTCAGGACATTGGGTTCGGATACCACCGCTCCAGTTTTAAAGACAGCTAAAATGTACAGCAATAGCATCATACGTTTGACATATGACGAGTTGCTCTCAAGTATTGATCCGTTTGCTTCCAGCTTCACGGTCACGGTTAACGGAGAGAACCGGAATGTGAGTACTTCCTATGTCTCAGGAGATAGTGTCTATGTTGTACTGGACACGGGTGTAGCGGTAGGACAGGTTGTTAGAATTGCGTACGCCCCGGGAACAGGAACTCGTAAAATTCAAGATTTGTCTTTTAACGCTGCAGCAGCATTCTCTGCCAGAGATGTGGAGAATAATCTGGATTCCATCATGTCCAAACCACGTGAAGGTACAGCTTATAATAGTACGATTAGCTTGTATTACCCAGAGACGGTCTATATCAATTCAAGTGATGCTGTAAGACAGTTTAGTGTTACGGCTGACGGCACAGCGGTGGGAATTAACAGCATTTCTACCAACAACAGTTCTCTGGTGACACTTAGCCTCAGTCGTTCCATACAAAATGGGGAAGTGGTTAGAGTATCGTATGAACCAGGCTCATGGCCTGTAAAAGACACTCGTGGACAAGCACTTGCGGGCTTTAGTGGATTCTACGTACGCAATAGTCTTGATACGAAAGCTCCCGAATTTAAAAACGCAGAAGTAAGCGGATCTACGTTATGGATTCGTTACAATGAACCGCTGAGCAGGACGAACAAGCCCCTAAAGAGTCAATACTCCGTATTGGTAGATGGGAAGGCAGTGTTTGTAAATGATACAGAAATTGAGGATGACTTGGTTACCTTAACATTGGCAAGTGCCGTCTCCAGTACGCAAAACGTTAGTTTATCCTACGTGCCTGGAACATTGAGATTAACCGACTTGAATGGCAACCCGGCTGGTTACATTAATTTGGCGCCAGTGACCTACACCTATGGAAACGGAAAAATTCTTTCGGCTGTCCTTCAGGGAGATACCGTATCCATTAACTTTAAGGACCCACTTCAGGCTCAGACAGCACTTACATCGTCACAGTTCAATGTACAGCTTGGTGGTTCCACGGTAAGTGTACTTTCAGCTGCAAGTTCCGGTTCCGTAGTAACTCTGAAGCTTTCAAGTTCAGCTACCTCGGGACAGACGGGAACGGTTAGTTACGTACCGGGAGCCGTACCTTTAAGAGATGCATCCAATAACACAATTGTAGCCTTCGGGCCGCTTAACTTACAGGTAAATGGCAATTCCACAGGCAGTCAGACGAATGGCCGTCCTTCCTGGTTGACAGAATTAGATGCATCGAGTTATGGTCAGGCTGTTCTTGTCATGAGTAACGATACGGCTACCAATGTGTCAGCAATGACTCGCAACAATCTCTCCACTCGCCAATTTAACGTAGATGCTGCCAAATTGCTACAGGCCTTTGAGTATGCAAGGACAGCTGGAAAAACGGCACAGCCTGTTGTATTTGAGATGAATGCTGATGAATCTTCAGCATATGTCGGCTTCCCACTAAGCGCACTGGCTCAGTTGGCATCGAGCAATCGCACGGGTTCAATTGGAATCAAATATGGTGATCGCCTATGGACACTTCCCCTGTCTGGTTTGGATGTGTCCTCCATGATTCAAGACGTGGGGGGATCAACGAGTGTAGGTTCTTCCTATCTTTACGTGCAGATCGAGACAGTACCGGTATCCGGATCAGGTACATTGGATGGCTTGTTACTAGCTGCAGGCGCACAGAAGTTAGGCAATAATACGAATATATACTTATCTGCATTTAACGGAAATAACAACCTACGTGTGGAGCAGAACATTAAAAGCCTGCTCGCTATACAATTGCCACTGAAAACACCGACGACAACTTCAGGGCTAACCTATATGGATCCAGGTACATTTATCCTATCTAACGTGCCTAGTTCGTTTAAAACCACGATCAATGGTGTGGTTATCCAAGGACAGTTGAATGGCAATCAAACGGTTGTTCCTGTTACACATATTGTAAACTACCAGGATACATCATCCCACTGGGCTAGTGCAGTCATTAAAGAGCTTTCTGCCAAATGGATTATCGGTACGCCGAACGGTTCTTTCTATGGACCGAATCAGAATATTACACGTGCAGAATTTGCTGAATTAGTAGCTAGAGGATTGGGGCTGCCGGGGAACCAAACAGCAGCAGGTCGTTTCCGTGATGTTTTGGGCGGTGGCACAACGAGTGCTTATATCGGTGCAGCTGCTGAAGCAGGAATCATCACAGGGAATACGGATGGTACCTTTAAGCCAGACCGTCCAATTACCCGTGAACAGATGTCCATTATGATGGTTCGTGCCATGAATTATGGTGGAAAAACGGTCTCACTCCAATCTTCAGCTTCCTCAACATTATCGAAGTTCAAGGATAGCAACAAAATCCAATCCAAGGATTCTGTCGCCAAAGCAGTGCAAGAAGGAATCATCCAAGGTATGACGTCAAAAACGTTTGTCCCTCAAGGTAATGCTACTCGTGCACAAGCAGCGGTAATGTTGAAGCGTGTGTTGGATAAGTTAGGATACTTGTAAAACGAAGTGATATTGCAATAGTGCAATCCAAGAATAGTCATGATAACGAAAGTAACATGCTGGACCATTTCAAGGAAATTTATTTCTTGAAATGGTCCTTTTTTATATTTAATACTAGATAGTTCTGGTCTTGGACCAGATCACAGAACCCCTGAAGAAGCGTTGCAATGGCAGAGCCAGCAGAAGATGGATCGAAGTATACCTGTGTACGAGAAAGATGGAACAACAATTATTGGTGAATTTATCATTTCAAAACCGTCACCGTAAATATTAGCTTCAACATTCCTAAATGTAGAAACTAACGTTGATTTGGTTACATCAATTGTTTCAACAGCTAGATCTACTCCAAATAGACTTTGGTTGTGCTAAATCGAGCATAACTGAAGTTTATTTTTTGACTGTAAAAACGTATAACAAAACAATAGGATGTCGCGTAACCCAATAAATACCTGAATTCAGGCTCGGGGCGTAACTTTTTCCACAAAAAGTAGTCTATTAATAGAAGAGTATACTAGAAATCTCGCTATCTGCTGCCACGTGGGAGAGATCGTGATATCTAAGATTGATATACAAGATGGGAGAGACGTTTCAAACATGCTGGGGAAACAAGGGAAACGGCTGAACGACGTTAAGGGTAGCAAGGCGAAGAAATGGGCGATTGTGACACTGGCAGGCGTGATCTGGATTGCACCGGTTCTGGGAGCGGGACAACTGGTGTGGTCAGGAAGTTCATGGCAGTCGGTGGCTGCAGCAGCCTCTACAACAACAAGCAAACTAAGTGAAGAAATTCTGACTTCGGGTGCGAAGTTGATGAAATACAATTATACAACGACACGTTCCGGCTCAAAGGTGAACGTACTGGCAGATGTCATTCAAGTGGATTTGCAAAATCCCTATGTGAAGCTGGATGTCATGACAGGCAAGGGTGGCAATCTGAATAGTAAACAAAGCACGGGTGGCATGGCTAAGGAAAATGGTGCAGTAGCCGCCGTGAACGGCGATTATTTCAATGTATCCGGGGAACTTGCCCCAATCGGTGGACAGGTCTCGGATGGGGTCCTCGTATCTACTCCATCCGAACTGTCAGGGATGTATGCCCTCACCGTAACCAAGGACGGCAAGCCAATGATTGATGAATATTCATTCGATGGCACAGTGAAGGCAGATGATGGTTCAACGTTTGCTTTGCGTGGGATAAATAAAGAGGACTACACGGTCGAATCGAGCTCGGTGAAGTACAGTCATGCCAATTCAATGTATATTTATACACCGGCTTGGACGTCAACGAAGCGGCCAAATGATCCTTCCACAACACCAACTGAGGTACTTGTGCAGAACGGCGTAATAACCCAAATTTCGGATAAAAAAGCGTTAAACATGACGGTACCGGCAGATGGGTACATTTTGCGTGCGCATGGAACGGCAGCGACATGG
The DNA here is from genome assembly GCF_002750415.1 of Paenibacillus sp. LK1. NCBI lineage: Bacteria > Bacillati > Bacillota > Bacilli > Caryophanales > Paenibacillaceae > Paenibacillus > Paenibacillus sp. LK1. The sequence continues at coordinate 356,070 of NZ_PEII01000007.1, forward strand.
ATTATGACTCACTTGGCGGTAGGCCAGACGCTGAATGCGGATTACAAGTTGAAAGCCAAAACGACGGGGGAGACCGTTGATCCAAGCAATCTGCAGATGATGATCGGTGGACATACCATTCTGGTGAATGGTGGCAAGGCGGCTACCTTTTCACGCGATATTGCTGCTTCCGGTATCGGCGGCATTCGTGCGAGAACGGCAGTTGGCTACTCTCAAGATGGTCGTTATGTCTACATTATTGCAGCGGAGAAAAACAGTAACAGCAGCGGTTTGTCGCTGACAGAACTGCAATCCTTCATGACCAGCATTGGTGTATGGAAAGGCATGAATCTGGACGGAGGCGGCTCCACAACGATGGTAACTCGTCCGCTTGGCGAGGAGACAGCAGGGCTTACGTTCAACACAGAGTACGGTACAGAGCAGCGTCAGGTCGTAAACACGCTGGGCGTGTTCTCTACGGCTCCAGAAGGTAAGCTGAAAGGCTTTGCCGTGAGTGGCAGCCAAACGTTGCTGGTAGGGCAAGAGGGCAAGTATACAGCCAAAGGATATGACACTTACTATAACCCGATTGCGACAGGCGATATCAAGATGACATGGAAATCGAGCAACAACGGCATCGTGAGTGTAAGCAATGGAACGATTAAAGGTGTGAAACCAGGTACAGCGACGCTGACTGCAACAAGTAACGGTGCTTCATCTTCCATTAAAGTTACCGTGTTGGGCGGAAGTGAACTGGCTTCACTGACAGCCGGATCTGGCTTGGGATCGCTTCAAGCGGGCACAACGATTTCCATTCCGGTAACGGCGAAGACCAAAGACGGACAAAGTGTAACGGTTCCGGCGGACTCGCTAACTTGGGAATTTATTGGTTTCAAAGGTAAAGTGGTTGCAGACCAATTAACTGTATCCTCCGTGAACTCCGGCGCTCAAGTTGGCTATGCGATCGGTCGTTATGACGGCTACAGCACGGTGGTTGTGCTTTCCGCTGCGGCAAGTGAAACGATATGGGAGAACTTCGAGAATGTAAGCTACCCGATCAACTTCACGACTAACGCATCAGGTGTAACTGGATCGGCTTCCGTGACAACAGGAACAGGTGAAAAGGCTGGCTCCAAGGTGCTGCAGCTGAGCTATGACATGACCGCAGGAATAGGGAAAATGTATGCATATGCCCAATTGAACGGTTCCACTGGCAAAGAGGTATCTGCAACTGCGACATCCATGTCGATGGATGTTATGGGAGATAAGAGCCTGAACTGGCTACGTGCCGAATTTACCGATGCCAATGGCAAAACGGTATATGCCGATCTCGCTAAGGCGATTGATTGGGATGGTTGGAAAAAGCTGAATGTGGACCTGAATGGGCTGAATATTTCTTATCCAGCGAAGCTGAAACGGGTTTATGTGGTGAATGTGGAAGAAGGTCAGGATGAGCGTGCGAAGACAGGCACGGTTGCTTTTGACAACATTGCTTTCACCATGCCATCGAAATCCAGCGAAGTGGGCTTGCCTACAGGAACTGCTTCGCTCGTGCTTGGACAAAAATCCATGACCGTAAACGGAACGAAAAAAGCAATCGATGCTGCGCCAGTACTGAAAAATGGTACAACATATGTCCCAATCAAGCACGTATTGGATGCTTTTGGCGGGCAGGCGAGCTGGGATAGCAAAAATCAACGGATTACCGTTGTACGTGGCGGCAAGTTGATTGATCTGGTTGTAGGCCAGAAAGAATTCATCATCAATGGCAAAAGACAAAGTGCAACAGTAGCACCTTACGTATCTGGTGGTAGGACTTTAGTCCCTCTTAGACTCGTTTCGGAGCAGCTTGGACTGACTGTAAAATGGGAACAGAACACGAAGACCGTTACCATCTCATCGTGATATGGTATGATATATACCGGAAACGATAGAAATGGAGTCGAACAAACGTGGATTTACAAGCCGATGCCATAGACCGCGTCATAAAAAACGCCATACAAGTCATGGAAAACAGTAAATATCAAATGTTTGAGATTATGGACTCGACTCGGAATGAGCTAAAAACGCTGAACGAGGAATTGAAGTCGGTTTTGAAAGAGACGGCGGAAACGATCGAGAAAGTAGATCAATTGGAGCTGAACTACCGCCGCTCTCGGATCCGGCTAACTGAGGTTAGCCGCGACTTCGTCCGTTATTCCGAGCATGATATCAAGCAGGCGTATGAGAAAGCGACGCAGTTACAGCTGGATCTGATGATTTACCGTGAGAAGGAAATGTATCTGAAAGCCCGTCGGGATGATCTGCAGAAGCGTGCCAAAAATGTGGAAGCTTCCGTGGAGCGCGCCGAGACGATCGGTTCCCAGATGGGGGTTGTACTGGAGTATCTGTCGGGTGAGCTGGGTCAAGTGACCCGCATCATTGAATCCGCCAAAAATCGACAAATGATTGGTTTGAAAATAATTTTGGCCCAGGAAGAAGAGCGGAAACGTATTGCCCGTGAGATCCATGACGGACCTGCGCAGATGCTCGCAAATCTAGTACTTAGGACGGAAATTGTAGAAAGAATGCTCATAAAGCAGGATTTTAAGATGGTCCAGGCCGAAATAGTAGATTTGAAGGGCCAGGTTCGTTCGAGTCTTGGAGAAATGAGAAAAGTTATTTTCAATTTGCGTCCTATGGCACTGGATGACCTGGGATTGATTCCAACGCTTCGGAAGTACGTGCAGGATTTTGAAGAAAAAACAAAAATCCGCTCGCTTTTTGAAACGAGAGGCAAGGAACACCGTTTGTCTTCGGCAATGGAGGCTGCTATTTACCGCCTCGTGCAGGAAGGTCTGTCCAATGCTGCGAAGCATGCTTATCCCACTTATGTTGTAGTGGAAATTACATACCAGGCTCAGCTCGTTAAGATTGTCGTGCAGGACAATGGGCTTGGGTTCAAACCGGAGCTTCTTGCGAAGAAGAGCAAGGATCATACCCACTTCGGTCTGATTGGGATGAGAGAGCGGGTTGAACTGTTAGAAGGAAGAATAGAGATCGAGTCCGCGGAAAATCAAGGAACCAAAATAGTGATTCATATCCCGACAAACGTGGATAAGGGAAAGGAGTAGCAGGATGGAAAACCGTGATACTGGAAAGACATCAATTAAAGTTCTTTTGGCTGATGATCATCAGCTGTTCCGTGAAGGTCTGAAACGCATTTTAAATATGGAGGACGACATTGAGGTCATCGGCGAATGCGGCGATGGGATTCAGGTGCTCGAATTCTGTAATCAGGATAAACCGGACATCGTATTGATGGACATCAACATGCCTGTGGAAAACGGGGTTGAAGCGACGGAGAAATTGCGTGAGCTGTTCCCAGATGTCAAAGTCATTATCTTGTCTATTCATGATGATGAGAGTTATGTGTTCGAGACGCTGCGAAAAGGTGCTAATGGCTACCTGTTGAAAGATATGGAGGCCGAGTCCCTGATCAATGCGATTCGTTCTGTTCATGAAGGGCATGCATTCATCCACCCTAAAGTAACTGGCAAACTGATCATGCAGTTGCGTCGTATGACGTACCTTAATGAGACAGGGGCAATGAGCGAAGGAGCTTCGAAGGAAGCAGGCGTTAAATTTGTCGCTGGCGACAATAATCCGCTTACTCGTCGTGAGGCTGAAGTATTGCGTCTGATGGCTGAAGGTAAGAGCAATAAAATGATTGGTGAGTTCCTGTTCATCAGTGAGAAAACAGTAAAAAACCATGTCAGCAGTATTCTGCAGAAGATGGAAGTGGACGATCGTACACAAGCGGTTATCAACTCGATCAAATATGGTTGGGTTACCCTCTAATATACGATTGTATTTAGATGCAGTTGGATTATAGCAATTATAGGATTCTGTTTACTCGCGCCCATTCCAGAATGTTGGACTGGTTAGCGGGTTAATGGACTTTATTACTGCAAATGAGCAAAGTATGAAGTTAGGCGAACTTATGTTCAAGCTTCGGCATGAATGAGTGAACGACCTGGCCTGTCTTCTTCGTCCGGTGTCGATCAGAATGGAATATGCGCTTTAGGATTTGCAAGTGTAACCCTTCGGGGAATGCAGCATATACTGCTGTATACAGGGATGTTCGCCATGGGTGAGCATGACCTTCCGAGGAGGTGCAGTTGCCATGGTTGCTCATCTGACTATGATTCTGCTCATATACTTCCTGGCGGCAATGGCCGTTCATGCCATGCACCAGCGCCATCTTTCCCGTCCGGACCCCGAGGGCTACGAGCAGATTATGCTCATTCCTTCCAATCAGGAGCAGCGGATAGAAGGCATTGTAAGAGCGCTTTGCCGGGAATTATTTTACCGTGGAAAGAGCTTCACATTGACGGTTGTCGCTGATCGTACGGAAGCCGAAACGGTTCGTATTATTGAGAAGCTTATGCTTAGGCAAGGAATGGAGTTATCCTACTTGTCCGCTGTCCCTACTGATATGGAACAGTGGAATCAAACCGGGAGTCATTCTATTCGCCTTATCGATTTGCGTGAGCCAAAGCAATAGATGCTTTTTTTTGCAACAGTTGTGCTCATTCATCGTGCAAGCTGCTGAGACAGACTGGCTAAAGCGTGTCATCAGTCAGAATGCACTTTCAAATGAAGTCATACTTGCTTGCCAAAATAAGCGTGAATTTCATCATGTTCGAGGTTAAAGATTACAGCTTATGCTGTAGTCTTTTTTTGTCATTGTAGCCAAGCTTGCTGTTAAATTAAATATGGGTTTTTATGCAATCTATGGTTATTGTCCCTGTTGGAGACTTGCAGGGATCGCAGCAAGAACCTTTTTGAAATCAGAACTCTTAAGTTAAAAGTATAGACGATGTAGATTGGAAAAAGTTTCGCATGATCAAAGAAAGATTATCGCTACTCATTGAATGGGTAAAATGATCGTAACGATTGCTTTTGGAAACTACACGACTTGTGGGACAACTGCATAATTGATATAGTGATAATACAAATGGATAGTGAATAAATGAGATATGGACATGAAGCACATGCTCCGACGAATAGTCGGTTGGCATGTGCTTTTTTGCGTTTCGGGACATGGAGAATGAGGGAGGAGAGCAGATGAAGGTTGGGTTGTATGTGTGCCGAGTGAGAGAAGAGTGGAAGATGATGCTGTCACTGGATGTCCGAGTGGATGTAGCGTGGTGGCTTGAGGGGGGGAGCGGACAGCGGGTGTTGCGATGGTTGCTGTTAGGCAGGGAGCTGCCTTTAAGTCAGGCATCTTGGATGGTAGAGAATTTTGAGGTGGAGCGGGGGATGGATCAGTGGGGAGAGGAACACTGGCAGGCGCATATGCAGGGCAAACTGGAAAAGTACGAGCGGGCTTCCGGGGAACTGGAGGCTAGGGGAGAGATGGCGGGCAAAGCGGGGATTGGCGCAGAAAGAGGTACGGAGGTGGGCGGGATGCCTGAGCCTTATCCCGCAGGGGAGTGGGCTCAGCTGGAGCGGGGCGCGGCCCTGCTGGCTGAGCGACTTCGCGGCCGCCAATTGCTGGCGGCCGAGGCAGAGGCGATGCTGGCGGACACGTCGCCGCAGCTTGCCTCGGTTTGGCGCGCGGCTGCACAGCTCGCGCACCTGCGTGGGCGGCTGAGCATAACAGCCGCCCTGGAAGGGCCTGCCACGCAGCGGCAACGCCTCGCTTGGCTTGGTCGCGCGCACAGCGCGCCTCGCTGCCGCCGATGCGGCAGCTTTGCCGGGCAGCGCGTGCCCTGCGCTGCCTGCGGCCTGGCGGCTTGCGCCTACTGCGAGGCTTGCCTCGCGCTGGGGCGCAGCCGTGCCTGTGCGCTGCTGCTGCGTAGCGCAGCGCCAGGGGGCGTGCCACGCGATGCATCGCAGCGTGGCACGGCCGTTGCCCCCACCGAGGGCGGACTTGCCCGGTGGGGACTTAGCCCTGCGCAGCGCGCGGCTGCTGCCGCGGCGCTGGCGTTTTTGGCCCAGCCATCCGCAGGGGATGGGCCGGGGCGGTTTTTGCTGTGGGCCGTGACCGGGGCCGGTAAAACCGAGATGATATTCCCTTTGCTCCAATACATATTGGAGCGAGGTGGACGAGCGCTTGTTGCTACGCCGCGCCGGGATGTCGTGCTGGAGCTCGCCCCTCGTCTGGCGAAGGCGTTCCCCGACATCTCACTCGCTACGCTATACGGAGGCAGCACCGAGCGCTGGAAAGACGCACAGCTCACACTCGCGACCACGCACCAACTGATGCGTTTTTACCAGGCATTCGATCTGGTTATTATCGATGAACTCGACGCATTTCCCTACCATAATGATCCCATGCTCGCTCATGCGGCGGCGTCCTCATGCAAGCCTGATGGTCATTTTGTGTACCTGTCCGCTACTCCGCCAGCTAGGCTACAGCGGAAAGCAGCGCAAGGGAAACTCACTCACGCCAAAGTTCCGGTCCGCTTCCACCGCCACCCTTTACCCGTACCGTGGTTACTGAAAATGCCTACCGTCGCCGAGTGTATTCGGAAGCGGGAGCTGCCCACAACACTAAAAAAGAGTATTCAAACCTCCTTGCTGCGGGAAGCTCAGGTATTTGTATTTGTGACACGGATCGCTCAGATCGAGGAGTTTGTACATCTCATGCGTCGCATGTTTCCACACATCCATATCGAAGGAACATCATCCCAAGATCCGGACCGCGCGAGCAAAGTGATTGCGTTTCGTGAACGGACCATACGTTTGCTCGTGACCACCACTATCTTGGAGCGGGGCGTCACCATTCCACGTAGCGATGTATTTATTTTGGATGCGGATAATGGTCTCTTTGACGAAGCTTCTCTGGTACAGATGGCGGGTAGAGCGGGTCGATCTATGGATGATCCAGCAGGAAGAGTCGTCTTCGCATCATCCCGTCGTACGCGTTCCCAGGTGAAAGCGGTGGCCCAGATCCAAAAAATGAACACCATCGCAAAACGCAAAGGCTACCTTCACCCGCCAACACACCAATAGATACTGAGGGAGGCAACAACCTAATGTCGAACTGGCTAAGCAGCATAACAGACCACGTGCACCAACTCACCCATCGCCTGCATGGATTGCTCGCTCCACCCGGAGCGACTTGTCTAACCTGTGGTACACGAGCGATATTGTCTCCGATCTACCCCGGCATCTGTCCGCGTTGTGTGCAGCAAATTCCATGGATTCGTTCCATTCGCTGTCTGCGTTGTGGTCGAGGGATCGGCTGCCCGGACTGCGTCCGCCCACACATGCAAAACCGTTCTTTCATATGCAACCGCAGCGCCGTCCAGTATAACGCTTTAATGAAGGAATGGATTGGGATATACAAATTCAGAGGCCACGAGCGATACGCGCCACTGTTAACGGCTCTTACTGTTCAAGCATTTCAAGCAATGAGTGAAGAACTCAACCCTGTTGTGGCAAAAGAGACCCTGACTCCCGTGGCTCATCCCGCCACGCCTGCTCAATACCAGGTGGATGTTGGTTCACACCCACCCGGCTCGAGCGCGACAACAAACGCACTCATTCACCGAACTAACGGGCGCGTAACAACGCCCGCGCCCGTTCACTTACCTACCGCGTTAGCGCCTGTGCATATACACGCGCAACACAACAACCACAGCTCAGACGCGTACTACACGCACGCTCTTACCGGAGCAGCGACCCTCAGCCGCCAGTCGCTGCTCCAAAACAACAAGCCGCGATGGCGGCCAGACGCGGTGACCTATGTCCCCGTCAGCAACGAACGTCTTGCCGAGCGCGGCTTCAACCAGGCCGAGCGGCTCGCAGCAGGACTTGCCGCAGCCGTCCGGCTACCTGTTGTTGATCTGCTCCAGCGTCGGATCAACACGACCAAACAAAGCTTCAAAACACGCGGCGAGCGTATTCAGACCATGCAAGATGCATTTGCAATGCAGCCGGATGGACTGGAGTTGATATATGACCTCTATCAAGCCAACTCTCAATTCGCGCAAAAGGAGATGCATTCACAGCCAGCTAATTCATCTACGATTCAAGGAGCCTCTTCGAATTTCAGACCAACAAAACAAGGTTGGGAAATTGGTCCCTTACGCTTGCTGATGCTTGATGATATTTACACAACCGGTAGCACCTTGGATGCTTGCGGACAGGTGATCTTGAACGCTGGATATTCCTTGAACATTCCAATCGAAATTTACACGCTGACTTTGGCCAGATCCTGACCGGAATATGAATATTACTTAATAAATGGCTATCATACTCAAATTATATGATGATAATAATTAATATCTTTTATATAGAAAAGAGAAAGTACGTTCTTGTATGTACAGCGTCATCACTATTATGGATTTTCATATACATGCATATGATTTGGATGTTAGTTGTTTGAAGAAACCTTGAACATGAATTAGACAAGAATAATTTTACATGTAAAAAAGAGGAATTTGTTCTGCCGTGTAGAATAGATAGTTCTGCCGTTCACCATTGGTGACAGCACAGGGAGTGGCACAACATATCTTTTGAAGGGGAGAACAACGGTGGTTGCAGGAAAAAGAAAAAATGGGTTTTACTTATGGACCGTCCGTTTACTGGTGCTAATGCTGGTATTCGGACAGTTTGGCGTGTACGGGGGGAACCGTGCTGATGCCGCAACGAGTAATGGTATTGTTTCATCAAGTAATGATTATCAATATGTAATGACGAATAACAACGGTAAATTACAGGTGAACCAGAGAGATGTTAATCTCAGTTGGGTTAGATCCTACAATATTTCAACAACAGGTTACTCTTTTACAAGAAGGCAGTCCATCTTGGGATTTACCAGTGATATTACGAATATAAGTTTCGGCTCGTATACATCCAAGTATACTGGACAGATCGACAATGCATTTCTTATTGATCTAAGTAAAGTTCGTGATTACTTCACTGAGATGACGTATAGACAATCCGGCATGGAAGTGGGGCAATGGACGATCTCGAACTATAATGTTCTGGGTCAGCTTACACCGGTTGATGTATACAATTATGATGTTAGGCAGTTAAGTTTGGTCGTTAATGCGGATACGGGGGAGGTAGTGGACTTCTATTCTGAACTGAACCCGTATTATACACGCAAAGCGGAACCGGCTTCTTTTACCAAACAGCTGGTAGACCCGGTGACGATTAGCAACATCCCTTCTATTCCGGCTGGGGTCACAGGAAAACAAAGTGAAAATACAGTTAACTTGATATGGCAGCATGCGCAGCAAGCCGTGCAATATGAAATTGAGGAGAATGGAATCATTAAGGGGCCTTACTATGGGACAACCTTTGGCAGCAATTCACTATTGCCTGATACGTTGTATTCCTATAGAGTACGTGCTCTAAATTCAATAGGTACAAGTGAATGGAGCCCTTTGTATGAGATCAAAACCTTGCTCCAACAACCGGTGATTTCGGCAAGCTCCCAGGAAGGTAAAAATATTATCCAGTGGAATGCAGTTGACCAAGCTACTCATTATCAATTAAAAATTGATGATGAGCAGCCTATCGAGCTTGGCCATGTGACATCGTATGAGCATGAGGGTCTCGCAGCAAATTCAAGTCATACGTACACGCTAAAAGCTCTGTCCTCCAACAATGAGAGCGACTGGAGTAAAACAATAACGCAACTGGTAGTTCCGGACTCCGTCAGTGGTTTGAAAGTAACAGAAGCAACATTTAATAAAGTTGCACTATCCTGGACCGCTGTAAAAGGTGCGACGGGCTATGATTTGGAGATTGACGGTAACATCGTGGCTGTGACTGGTACCACATATAGCAAAACAGGACTCATTCCTAATACAGAACATACTTTCCGGTTGAGACCAAAAAATACAGGAGGGGCAGGCAGTTGGTCTGATCTGTTAACCGTGTCAACTCAATTGAGCACACCTGTATTAAAATCAAGTCCTTCACAGGAAGAAATTATTCTCGTTTGGCCTTCTATTGAGGGTGCTACTTCATATGAAGTGGAAGCCGATGGAGTAATTGCTGGTATTGTTGTAGATCCGACATTTACGCATACCGGACTCACACCGGGTACAGCTCATAAATACCGTGTGCGTGCTTTGACAGATACCAATACAAGTGCGTGGACAGCCGTACTGAGTCAAAATACGCTACCAGGTTCTGTTGCAGGACTAACAGTGAACTCTGTAACCAATACGGCTATAGCGTTAAAATGGACAACTGTAACTGGAGCCACTGGATACGATCTTGAAATCGACGGCACAGTTGTCGCTGTCACCGGCGTTGCCTACACGAAGAGTGGTCTTGCAGCCAACACAGATCACACCTTCCGCATCCGTTCGAAGAATGCTGCAGGTGTAGGAGCATGGAGTAATTTGATTAACGGAACCACATTATTAAACACACCAGTTTTGAAAGCCGCATCGGAAGAGACGACCATTTACCTGGCATGGGCAGAAATCGCCGACGCTACGAAATATGAAGTAGAGGCTGATGGCGTAGTAGCGATAGTGAACGAACCTTCGTACACGCATAGCAGCTTACTGGCAGGAACAGCACATAAATATCGTGTACGTGCTTTGACCGATACCAACACAAGTGCGTGGACAGCCATTTTGACGCAAAGCACAATTCCAGCTTCCGTGAGCGGACTGACTATTAGCTCGGTAACGAATGCAGCAATAGCTTTGAAATGGAACGCAGTAACTGGAGCTACGGGATATGACCTGGAGATTGATGGCATGTTAGTATCCACTACTGCTACTGCCTACACGAAGAGTGGTCTTGCAGCCAACACAGATCACACCTTCCGCATCCGTTCGAAGAATGCTGCAGGTGTAGGAGCATGGAGCAATTTGATTAACGGAACCACATTATTAAACACACCAGTTTTGAAAGCCGCATCGGAAGAGACGACCATTTACCTGGCATGGGCAGAAATCGCCGACGCTACGAAATATGAAGTAGAGGCTGATGGCGTAGTAGCGATAGTGAACGAACCTTCGTACACGCATAGCAGCTTACTGGCAGGAACAGCACATAAATATCGTGTACGTGCTTTGACCGATACCAACACAAGTGCGTGGACAGCCATTTTGACGCAAAGCACAATTCCAGCTTCCGTGAGCGGACTGACTATTAGCTCGGTAACGAATGCAGCAATAGCTTTGAAATGGAACGCAGTAACTGGAGCTACGGGATATGACCTGGAGATTGATGGCATGTTAGTATCCACTACTGCTACTGCCTACACGAAGAGTGGTCTTGCAGCCAACACAGATCACACCTTCCGCATCCGTTCGAAGAATGCTGCAGGTGTAGGAGCATGGAGCGATTTGATTAACGGAACCACATTATTAAATACACCAGTTTTGAAAGCCGCATCGGAAGAGACGACCATTAACCTGACGTGGGCAGAAATCGCCGACGCTACGAAATATGAAGTAGAAGCCGATGGTGTGGTAGTAGCGACAGTGAATGAACCTTCGTACACACACAGCAGCTTGCTCGCAGGAACAGCGCATAAATATCGCGTACGTGCTCTGACCGATACCAACACAAGTGCGTGGACAGCCATTTTGACGCAAAGCACGTTGCCTGCTTCCGTTACTGGATTCACTTTAAACTCCGTAACCAATACGGCAATAGCTTTAAAATGGAATGCAGTAACTGGAGCGACAGGTTACGAGTTGGAGATCGACGGTACAGTTGTCGCTGTTACTGGCGTTGCCTACACGAAGAGTGGTCTCGCAGCCAATACAGATCACAGCTTCCGCATCCGTTCCAAGAATGCTGCTGGCGTAGGAACATGGAGTGATTTAATTAGCGGAACCACGCAATTGAACACACCAGTATTGAAAGCTGTATCGGAAGAAACGGCTATTAATCTGACATGGGCAGAAATCGCCGACGCTACGAAATATGAGGTAGAGGCCGATGGCGTGGTCGTGGGGATCGTGAACGAACCATCGTATACGCACAGCAGCTTGCTCGCAGGAACAGCGCATAAATATCGCGTACGTGCTCTGACCGATACCAACACAAGTGCGTGGACAGCCATTTTGACGCAAAGCACGTTGCCTGCTTCCGTTACTGGATTCACTTTAAACTCCGTAACCAATACGGCAATAGCTTTAAAATGGAATGCAGTAACTGGAGCGACAGGTTACGAGTTGGAGATCGACGGTACAGTTGTCGCTGTTACTGGCGTTGCCTACACGAAGAGTGGTCTCGCAGCCAATACAGATCACAGCTTCCGCATCCGTTCCAAGAATGCTGCTGGCGTAGGAACATGGAGTGATTTAATTAGCGGAACCACGCAATTGAACACACCAGTATTGAAAGCTGTATCGGAAGAAACGGCTATTAATCTGACATGGGCAGAAATCGCCGACGCTACGAAATATGAGGTAGAGGCCGATGGCGTGGTCGTGGGGATCGTGAACGAACCATCGTATACGCACAGCAGCTTGCTCGCAGGAACAGCGCATAAATATCGCGTACGTGCTCTGACCGATACCAACACAAGTGCGTGGACAGCCATTTTGACACAAAGTACAATTCCAGCATCCGTGAGCGGATTGACTATTAGCTCGGTAACGAATGCAGCAATAGCTTTGAAATGGAACGCAGTAACCGGAGCAACTGGTTACGATCTGGAGATCGACGGAACAGTTGTTGCTGTCACCGGAGTTGCCTACACGAAAAGTGGTCTTGCAGTCAATACAGATCACACTTTCCGCATACGCTCGAAGAATGCTGCAGGTGTAGGAACATGGAGTGATTTGATTAGTGGAACCACGCAATTGAACACCCCAGTGTTGAAAGCGACATCGGAAGAAACGGTTATTAACCTGACGTGGGCAGAAATCGCCGACGCTACCAAATATGAAGTAGAAGCTGATGGCGTGGTCGTGGGGGCAGTGAACAACCCTTCATATACGCATAGCAGTCTGTTCGCAGGAACAGCACATAAATATCGCGTACGTGCGCTGACCGACACCAATACAAGTGCGTGGACAGCCATTTTGACGCAAAGCACATTGCCTGCTTCCGTTACTGGATTCACTATAAACTCCGTCACGAATGTGGCAATAGCTTTGAAATGGAACGCAGTAACTGGAGCAACTGGTTACGATCTGGAGATAGATGGCACCGTATTATCCACAACTGCTACTGCCTTCACGAAAAGTGGTCTTACAGCCAACACGGATCACACCTTCCGCATCCGCTCGAAGAATGCAGCTGGGGTAGGGACATGGAGTGATTTGATTAAAGGAACAACACAATTGAGCACCCCAGTATTGAAAGGCACCTCAGACAGAACGGGTATTGTATTAACATGGGATGCAGTGAACGGTGCCTCTTCATATGAAATTGAAGCAGATGGTCAAATCGTAGCGACTATAAATGATACAACCTTTGTTCATTCCGATTTGCTTCCATCAAGCCTTCATAAATATCGCATTCGTGCACTGAACGATCAAAATATAAGTGCATGGACTTCTGTACTAAGCATCAAAACATTGAATTAAGGATTTAGATCAGGGGTATAGGTTGCGCATACATGCACCCTATACCCCTTTTTTATTCGCAAAGAGGCTATGGACTTGAAGTGAGAAAATAAGGTAATGTATAGTTATTATCCATTCGGAAGAGGAAGTTTGAGAGGGGCGTTTTAGCGATGAATCTGGGTAATTGTCCGCGTTGTGGCAAATTATATGCGTTGAATTTTCGGGATGTGTGCTCGAACTGTATCAAGGAAATTGAACTGGAATACCAGACTTGTGTGGAATATCTGCGCGAAAACAAGGGCACTAACATACAGGAACTATCTGATGCAACAGACGTTTCAATTAAAAATATTACCAAGTTCATTCGTGAGGGACGTATTTCCATCGAAAACGCCCCAAATATGATGTATCCTTGTGAAGTGTGCGGAACCCTGATTCGTGATGGCCATATGTGCGACTCTTGCCGGAATCGTTTGACCAAAGATTTGGCTGGAGCGGCTAGAGAAGTAGGTCAGAAGGATAACGGCAGCATAGGCGGACGAACCTATAATGCTGTCGACAAACTACGGGATCTATAGGAATGAGGGCTTAAATACAAGTTTTGCTATAACAAATGTTTTGGAACGTACCGATAAACTTATTAAAGATTATCGGTTTTTTTTATTATCCTAATCGTTCGAGAACATAAAGATAATGTTAAAAATCCTAAGGTGGAAGGAAGTGCAATTCGTATGAAAATCAATGAACCGAGTAGAATTGGTGCAATCAATTCATATCAGAGGAACGTTGAATCCAATCAGCAGGCTGATGCCAAAAAGAGCCGCCGTAAGGACGAGGTATCCATTTCTCCGGAGGCGATGAAGATGCTTGAGGAACAAGGTCGTACACAGGATGCAGGACGTATACAACGGATACAGGAACTGAAAGAACAGGTAAGTTCGGGAACTTACCAAGTGGACAGTAGCAAGCTTGCTGACAAGTTACTGCCGTACTTTAAGTCTTTTGATAAGGAATAGGTGATCACGTAATGGCAGCACTGGACAGATTAATTGCAGTTTTGCAGCAAATGGAACAAAGTCACCGCGAGATGCTGGCACTCAGCGAGATCAAGAGACAGGTTATTGTCAAAAACGATGTGGATCAACTCATTGCTGTAATGAATAAGGAATCCAAGTTTATGAAACAGCAGGAGCCACTTGAGAGCGAACGACTGAGTGCAGTTCATGAACTGCTTCAGGAGCGGGGCATCAAGTCGATGCTTAACCTGAATATCACAGAGATCTCCAAGCTAATCTTTGATCCGGCTGATAAACAGCGATTGCTTGAAGTCCAGAAGAAGCTAGCGGGAACATTGCAGGAATTGAAAGAAATTAATCAATTGAATCAAAAACTGATCGAGCAATCATTGATGTTTATTGATCTCTCAATGGACATATTTGCTTCTCGGCCGGAACAGGATGCCACATATCAGCATCCTGCTGATAAGAACGGTAATCCAGGGCGAATTGGTCTTTTTGATACACGTGCCTGATTAATTAGGGGGAAACAAGGTGACATCTACTTTTCATTCAATCGAAACGGCTAAACGCAGCTTGTTCACACAGACGACAGCGCTTAGCACAACAGGACATAACGTGGCAAATGCCAACACGGAAGGGTACTCCCGGCAAACGGTAAACATGAAGGCGTCTATTCCTATGGAGCCGTTTGCATTTTTGCACAGTACAACACCAGGACAACTCGGAACAGGGGTGGAGTTCGACTCCATTACCCGTGTGCGTGAAAAGTTCCTTGATGATCAATATCGTAATGAAAATACCAACTTCGGAAGTTGGTCCATTCAGCGAGATACGTTGGAAAAACTTGAAGCCATTGTGAATGAACCTTCGGACACCGGATTTAGGACTGTAATGGATAACTTCTATAAATCCTGGTCCGATCTGAGCAAAAATCCAGAGGATGTAACGGCACGTCGTATTGTTAAAGAAACCACGCTGGCTCTGACAGATGCGATGAATCAGATTAGCCGTCAGTTGGGTGCACTCAGTGAGGATCTGGACAGTAACATCTCTGTGAAAAGTAGTGAAATCCAAGGCTACCTGGGTAACATTGCTAACCTGAATAGTTCGATCGTTAAGATCGAATCGCTTGGCGACAATGCCAACGATTTGCGTGACCAGCGTGACCTGATGGCGGACAAGCTGTCCAAGATTATGAATATTACCGTTACCGACTCGCCACAAGGATACTCCATTCAGATGAATGGACAAGCGCTGGTTACAGGTGGGGCGGTCCAGGCTGTCGTTGACCCCGCTTACCTCAATGCAGCTTACACGGCAGGTAATCTTACCAACGGCGAAGTTCACGGGATGATTAAATCCAGAGATACATTGGTCAGTGACTACCAGAAACAAATGGATGACCTGGCTAACACGCTTGCCAACGGAGATATTGAGATCACGCTTCCTGCCGGTTCTGTCTTACCAGATAATACTGTACTGGATGGTGTTACATATACTGGTGCGGCGCGGACATTGGCTACAGATCTGAAGGTTACGGTTAAAGGTTTGAATGGTCTGCATCAGCTTGGGTACAGCATGGACGGAACCAATTCACCAGGAGTACCGTTCTTTACAGCAGCTGGTGGTGGGCCTACGATTACAGCTGGAAATATCTCATTGAATGCCGAAATTTTGGCTGATCCTAACAAGATTGCTACCTCGCTACGGACAACGGATGCTTCTGGAACGGAGACCGTAATTAAAGGGAATAATACACTTGCTATTCTGCTTGCTAACCTCAAGGATACACCAATGAAGTCAGCTGATGGACTTCGTAATGCAACAATTGGTGCTCAATTCAGCGCAATTGTAGGTCAACTTGGTGTTCAGTCTCAGGAAGCCGCTCGTCAGACTTCGAACTCTGAATTCCTGGTGGAGCAAGTGGATACTAGACGGCAATCGGTCAGCGGCGTATCCCTTGATGAAGAGATGGCAAATATGATCAAATTCCAGCATGCCTACAGCGCATCTGCTCGTTTTATGACCACATATGATGAATTGCTAGATAAATTGATTAACTCCACCGGAACGGTAGGCAGATAATAGAAGGGAGTGACTTAACAGACCATGAGAATAACTAATAATATGCTCAGTTCACAACTACTTTTGAACCTGAACCGGAATGCACAGCAGATGAACAACACCCAAACCCAGTTGGCGACAGGTCGTAAAATTAACAAGCCTTCTGACGATCCAGTAGGGATCACGTACTCCCTTCGATATCGTGCTGAACTATCTTCCAATGAGCAGTATCAGAAAAACGTGGACACTGCTGTATCATGGCTTGAATTTAACGATACCGTCATGAACCAAGCAGGGGAAGTTATGCAGCGACTGCGTGAATTAACAGTAAATGCATCGACGGGAACGAACCCTCAGTCTGCGCTTGATAGCATTAATGAGGAAGTGAAGCAGCTTAAGGAACAACTCATTGATATCTCCAACAGTAAGCTAAACGGCAAGTACATTTTTAATGGTGAAACCTATGATGTAAAACCGTATGACTTCCCGGCCAATGCTGATGGTACTCTAGATACAACAAACGCTGCTTCCGTTGTGACCGATAAAGGGAAAATTAATTTTATTGTAGGTGAGAGTGTACAACTGCCTATCAATGTGAGCGGAAATGAAGTGTTTGGAACGGAGACAGAAGAAGATAATTTCTTTACTATAGTAAACACGATTATGAAGGCTTTGACTGAGGGCGATCAAAAGGAGCTATCCAATCAGTTGAATAACATCGATACTCGTATGGATAAAATGCTGTCAATTCGCTCCGAGATTGGTGCAAAAACCAACCGTGTTGACCTCATGATGGGTCGATTGGAGGATCTTGGTATTAACTTAACAGATCTGCAATCCAAGGTAGAAGACGCGGATTATGCGGAACTTGCAATGCAATCTAAAATTCAGGAAAATATTTATAATGCTTCTCTGTCTGCAGGTGCGAAAATTATATCGCCATCTCTGGTGGACTTCCTGAGATAAAAAGGAGGAGTTAACTTATGAAGACTCTTCCTATCGTTCAGTTCCGAACTACGCCATCTATATTAAATATTGATGCCGACCCAGGACAATATTCGATTCGTCAGCCTAAAGCGGAAGTTCAGTTAAATACTAAGCCGGCGAAACTGACGGTCGAGAGCCATCCAATCGAGCTCCATGTGGATCAGAGCAAAGCTTTTTCTGCTTATACAGGTGGGAATATGATTGATATGAATGCTCGAATTTACTCAGGTATTGAACAAAACTTTTTACAAAATATAGCCTCGCGTGTACAACAGGGCAACCAGTTGGCCGCGATTCACAAACCTGGCAACACAATTGCCAACATCATTGGTTCAGACTGGCAGCCTCAACCGTTTCCAGAAACAAGAACCCCGGCCTCATTTGATAACGTAGATACTCGAGTTATTAAAAGACCACCTAACATCAGCTATGAACCAGCAGTCTCTGAAATGAATGTTATTGTGAATAAACCGGAGATTGAGTATCAGAGAGGTAAGCTAGATATTTATGTTAAACAATATGCATCAGTACAATATACTCCACCTGCCATAGATATGGAGTTGTAAGTTATAATGTAGAGCTATAGACGGTCTCGGATGCAGCCCTCTATAGCTCTTTTTGTATAAATTCACCGCCAAGGAGGCGTTTATTATTCATATTCAGACAAGCATGTGGGGAGAAGTAGAGGTTCAAGAGAAAGACATATATCAATTTCCCAAAGGGTTACCTGGATTTGAAGAAGAAACTGAATTTGCATTAATTGCATGGGAAGATACGCCTTTTAGTTATCTACAGTCTGTTAGAGAAAAGGATCTTTCTTTTTTGCTGGTAAGCCCGTTTACGTTCGTTCCAAATTATAGTTTTGAGCTGAGCGAGGTAGATAAGGAAGAATTGGAGATTGCTGAACGGGTGTCTGTCTACTCTATGGTCACGATCCATTCGCAAACAAATAAATCCACAATGAACCTTCTTGCACCTGTTGTCCTCAATCCTGAGCAGCGCCTGGGCAAGCAAGTTGTACTCCATCAGTCACTATATGAGACGCGTCATCTCATCTGGACCGAAGACGAAGAAGCTAAATCCGTGAAGGGTGGGGTCTGACATGCTGGTACTATCAAGAAAAAAGGGTGAGTCCATTGTCATTCAGGATCATATTGAGGTGACCGTACTCGCTGTAGAAGGAGATACCGTCCGCATCGGGATCTCTGCACCTAAGCATATTGATATCTTTCGCCAAGAGATTTATGCGTCCATTCAGGAGACAAATCGTGAGTCTGCTACGCCTTTGGCAGCCAATGTTGAGGCATTTATGGAGCGACTACGTAATGGTGGAATAAAAAAAGATTAAAAATATTCCAATTTGCTATAAACAGTTGTTCACCTTCCGTCGATATATAATTTAGACGCTGCTTCGGCAGGGCGGCCGACCTTAATGTCGCGGCGTTTACCACATGGATGTGGAACTAATTTATTTTCAGGGAGGAAACACTCTAATGATTATCAACCATAATATCGCGGCATTGAACACACACCGTCAACTGTCTGCAAACACTGCTAACACTAACAAAAATATCGAAAAATTGTCTTCCGGTCTTCGCATCAACCGTGCTGGTGACGATGCTGCAGGTCTGGCAATTTCCGAAAAAATGCGCGGTCAAATCCGCGGTTTGGATCAAGCTTCCCGTAACGCTCAAGATGGTATCTCTTTGATCCAAACAGCTGAGGGTGCTTTGAACGAAACTCACTCTATCCTGCAACGTCAACGCGAGATTGCTAACCAATCCGCAAACGGAACAAACACGGATTCCGATCGTCAAGCTCTGCAAGACGAAATGAACCAATTGACTTCCGAAATCAACCGTATCGGTAACACGACTGAGTTCAATACTCAAAAATTGTTGCAAGGTGATGGTAAAACTAACCTTACAGGTACTGGCGTTGCTAAAGACGGATTTGTAAGTGGTGGTTTGACTACTCATGCACAAGCAAGCCAAACCCTTGATGCTCCTGCTGCTGTTGGCGCAATTGGTGATGAACTGACAGTTACTATCAATGGTCAAGATCTGTCTGCTAAGTTGACTACATTGCCTGCTGATGAAGCTGCAACTGGAGCCCAATATGCTGCTGAATTACAAAAAGCTATTGATGCAAATGATACATTGAAAGGTAGCTTTACAGCAACAGCTGATGCAGCTGGTAAAGTTACTATCTCTGCAGTTAAACAAGAAGATGGCGGTCAATTTGATGGATCCAAGGGTAATATGACCGTTGCGAAAATAAATGGTACAGATGCAGCAGGTGGTGCAGTTTCGGTTGGTACTACAACTTATACCGCTGCAAAAGGTACACTTGACTTCTCGAGCATAACTTCTCCGGCAGCAGCAGAGAAATTGCTTGGTACTGGTGTGACTATTAATGGTCAACAGGTTGAGTTCTACGATGCAACAAAAGGTGAGTACAAAGGAAGCGCACTAGGAGTTAATATTAGTGCCTTGACTAAGGCTGGTGCTACTGTAGGTGCTGGTGATGTTGCTCAAGCAATTGTTGACACTCTTGCTACTAAAATTGAAGGTGTAACACTTTCCGTAGGTACAGGTGCTGATGCAAATAAATTGGTGATCACATCTAATGCTAAAGGTGAAGCTGGTAACGGAATCACTTTGAAAGATGGCGGAGTTCAGAAGAACTTTGAAACTTCTTTCCAAATTGGTGCTAACACTGGTCAATCCATGAGCCTTTCTATCGGCGACATGCGTTCTTCCGCTCTGGGTATCACTGGTAAAGCTGGCGATGCTGGTTTCACTAAAGAAAACACTGTAACTGATGGAACTAACGATGTTAAAGGCGAAGCTGCTCTGAACATCTCCACTAAAGAAGGTGCAGCTGCTGCAATCGCAGTTCTGGATAAAGCAACTGCAACTGTATCCAGCGAGCGTTCTAAACTGGGTGCTGTTCAAAACCGTCTGGAGCACACAATCAACAACTTAGGAACAGCTTCTGAGAACCTGACAGCTGCTGAATCCCGTATCCGTGACGTTGACATGGCTAAAGAAATGATGAGCCAAACGAAAAACAACATCTTGGCTCAAGCAGCTCAAGCAATGTTGGCGCAAGCAAACCAACAGCCACAAGGCGTTCTGCAATTGCTTCGTTAATTTTATCTTGCTTCATCCTAAACCTTGGATCTATGATCCAAGGTTTTTTTATTAGATTTTACATATTTGCTAAAGCTAAATAGTCCATAAGCCGATATATACTATAAATGCGAAATAGTTGGAGGTCGTTCAAGGGTGAACATTCAATTTTCCTTATCTGCTGCCTCATCTGCAAACCCTGCTATAGAATTACAGAACCCGGCGGGCGCTTCTCAAGCGGGAGCCGACATAGCAAACATCAGGACAGCGAAAGAAGCCTATAACAAAGAAAAACAGGGTATGAATCTATCTGTGGGAGAAGAACTGCTGATCCGTAACATTGATCGAGCGGTAAAAGCCCTCCAAGGTCCAGAAACGACGCTGGACATCAGCATCCATGAGAAGACACATGATATTATGGTGAAGGTGCTAAATAAGGAAACAGGTGAAGTGCTTCGCGAGATTCCGCCTGAGAAGACACTGGATCTGGTAGCCAAGATGATGGAAATAGCTGGAATCCTGATCGACGAGAAAGTATAAAGTACAAAGTACAAATTATATTCTAACGTGCGAGGAGTTGAATTTATGCGTATAAACGGGTTCTCCGGTATGGATATTGATAGCATGGTCAAAGAACTTATGACAGCCAAACGAGCTCCGCTAGATAAGTTGAACCAGAAAAAAACATTGCTGGAATGGCAGCGTGATAGTTATCGAGAATTGAATAGTAAGATGTATGAATTCCGAAACACCAAGTTACAGCAAACATACAGACAGTCTGCGGCACTTAATACACAAAAAGCTGTTGTTACAGGTAACTCGGATGCCGTTAAAGCAGAAGCGGGTGCAACAGCTAATGGTATTAAGATGGAAGTGTCAATTGAACAATTAGCTACTGCAAAAGCGCAAGAAACTGACGGTAAGGGTCAAGGCTATAGCTCAAGGCAGTCACTTGCCGAACTTGCTAACGGTATAAAATTTGGACAACCAACAACAAGTTTAGGTACTAGTGATTATTCCAAAGAATACAAAATTAAAATTAATGATGTAGAAATGACGTTTACCGGGCAAGATACGGTTTCTTCTATTATTGCGAAAATCAATAGTAAAACTGACTTGAATGTAAAAGCTAGTTTCGATGATCTGACAGGCAAGTTTACCATCGCATCTAAAGATCTAGGTTCTACAGGTAAACTTGACGTTGAGGCACCGGATGCTGGGAATAATTCATTAATGGATGTTTTTGGACAAGGATCGACTGCAGTGGTCACAGACATCGCGGCGAAAGATGCTATTGTTCTAATTAATGGAAAAAAGTTAGATCCTCCACCTACTAGTAATATAATTACCTACAACGGTGTGCAAATGAATCTTTTGGCAGAGACTGTTACAAGAGATTCTAACGGAATTATAACTAGCGACAAGCCTTTTACGATAAATATCCAGAGCGATCCGGACAAAGCACTAGAGACGGTGAAGGCTTTTATAGCGGATTATAATACGATGTTGGACTTATTGAACACCAAGGTTGGTGAAGAAAAGTATCGCAGCTTCCAACCGCTTACCTCAGAACAACGAAGTGCCATGACAGAGAGTGATATTAAGTTATGGGAGGAAAAGGCCAAGAGTGGTCTACTCAAGAACGATGATATTCTCTCAAACCTCGCTTCAACAATGAGAATTATTATGGGCGAGAAAATGGGGGAACTAAGCAACATTGGCATCACGGGTGGTAAGTATTATGAAAATGGGAAAATCTATCTAGATGAAGAGAAGTTCAAAAAAGCTATAATTGGAAATCCACAGCAGGTCTCCGATATATTGCAAGGTACAGGGACAAATACTGATAGCTCCATTTTTGGTAAGTTATACAAAGAGATGGATACAGCAATGACCAAAGTTGCAGAACGTGCGGGTACGACTAAATATAGCGGTGATGTTAACAGCATTTACAAGGAAGAAAGTGTTATGGGTAAAACACTCAAAGGTTACAATACTCAAATCACAGCCTTGGAAAAACGTCTGAGTGATCTTGAAAATCGTTATTACAAGCAATTTACTGCAATGGAAACTGCAATGAATAAATATCAAAGTCAGTCGTCTAGTTTATCCAGCTTCTTTGCTAGTTAAATTTTTACTTGAGAGTGAAAGGGTGTAAATATGATTAAGTCTCCATATGATCAATATCGTCAGTCGTCCGTTCAGACTTCTTCCCCGGGTCAGTTGTTGATTATGTTGTATGATGGAGCTATTCGTTTTGTGCGGACAGCGATTGATGGATTAAGTGCCAAGGATTATCAGAAGGTTAGTCTAAACCTCGGGAAAGCACAAACCATTGTAAGTGAATTATCAGTTACTTTGGATCGCTCTGCTGATATTGCAGAGAATCTTAATGCGCTGTACGAATATATTAATTTTCTGCTTATTGATGCCAACACGAAGAAGAATGCTGAACCTGCTGAGGAAGCCTTGGGTTATTTGAAAGAGTTGAAAGAAACTTGGGTTCAGGCAAGCAAAATGGTATCTTCATCTGAGCTTGGAGCCGTTCATGGATGATCTGATTACAAAGTTAGAACAATTAACACATGATATTATGCTTACCATTGAAGAGGCAGACTCAGAAACATTGGAGCAATTCGTGGACAAGCGTCAGGTCATTATTGATGCCATGTTACAACAATACTCAGGTGAGGCTTCTCTACCTCAACAAGCTAGGCTTAAAAGCATTATGGAAAACGATCATGCAATTCTGATGAAGATGAGTAGCCTGAAGGTTGAAGCCAAAGATTGGCTCATCCAACGTAAACAGGCTAAGGTGCAAAAGAACGCATATGAGATATCTTACGCAGTAGACAGTATCATTGTAGATACTAAAAGGTATTAAAATATGATAAAGGATGAGGAATATCCCTGAGGGGACATTTCTTCATCCTTTTATTAATTTCTAATGTTTTCTAATAAATATTTGTAAAATCGATTAAATCGTCCTCTTCCTCATAATTAAACACTATTGTATGTTTCCCCAGTCTGCAGGTCATTTCATATCCACCGGCTGTTTCGTTATAATATTCATTATTAGGTTTACCCAGCCATAGCCTCACATTTTGTGGAGCAAGATTTTGTTTCTCGTTGTAAAGTTGCAGAATGGCTATACGTGACTTGGCATTCAGTCCATGCATATATGAATCAAAGCCTAAGCCAAATTGAGGGAGTAATAAAAGGCTCCCCATTCCCCGTTTCCACGAGATTTAGGTTTAATTAGATTACTCTGCACAGACTTGAGAGTCATTCCAATCTTGATGTCAGAGCGACCTGGCAACATGCCCTTTGATGCAGCGGCCTTAAGATTCTCCAGATAGGCACGATCCCCCATCCCGGAGTTTGGCCAAGATGATTGATCCAGATAGCGGGTATCGTTGAGACGCAGCTCCAGCTTGCTGACATTTAGCTTGAACGTATCGACTGCATACTTGAACTGCACATTGTTATAATATTTGAATTGTATTCTGGAGCCTGACAAACTGCGGATACCATTATTTCTTTAGAGCCCAGTATGTGTCGGAAATCTTTTTGCCTTTATTGTCGGTGAATTTTATTGGTTGTAACACACCAGAACGGATTATATAAGTGTGCACCTCATTGAAGTTGGAAGTTCCCCAATCTGTAAGCATTAACATGTCAGGTGTTCCTGCTTCTTTCCCTTTAATTGTGTAATTCCAGGTCTGAGGCAAAATAATGGTTTCGATGGTTAACTTAGTGGTTTGAACGGTTCCATACTTGGCACCTTTTTTTAGAAGCGCTGCACGATACGTTCCAGAATAACTTTTGTCGCCTGTTTTATTGTTTGTCCAGTCATTAGGCTCTGTAAGGGTAGATTTCTTTTCATCGTCCGCGAATAGATAAACGGTATAAGGCGTTTGATTTGCATCCCGCAGTGTGAAGGAGAGACGGCTTTTACTTTTGAGTTGATCGGCTGAGATTTGTTTTTCTTTAGCAGCGGCAGTTGTCGGTAGCATTAGTAATGTGCATAATGTGATACTGGCGAAAATTAGTATTGCTAGTAAGCTCCACTTTCTGTAATACTTTGAATAGATCATCGTTGATTATCCTCTGGCTATTGTAGTTAAAATATGTAATTTTAAACTTTATAAATTGTATCATTTTTGATGTTATTCGCACAGTAGAAGAATTCCAATAAATCTGTAATTAATATTTAAAAATTGTCTTATCACTCGTCTAGTAAACTGATATATTAGCAATACCCCATCGTTCAACACAATCCCCAATTAATCTACAAAAAATTCCAAGAAAACATTTACTTTACCAATTGACAATGGATAACTTTGGATGGTATTATCTGAGTTGTGGGCAAGGGTCTTTGACACAACCTCACTTCATTTGATGACGAAGGGAATGTTAGTGCATGCAAGGTAAAGTAAAATGGTTCAACGCAGAAAAAGGTTACGGTTTCATTGAAACTGAAGACGGCGGCGACGTATTCGTACATTTCTCCGCAATTCAATCCGAAGGATTCAAAACTTTGGAAGAAGGTCAATCCGTAGAATTCGACATCGTCGAAGGCGCGCGTGGACCGCAAGCGGCTAACGTAATCAAATTATAATCATCCGGACAATCCGACCTACATATATGGTTAGATGGTTACCAATTGAATTATCGCTAGCATCAGACTCCGGTTTTTCCGGGGTCTTTTTTTGTTTGCGTTTAGCCAAGTTAGACACAATAAGCCGGTAAAACTCCGGTTGAGGAAAGAGCCAAGTTACCTCGTAGTTGGCAGGCAACCGGTGGTTAATTGTTATGTTTTGAAGTATGAAAAAAATCGTATTGATACAAGAAGAAGAACATGAGAAAGCAGTTTGAAACCTCATGCGCAGTTTGATGAAGGGGAGCTAGAAAAATAGAAAAGTAAAACAGAGGGCTTACCCCTGCAATGAAATTTCTGTTTCCTATTCTACTAATAACAAAAATCTCTAGAACTAGTGATATATCAAGACTATTTGGATAAAACGATTTCAACATGATTTTATAGTACCAATTGTTTTTAATAGTTATATCATGCTACTTGAGGTACTTTAAGAGCTCATTCTGGAATCAGACTTGGTATCATTTATATCAGTGCACAAAACTGAAAGGTATATGGGGTAAATATGCAAATTTGACGCTGAGTAGCTGGACAAGGCTTGTAAATAGTGAGGTTTTGTGGGAAAGAATACTAGTTCCCTTCCTGAACTATTATTAAAAAGTTAAAATATAGTAGAATAATTCTATTAACATATGGTAGTATAGATCTAGTTTGGTAGTTAATTAGACTCATACAACAGATTGTTATATTTCTATCAATCAGCTAACAACCTGTTAAAACGATTTTGGATGGATATTACATAAGACTTTAGGAGGATAACATGAGTAAAAAGAAGAAACTACAAGGAGCAGTTGTTAGTGCTCTAAGTTTGAGTATGGCATTGTCTTCGCTGAGTGCTGTATCTGCACAATCTGTAAATGATGTACAAGGACACTGGGCAGAGCAACAAATTCAAAGCTGGATTGAGAATGGTACCTTGAAAGGTTATCAAGATGGTTCAGTAAAACCGAATAATTCTATTACGCGCGCCGAATTCATTACATTGGTTAATCGCATGTTTGGATTCACAGACCCAAGCGCAGCTAATTTTAAAGATTTGTCCCCGTCCAACTGGGCATATAACGATGTAGCAAAAGCAGTCAATGCTGGTTATGTGAAAGGGTACTCGGATAACACCTTCCACCCTGGTTCCAACGTAAGTCGTCAGGAAGCTGCGACAATGATTTCAAATATTCTTGGATTGAATACTAGCAACACCGAAGGGGTCAAACAATTCACAGATGCAGGAAAGATTCCTACGTGGAGCCAGGGGAGCGTTGCGGCAGTAATTGAGAAAGGAATCATGAAAGGGTATCCAGATGGTACATTCCAAGCCCAGAAGCAGTTAACTCGTGCAGAAGCGGTTGTGCTTATTGAATCTGCCATGAGTAACCGGGAAGTTGCTGCAGAAACAGTAACTATTGATAAGGCTGGAATTTACGGTAGTACGCAAGAGACAAAGATAGTCAACGGCGATGTGATTATTAATGTGCCTGGTGTAACTCTGGAAAACTACGAAATTAAGGGGAATCTGTTACTTGCAGCAGGTATTGGCAGTGGAGACGTAACAATTAAAAACGTAAAAGTTCACGGCACCACCAACGTCGAGGGTGGCGGTGAGAACTCTATTCATTTCGTGGATTCAGTGCTGGTCAACATTTTAGTTAATAAAAAGGATGGTACAGTTCGTCTAGTAGCTGAAGGTACCACTAAAGCCCAGAAGGTTATTGTTCAATCATCAGCTAAATTGGAAGAGAGCGATCTGAACGGCGAAGGTTTCACCGATGTTGAATTGGCCAAAGAACTGCCAGCCAACGCAACAGTACAATTGAACGGTAAATTTGACGATGTTGATATCTTTAGCGCATCCGTATCCGTGAAATTGCTCAGTGGTTCGATTCAGGATGTAACAGTTGATGCTGAAGCTGTTAACAATACAATCCAACTGAGCAGTGGTGCGCAAGTTGTAAACTTGGTATTGAACGCCATCTCTAAACTACTGGGTGCTTCCAATATTACAACAGTAACACTTAATTTTGGTTCTCAAAATTCTACTTTTGATGCAAGACCGAGCAATGTCCAGGGTGACCAGAAAGGTAGCATTATTGTAAACACACCATCAACTACGGTTTCAGCTCCTAGCGGAGGGTCTTCTTCAGGTGGAGGCGGTGACCAGCCGAAGGTGACGTATACAGTGAGCTTTAACCTTAATGGAGGAAGTGGTAATATCCCAACTGCAGCGACCGTAGAAGCAGGAAAAACAGTGACTTTGCCAGCTGCACCTACGAGAGAGGGATATGCTTTTGCAGGTTGGAACACAGTAGCAGATGGAAGCGGAACATCTGTAAACGGTACAACAGTGATCAACGAGAACACTATGCTATACGCACAATGGCATTTAGCCGCGCCAGCGAACGGATTAAAAACGCTTAACGTTGCCAGAGTAACCGAAACTGGAGCGAAGTTCCTCGCAGCAGGTTTAGTTAATGAGAGTGGTGCCGAAGTGCCGAGCACCTTGGGAGAAATCAAAGATTATATCGAGGATAAGTATGAAGTATCATTCAATGCAAATGTCATTTCGGTTGTAGATGGAAAAATCTCCATTACAGGAAGTGTGTTGAGTCCAGCGGATTGGGCCAAAGTGAAGGCGAACGGCAATAAAACAATTCCGTACCGTATTACCTTGGTGGAGGATGGTACGAAGGTCAAAGCCGCTAAAATTGCAATG